>NZ_JBZFLK010000004.1:0-356588 GCF_058448985.1 Pseudonocardia sp. DxW | reverse complement strand
TCGGCGTGTTATTCAGAGTCCCGCACCCCGCGGGGGTGTGACCCCCCGCCCCCCCCCGCCCCCCCCCGGGGGGGGGGGGGGGGCCCCCCCCCCCCCCCCCCCACCGCGCGGCAACGTCCCTGTTCACACCGGTCAGGCCCGGTCGTCCCCGCCGGGCCGGCCGGCGTCGCCGGCGCCGGGCTCCGGATCCCCGGATCCCGCCGGGTCCGGTGCGACCTCGGCCTCCGGCCGGTCCTGCACGGTCACCATCGCCGGCCGGAGGATCCGGTCGGCGATCCGGTAGCCGCGGCGCAGCACCGTCGACAGCACGGTGACCATCGGGCCGGAGCCCTCGGCCGGCTCGTGCTGGACGGCCTCGTGCAGCTGCGGATCGAACAGCTCGCCCTCGGCCCCGAAGGACTCCAGGCCGAGCTTGGTGACCACGCCGGTGACCTTGTCGGCCGCCGACTTGAACGGCCCGGTCAGGTCACCGTGCTGCTCCGCGCGCTCGAAGTCGTCGAGCACGGTGAGCAGGTCGCTGACGAACGAGACCTTCGCCGAGAGCTGGGTCTGCTCCCGGTCCCGGTCCGCCCGTCGCCGGTAGTTCGCGTACTCGGCGGAGACCCGCTGCAGGTCCGCCGTGCGCTCGGCGACCTCCGCGGTCAGCTTCTCCACCTCGGGGTCGACCCCGTCGGCCGGACCCGCGACCGGGTCCGTGCCGTCCGGGCCCGGGGCCGCCGCGTGGGCGGCCCCGGACTCGTCGTTGCCGCGGACCTCACCGGTCTCCGGGTCCACCTTGCGGCGGTCCCGGAAGGTCACCGGCTCCTGCTGCCTGTCC
Organism: Pseudonocardia sp. DxW; assembly: GCF_058448985.1. Taxonomy (NCBI): domain Bacteria; kingdom Bacillati; phylum Actinomycetota; class Actinomycetes; order Pseudonocardiales; family Pseudonocardiaceae; genus Pseudonocardia; species Pseudonocardia sp. DxW. Next base: position 355,771 of record NZ_JBZFLK010000004.1, on the reverse strand, counting down.
TGCTCGTCACCGTCTGCCATGTCGACCGTCCCGTCTCCTGGATGGCCGTGCGCCGTCACTTGTCGCCCTTGTCCTTGTCGTCGTCCACGATCTCGGCGTCGACGACGTCGTCCGGCTGCTCCCCGGTCGCACCGGCGTCGGCACCGGCGGCACCGGCTCCGGCCGCGCCCGCGGCGCCCTCGGCGCCGGGCTGGGAGTACAGGGCCGACCCCATCTTCTGGGACTCGGTCGCCAGCTTCTCCATGGACGTCTTGACGGCCTCGTGGTCGGTGCCCTTGAGCGCCTCCTGGGCCTCGCCCAGCGCGGCGTTCACCGAGTCCTTGACGTCGGACGGGAGCTTCTCGTCGTTCTCCTTGAGGAACTTCTCCGTCTGGTAGACGAGGGTCTCCGCCTGGTTGCGGGTCTCCGCCTCCTCGCGACGCTTGGCGTCCTCCTCGGCGTGCGCCTCGGCCTCGGACACCATGCGGTCGATGTCGTCCTTGGACAGCGCCGAACCGCCGGTGATCGTCATCTCCTGGCTCTTGCCGGTGCCCATGTCCTTGGCGGACACGTTGACGATGCCGTTGGCGTCGATGTCGAAGGACACCTCGATCTGCGGGACGCCGCGCGGGGCCGGCGCGATGCCGGTCAGCTCGAACATGCCGAGCTTCTTGTTGTACGCGGCGATCTCACGCTCGCCCTGGAAGACCTGGATCTGCACCGACGGCTGGTTGTCGTCCGCGGTGGAGAAGATCTCCGAGCGCTTCGTGGGGATCGTGGTGTTCTTCTCGATCAGCTTGGTCATGACGCCGCCCTTGGTCTCGATGCCGAGGGACAGCGGCGTGACGTCGAGGAGCAGGACGTCCTTGACCTCACCGCGGAGCACACCGGCCTGCAGGGCGGCGCCTGCGGCGACGACCTCGTCCGGGTTGACGCCCTTGTTGGGCTCCTTGCCGCCGGTCAGCTCCTTGACGAGCTCGGTGACGGCGGGCATCCGGGTGGAGCCACCGACGAGCACGACGTGGTCGATCGCGCTGACCGAGATGCCGGCGTCCTTGATGACCTGGTTGAACGGCTGGCGGGTCCGGTCGAGCAGGTCCTGGGTGATCCGCTGGAACTCCGCGCGGGACAGCGTCTCGTCCAGGAACAGCGGGTTCTTGTCCGAGTCGACCGTGATGTAGGGCAGGTTGATGCTGGTCGAGGACGAGCTGGACAGCTCGATCTTCGCCTTCTCCGCGGCCTCACGCAGCCGCTGCATCGCCATCTTGTCCTTGGTCAGGTCGATGCCCTGCGAGCTCTTGAACTTGTCGACGAGCCAGGTGACGATCCGCTCGTCCCAGTCGTCGCCACCGAGGTGGTTGTCGCCGTTGGTCGCCTTGACCTCGACGACGCCCTCGGCGATCTCCAGCAGGGACACGTCGAACGTGCCGCCACCCAGGTCGAAGACCAGGATGGTCTGCTCCTTCTCGCCCTTGTCCAGCCCGTAGGCCAGCGCGGCCGCGGTCGGCTCGTTGACGATCCGGAGCACGTTCAGACCGGCGATCTGGCCGGCCTCCTTGGTCGCCTGCCGCTGCGCGTCCTCGAAGTACGCGGGGACGGTGATGACCGCGTCGGTCACCTCGTCGCCCAGGTAGGCCTCGGCGTCCCGCTTGAGCTTCTGCAGGACGCGGGCGCTGATCTCCTGCGCCGCGTAGGTCTTGCCGTCGATGTCCGGCGTCTTCCAGTCGGTGCCGATGTGGCGCTTGACCGAGCGGAAGGTGCGGTCGGAGTTCGTGACGGCCTGGTTCTTCGCGGACTGACCGGTGAGAACCTCACCGTTGCGGGCGAACGCGACGACCGACGGAGTGGTGCGGGCACCCTCCGAGTTCGCGATCACCGTCGGCTCGCCACCCTCGAGGACGGCGACGACGGAGTTGGTGGTCCCGAGGTCGATACCGACCGTACGAGCCATGGTGACTGCCTCCGTGTAGTACGAGTATGAGTGCGTCCGGCTCAAGTTGTACCAGGCCGGGGAGCACGGTGCGCATCGCCCTTGAGTAGGCCCTGCTCAACTTGCTCTCACGCTGGTCAACGGACGCCCCCGCAGAGTTGTTCCGACCCGGCTCAACTTTTTTCGACGCGTTCGGGCGTGCGGGTGGTGGGCCGCGGACTAGCCTGTGGATCTTCCATCGCGCAACGGAGGACGACGTGGGCCGATCAGGTTGGCGCGGCACGACCGTCCTGCTGGTGCTCCTCGGCATCGCCAGCGCCGTCGCCGGTTGTTCCGCCGACGAGCCTGCGGGCCCCATACCCGACCGCCCCCGGGACATCGACGTGTCCCGGCTCGATCCGTGTGACTCGCTCACCGAACAGCAACTCGGATCCCGCGGCCTCGGAACCGGGACCCCGGGCACCACCACGGTCAACGGCGCGACAGCGCGGGACTGCACCTGGATCGGTTCCCGAATCGGCGCAGGTGTCCAGTTCATCCCGCTCGGCGCCGACGCCGCGGCGACGGAACGCGGGTCGCGGATGCTCCTCGTGGCCGGCTTCGGCGCGGTCGAGGGGGCACCGGAGACCAACAACGGTCCCGGTCTCCCCGCCTTCTGCCAGATCGCCGTCGATGCCGGGCCGCAACAGACCGTCCGGGTCCAGATCAACAACGGCAGGCCGGACACCGGCGGGGACCCGCAGGCGATCCGCGACGTGTGCCGGCAGGCCGAGGACGTCGCAGAGGCCGTACTGACCACCATCGGTGGCTGACGGGTTCACCATCGCAACGGCGTCCTGGCGAAGGTCCACGCTCGGTCCGCGTCGTCCGTAGGTTCCGACCGTGTCCTCACCCGCGCACAGTCCCCGTGACAGCGCCTCCGACGAGCTCCTCCTCCAGGTCGACGTCGCCAACGTCCTCCAGGTCCGGGACGTCCTGGTCACCCAGATCGAGTCCATGCGACGCGCGCTCGACAATGCCGACCGCCGGCTGAACCTCGAGCCGTGCGGCAGCGACCCGGTGTCGATCCAGGCGGCGGAGAACTTCAGGAGAAAGATCGAGGGGTTCAAGGCCGTCCACTGGGCCCACGTCGCCGAGCTCCGGGAGGCCGCGGACAGGCTCGCCGAAGCCGCCCGGCACTACGGATTCACCGACGACGAGCTCGGTCGATCCTTCGGCTCCGCCCCGATGCCGTCGACCCATCCGGGCGATGCCCCTCCCGGCGGGAGGTGAGCAGCATGTCTCTGTTCCGCTGCTACAACTTCGCGGCTTTCGACATGGCGACCAAGTTCGGCTGGGTGGACGGGAAGCCCGGGATCGCGGCGACGCTGCCGGTCTCCGACGGCATGCGATCCCTCAGCGGTTCACTCCAGGAATCGGGTGACGTGGCCGACCGCCGGATCACCGATCTCGAGATCGCCTGGCAGGGCACCGCCTCGGACGCGGCCCGGAACTCGCTCGCCGCCACCTCCTCGGGGATGGCGGACACCGCCGCCGTCACCGGCAACGGCGCCGAGCGGCTCGTCGACCACGGCCACTCGTTCGAGACGATGCGCAAGCAGATCACCTACGTGGACCCGGCCGACCACAGCTGGTTCCAGCGCTCGGTCGACAACATGTCGGAGGCGTGGCACTCGCTGTGGGGGCGGGGCGCGGACCACGTCACGATCGCCGAGCGCAACCTGGTGAACGACGAGATCGCCAACCGGGCGCTGGACCGCTACGCCGCCGAGACCTCCGCGACCGACGACGACTTCGCCGGCGCCGCCCCACCGCCGGCAGGGGGGCCGCCCGGGACCGGCCAGCAGGGCGGCGGGGGTGGCGGTGGCGGGCCGGTGGCAGGCCCGGACACCCGCACGGTGCCCCCGCCGATCACCGGTCCCGGCGGTCCCGCCCCGGGGCCGCCCGCGCCACCGGGCACCGGCGGTCCGGACATCCCGGACATCGGTGGTCCCGGCGGGCCGCACGTCCCGGGCGGCGGGGGCTCCGGGGGGCCGACCGGCCCACCCGGACCGGGGGTACCGGAGCCGCCCGACACGCACCGGCCGGACACCGTGAGCCAGGCCGAGGTCGTGGCCGGTCCCCCCGATCGGCTGCCGGGCCCCGGCACGCCACCGGGACCGGAACGGCCGTGGGCGCCCGACCGGCCGGCGACCCCGTTCGGCCCGCTACCCGGCCCGGGGGCCCGCTGCCCGGCCCGGGCGGCCTGCGCACCGGCGACCAGCTCGCCCGCGACTTCGCCGAACGGGCCCGGCAACAGCAGCTGGTCCCCGGCCCCGGGCGCGGTGCGCGAGCGCCCGAACCGCACCCGGCACCGGGGCGCGGCGGCGGATGGGGCCCGCCGGGCGCCCGGCCCGGCCCGGCCGATCCCACGACGTACACGGGCCGGCCCGCGGAGGCCCGCGGGTCCGGCTTCCCCGGCGGGTACGGCCCGATGTCCGGCGCCGGCGCCGGGACCGGCGGCGGGCAGGACCACCGCAACCGCTACGTCGTCCCCACCGACGAGGTCTTCGACATCGACGTGACGGCCACCGACGCCGTCCTCGGCCCGGACGAGGACCACCGGTGACCGGCCGCGCGCCGGGTGCCGCCGCGCCGGGGCCGCTGCTCGACTGGCGACGGGCGACCGTGCTGGGCGCCGCCGAGTTCGACGTCGCCCGCGACCTGCTGGACCTGGGCCGCGGCCCGGCGGTGCTCGGCGTGCTCAGTCCCGGCCCGACCGACGTCGAGCGGGCCGGGGTGGTCCGTGCGGCGACCCGGTCGCTGGCCGCGCGCGGACTGCTCGGCGCAGGCGGGTTCCGATCCGCCCTGGTCGACGACCTGCGCACCGTCGTCGCACCCGAGTTCCAGCACGATCTCGTCGTCTCCCCGCCCACCGCCCAGCAGGCGCTCATCGGGTACCGGTCCGGGCGGGCCGTGCTCGCCACCCGGATCGGTGACGACGTCGCGCTGCTCCGGGTGCCGCCCGAGCAGGCCGCCGCCGCCCTGGTGGAGCTGCTCGGGCCGCTCGCCCGCGGACCGGGCCCGACCGTGCGGATCCCGGCGCGGGTACTCGCCGGCGCCGCCGCCGCGGCGGCGGGCGACCGCACCCGCTGGGTGGCCGAGCTGCTGCGGCGCGGCTGCTCGGGCGCCGAGGCCGAGCTCGTCGCGCGGATGGGCGACCTGCGCGGCCTCGCCCAGCTCGGCGCCGGGCGGTCCGGGCCCGGCGGGCACCGGGCGCCCGCGGTGCTGCTGGTGCACGTCACCGCGCAGGGCTGCTACTACCAGCGGCGGCCCACCCCGGCGGTGATCGGCGGGCCGCCGCCGGACGGCGCGACGGTGCAGGCCGGCCCGGCCGACGCCGCGACCCTGGTCGCGGAGCTGACGGCCCTCACCGCCCTGACGCCGCCGGGATAGGCCGGGCCGGGCCGGCCCGGCCCGGTACTCAGCCCCTGGTCAACAGGTCGGCCGGCAGGTCGGGAGCGGTGTAGGCCGCACCGAACCGGTCGACGTCGTCCAGCGCCGCGGTCGCCGCCTCGTTCAGCGCGAGATCGGCGACCTCGTCGAGGGGCAGCTCCCGGCTGATCACCCCGTACCGGTGCAGCAGCTCGATCGACTGCTGGTACCACTCCTCGTCGATGCTGCCGAGCCCCGCGACCGACGGCCAGATCAGCTGGTTCAGCTGGTTCATCTGGTAGGTCTGGAAGTCGGCGTCCAGCGCGGTGCCCTGCTGGACCACCAGCTCGACGCAGTGCTCGGCGTTGTCCCGGCAGTAGGCCCAGCCGCGCATCGACGCGGTGACGAACGCGGTGACGTCGTCCCGGTTGGACTCCAGGAAGTCGCCGTTGGCGAAGATCCCGTCCTCGGCGACCGAGGTGTCGTCCTGGGCGAAGGAGTAGACGTTCAGCTCCTCGGCCGGGATCCCCGATGCCAGCACCTGGCCGAGCTCGTTGAACGCGTACGCGGAGGCGATGTCGATGTCGCCGGACAGGAACTGGTTCATGTCGAAGCCCTGCTGGACCATCGTGACGTCGGTGTCCGGGTCGATCCCGTACTTGGCCATCGTCGCGTAGAGCTTCTGGTCACCGGCCCACGAGCCGATCCGCTTGCCGACCCAGTCCGCGGGGGACTCGATGCCCGCAGACTTCCTCGACACCATCACGTACCCCGGCCGGGCCGTGGTCTGGGCGACCGCCTTCAGCGAGGCGCCCTGGTCGATCGCGCTCAGCGTGTTGCCGAAGCTGTCGGTGCCGAGCTCGGCCTGGCCCGATCCGACGATCTGCTGGGCGCTGACGTCCGGCCCGCCCGGCCGGATCGTCACGTCCAGTCCCGCCTCCCGGTAGAAGCCCTGCTCCTGTGCCGCGTAGTAGCCGGCCCACTCGGCCTGGGTGACCCAGCCGAGGGCGAGGGTGACCGGCCGGAGGCCGTCGGCAGCGGCGTCCCCGGTGTCGGCGCCGGTCCCGCAGGCGGCGAGGGTGAGCAGTGCGGCCGAGGCGGTGAGGGCCGCGAGGAGCCTGCGACAGGGAATGCGCATCATGGTGTCCTTTGTGGATCGTCGGGGACGGACGGGTTCGGGGGAGGTGCCGTCCGGGGCGGGTCAGCGTCGGCGCACGAGCAACCGGTCGAGCGCGATGGCGAGCCAGAACAGCAGCGCGCAGAACACGAACGCGGTGAGGGCCGCGCCCCAGAGGTTGTCGACGCGCAGCTGCACCGATGCGCTCTTGATGTAGGTACCGAGGTTCTCCAGGCTCCCGCCGAAGTACTGGGCGAGCAGTGCGACCGTGAAGGAGGTCGGCGCGGCGACCCGCAGGCCGCTCATCAGGTGCGGCAGCGCGGCGGGGAGGTAGAGCGACCGGACGGTCCGGCCGGGGGAGGCGGCGATGCTGCGGAACAGCTCCACGGTCCCGGGGTCGGCCGCGGAGAAGCCGTTCAGTGCGAAGGTGAACATCAGCGGGCCGACGGCCATCGCCACCACGACCACCCGGGGCAGCATGCCGAACCCGAAGACCGCGTTGGCCAGCGGGATCAGCGCGACGACCGGGACCGCCATCAGCGCGGACGCGTAGACCGCCGACACCGCCCTGGCCGTGCGGCGGCGCACGACCAGCGCCGCGACCGCGACCCCGACGACGACGCCGGCGCCCAGCCCCAGCACCGCCTCGACCAGGCTGTTCCATCCGTTGCGCAGGTAGACGACGGGCTTCTCGGCGACCGCGGCGAGCACCCCGGACGGCGACGGCAGGGTCAGCGGTCCGATCGAGAAGATCCGGATCGCGGCCGACCAGGCCGCGACGAACAGGACGAGCAGCAGCACCGTGCCCGGGACGGTCAGCCACCGGGTGGCCGCCCGCGGCGCGTACCGCTCCGCCGGGGCGGCGCTCACGACGCCCCCATGTGCGCCGACAGGCTCGTGCGGACGCGGGTCACCGCGTCGAAGAAGCCCGGGGTCGTCGTGGTCGCCGCGGTGCGCCGGCCCGGCAGGTCGATCTCCACGATCTCGCCGACCCGGCCGGGCCCGGCGGCCATCACGACGACCCGGGAGGACATGAACACCGCCTCCGGCACCGAGTGGGTCACGAACAGCACGGTCTTCCCGGTCCGGGCCCAGAGATCGCGGACCTCCAGGTTGAGCCGGTCCCGGGTGATCTCGTCGAGCGCACCGAACGGCTCGTCCATCAGCACGATCCGCGGGTCGTAGACCAGTGCCCTGGCGATCGCCACCCGCTGGGCCATCCCGCCGGAGATCTGCTGCGGGTACTTCCCGGCCGCCGCGGCGAGCCCGACCAGCTCGAGCTGGGCCATCGCCCGTTCGCGGCGCTCGGCCCGGGGCACCCCGGTGTGTTCCAGCGGGAGCTCGACGTTGCGCAGCACGCTGCGCCAGGGCAGCAGGTTGGGGCTCTGGAACACCACTCCGATCTCCCGGCGCTCGCGGGCGAGCGCGGCCTCCCGGCCGTCGACGAGCACCACACCGTCGGTCGGTGAGGTCAGGTCGCCGGCCAGCCGGAGCAGGGTGGACTTCCCGCAGCCCGACGCGCCGACGAGCGAGACGAACTCGCCCTCGGCGATCGACAGGTCCAGGCCGTCGAGCACCGGGCCGGCGGCCGGGTCGAAGGTCTTGCCGACCCGGGAGAACTCGATCGCGGTGCGGGTCCCGGTGGCGGGGTCGCGGGTGATGGTCATGATTCGGCTCCCGCCGGTAGGTGGGTGGTCCGCAGTGCGGCCCTGGCGGCGGCCCGGACCAGCCAGGAGACCAGGTACACCAGCGCCACGCCGCCGCCGGCGACGACGATCGCCGCACACCACATCGGTTCGGGGCGGTAGGAGTAGTACTGGCTGGCCGCGAGGACGACCGCCGCGATGCCGTCCTGGGTGCCGGACGGGAGCTCGGCGAGGACGGCCCCGAGGAACGCCCAGGCCGCGACGGTCCGGATCGCCGCGCTGGTGTGGGTCAGCGCGGCCGGCAGCTCCAGCACGGTGAACTGCCGCCGCCGCGGCGCGCCGAAGCTGTCCAGCAGCTCGCGCTGGGCGACCGGGACCTCGCCGATCCCGCGGGCCACCGCGACCACGGCCGGGAAGAAGCCGGCCAGCGTCGCCATGATCGTCGCGGCCACCCAGCCCGGTCCGAACAGGATCACCAGCGGCGGCGCGAGCGCCACCAGCGGGAGCGCGCGGCTCAGCACGAGCAGCGGCATGAGGCTCGGGCCGAGCACCGGCCGCTTGGCCGTGAGCACGCCCAGTGCGGTGCCGACGAGCAGCGCGCACAGGATGCCGAGCACGGCCGACCGCACGGTGACCCACAGGTTGCCGAGCAGGAAGACCAGCTCGATCTCACCCTGGGAGGTGCGCGCCCCGAAGTGCGCCAGCACCTCCCAGACGTGCGGCAGCCGGGTCCGGTCCAGGCCGGCGGCCAGCTTCACGAGCTCCCAGAGCGCGACGACGACGAGCGCGACGACGACGCAGCCCGCCGCGACGGCGGCGGCGTCGCGGCGGGGGCCCCGCACCGCGGGGGAGCGCTCCGTCACCGGTGCGGGCGGCGGCGCTGTGCGTGTGTCCACGGTCGTGCCGCCGGTCAGCCGGCCCGCTCGGCGAGCGAGTCCGCGTAGGCCTGGTAGCGCAGGGTCAGCCAGCGGTTCATCTGCGGCAGCGTCGACTCCTGCCAGCTGTACCGGCCGCGCTTGGCGTACCGGGACCGCTGGCCGCCCTGCATCCGGGTGTTGGTGGTGATGTCCTGGTCGTTGATCACCGCGTTGACCGCGTTCTGCATCTCGAAGGCCCAGTCGAACCCGGGTGCCTTGAGCGAGCTCTCCGGGAACAGCCAGGCCATCCGCAGGGTCATCCGGCCGGCCGACTCGGGGGTGATGAGGAAGTAGAAGACCTGGTCAGGGCTCAGCGCGAAGAACACGGTGGGCAGCACCGAGGCGAACATGATCCGGCTGCGCCGCTTCTCGTCCAGCCCGGGCAGGATCGGGAGGACGCTCTTGCCCGTCGGGTTGAAGCCCGCGTCGATCCAGCGGTAGTTCGTCGGGTGCATGATCTGGCCGTCGGCGTCGTCCCACTCGACGAACTCGGCCATCGACGCGGGGGCGACGTCGTGGTAGCCCATGTGCACGAACGACGTGTGGTACGGCTCGAGGGCGTTCTCGTGCATGCCCTTCCAGTTCCACGGCTGGTCCGGGTACTCGAGATGGTTGATCGCCGTCAGGTTGGCGACGTCGTAGGCCTCCATCTCGGGTGCCAGCTTCGCCAGCCGCGGTGCGAGCGGGGCGGCGTCCGGGTCCATGTTCGCGAAGATCATCCCGTGCCAGATCTCGACCTTCAGCTGCGGCAGCCGGGTCTCCGCGCGCAGCTCGGCGATCGGGCAGGTCCGGGTCATCTCCGGCGCGGCGACCAGCCGGCCGTCGAGCCCGTACGCCCAGTAGTGGTACGAGCAGCGGAACTGCTTGGTGCTGCCCTTCGCGCCCGGCTCGACGACCGGGTAGGCGCGGTGCTGACAGATCGCGGACATCACCCGGATCTCGCCCGCCCGGTCGCGCGCGACGATCAGCGGCTCGTCGCCGACGGTGATGGTGAAGTAGTCACCGCCCTCCGGGACCTGGCTGACGTGGCCGAGGCAGAGCCACTCGCGGGCGAAGATCGCCTCCTTCTCGAACTCGTAGAACTCCTCGGAGGTGTAGACGGCGGCCGGCATGGTCCGCGCGGTGGTGTAGTCGCCACCGAACTCGCGCAGGCCGTCCAGGATCGCGCGGACCTCGGGGGTGAGCAGGGTCATCGGTGCTCCATCGGTCGGGTCGGGGGGATCAGTCGACGTTGACGACGGTCGGGCTCTCGGAGTTGCGGACGACCACGCAGACGCAGTCCTCGGTGCCCGGGTTCTCCTCGCGGTGCACCAGCCCGCCGGGGATGACGGCGATCTCGCCGGGGCCGGCGAAGAAGTCCTCGGTGCCGCCGGGGCCCTCGACGACGAACCGCATGGATCCGGAGACGATGCAGACGATCGTGGTCTGGTCCTCGTGGTGGTGCAGGCCGCCGCCCCGGCCGGCAGGCAGGACGCTGGTGCCCATCCACATCCCGGCGGCCGCCGCGGCGGTGCCGCGGGCCAGCGCGCCCGAGGCGCCGCCGGCGTCCGCCGCGTTGTCCGCCACGAGCGCCCCGGTGCCGACCACCCGGCAGCCGCTCGGGAATGCCTGTTCCTCAGCCGACGAGCTCATCGTCCGCCCCTTCGCCTCCGGTGGAGGACGTCGCGACGCCCTCGATCTCGATCAGGAACTCCGGTCGCACGAGCCGCTGCACGACCAGGAGGGTGTTCCCGGGTGGCCGGCCGCCCGGGAAGATCCCGGCGAACAGCTCCTCCCGGATCCGGTAGAACTCGTCGATGTGGCCGGGATCGACCAGGTAGGTCGTCATCTTCACCAGCTCGGCGAACGATGAGCCGCCGGCCGCGAGCGTCTCGCCGAGCAGCCGGAAGACGGTCCGCATCTGCGTCTCGAAGTCGTCGTGGCCGACCGACCCGCCGTCCGGGTCGACCGACAGCACGCCGCTGACGTGCACCGTGTGCACACCCGGTGGGATCACCACCGCCGGCGAGTACAGACCGACGGTCCTGCCCGCCGTCCGCACCACCCGGTTCCCGACGGCCGTCGTCCCGGTCATCACGCCACCTCCACCTGGGTCATGGCCGGCCGCGGCGCGGCCGGGGTCACGCGGATCTCGTTGCGGAGCAGCCCGATACCGTCGATCCGGGCCTCGACGACGTCGCCGCCGCGGAGGAACTCGGCCGGGGACCGGGTGAAGCCGACGCCGGCCGGGGTGCCGGTCGCGATCACGTCGCCCGGGCGGAGCGCGACGTAGCGGGAGATCACCGCGATCTGCTCGGCGACGCTGAAGATCATGTCCGTGGTGTGCGCCCGCTGCTTGCGGACGCCGTTGACGGCCAGCTCGATCGCCGCGTCCGGCGGATAGCCCGCCTCGTCGGCGGTCACGATCCACGGGCCGACCGGGGTGGTCCCGTCGACGTTCTTGCCCAGGTGCCACTGCTCGTGCCTGCGCTGGACGTCCCGGGCGGTGACGTCGTTGACGATCGTGTAGCCGAACACGTGCCGGCCGGCGTCGGCGGCCGCGATGTCCCGGCCGCCGAGCCCGATCACCACCCCGAGCTCGACCTCCCAGTCGAACTGCGCGGACACCCGCTCGTCGAGCTCCAGCACCGCACCCGGGTCGGCCACCGCCGACGGCGTCTTGAAGAAGACGATCGGGTGCCGCGGCGCGGCCGCGACGAACACCTCGGCCGACTCGGCCTGGTGCTCGGCGTAGTTGATGCCGGTGCAGAGCAGGCCGCGGCAGTCCTCGGCGAGCGGGGACCGGAGGCGGACCGCGCCGAGCTCGAGCGTCCGGCCGTCCGGGGTGGGGAGCGCCCCGGCGACCAGATCGGCGAGCGTCTCGCGGACCGGGCGCAGCGTCCCGGCGCGCGGGTCGACCAGGCCGGTCCCGCGTTCCGGCCCTGCGGCGAACCTCGCGATCCTCATCCGACCCGCTCCGGCAGGTCCCACATCCGGGTGGCCGCCCAGCCGTCCGGATAGGGCGTCCGGAAGTCGAGCGCGAGCCGGAGGTGGGCGAAGCGCCACTCGCCGTCCCGGCACTCGAAGTCGTCGACGTAGACACCGGCCTGCCAGAACGCCGTGTCCCCCGCGGTGCAGGTCTGCAGCAGCTTCCAGCGGCCGACCGCCCGGTCGCCGTCCACCGTCACGTCCTCGTTGGTGAGGAAGTGGGCGGTGAACCCCATCCGGCCGGCGGCGTCCTCGAACGACGCGGCGATGGCCGCGCGGCCGACGATCCGGCCGGCCCCGCCCGGAGCGGCCGGGACGCCCTCCGGCACCCGGTCCGGCAACGCCTCCCAGACCGCGTCCTCCCAGAAGAGGTCCGCCACCGCGCCGCGCCGCCGGTCGTCGAGCCCCTGCATGTAGGCCGCCTTGAGCCTGCGGACGGCGTCCCGGGCCTCGATCCGACCGACCCGCACCGCCAGATCCGCGGTCATCGGAGGCCCTCTTGTTCTCGCAACATATATGAAAGCTGCGCTTCGGCCCGGCGTCGCGTCCAGCCCCTGACCCAACCCGAAACACTTGTTCACCCTCGCGAAACACCATGTCTGTGCAGGTTGGAGCGCTGTGATCACTCGTCGTGACGCTTGCTCCGAGCGGTCCGGCAACATATATGATCTGGCCGCAATGTCCTCGATGGAAGGTCCGTGACGGCCGTGCCCACTGCGACTCCGGTGACCCCGACACCCGCGACGACCACCCCGGCGGGGCGCACGGTCGTCCTGCACGACGTGCTCGCCCCGTTGAGCGGCGGGCGGGAGGACATCCGGCTGGAGGTGCCCGGCCCGGCCGGTCCCCCGACCGGCGTCGACGGGGCCGGCCTGCAGGTGCTGCCCGGGCTCTACGACGCCGACAGCCACCTGCCGGTCCTCGATCTCGGCCTGCGCGAGTCCGACCGGTGGCGGGCGCTGGCCGGTGGCGCGACCGCCGTCAACACGGCGCTGCCCTGGCACCTGGTCCGCACCCGGCCCCTGGAGGCCGTGACGAGCTTCCTGGCCGGGACCGCGTTCCCGCGGGTGCTGCCGATCCTCTCGGTCTCCGACAGCCCGTCCAGTGAGGGCTTCGCCGGCTGGCTGCGGGAGCACGGCGCGCAGGTCCGCGAGACCTGGATGCCGACGATCAAGCTCTACTCGAACGACCCGTTCTTCCGGGCCAATCTCGAAGCGGTGTGGGCGGCGGGCTGCCGGGCCGCCGTCTACTTCTACGACCGGGAGAGCTTCGAGCGGGTCGCCACCGAGCACGCCGGCCCGGTGCACTTCCGGCACGTCACGTCGCGGTCGATGGCCGATCTGGTCGCGGCCCGGCCGGACTCGACCTGCCAGACCTCGCCGCACTTCCTCGTCGAGCTCCCACCCGGACGGGCCGGGGAGCTGCACGTGCTCCCGCCGGTGCCCGGCGGCGCGGACCGCGACGGGCTCCGCGGGATCGTCGCCGAGCAGGTCGATCTGATCGCCAGCGACCACAACGCACCGGTGCACGGCAACGACGGCCCCGGCCTGGACAGCGAGCAGTCCCTGCTCCCCGCGCTGCTGCACCTGGTCGCCGGCGGCGTGCTGGACCTGCCCACCGCGCTCGCGAAGGTGACGACGGCGGCCGCCGCGGTGTTCCGTCCGGCCGCCGGGCTGCCGGCCGCGCGGATCGTCGTCGATCCGGCCGGGACCGGGCCGGCCGGGCTCTGGCCCGGCCAGGAGAGCAGGCGCGCCGCGTTCCTCGGTGTCCCGCTCGCCGGGACCGTGCTCGCCGTCGAGGCCGCGGGTACGGCACGATTCCTCTAGCCCGACGCCACATCGGGTGGTCCCCGCCGTACCGCCCGCGCCGACCGACGACGAGAGAGGCGTGACGTGAAGCCCACCGGGTCGAGACCGGGCCTAGGCCTAGGCCCGAGCGCCGTCCGCACCGCCCATCGCGACGTCACCGAGCGGCTGCGCGACGCCATCGTCTCCGGTGTGCTCCCGGCAGGCAGCCGGCTGGTCCAGGCCGAGCTGGCGGCGACCCTGGAGGTGAGCGTCACGCCGGTGCGCGAGGCGCTGCGTGAGCTGGAGAGCCAGGGCCTGGTCGACTTCGACCCGTTCCGCGGCGCGACGGTGCACCAGGTCAGCCTCGCCGAGCTCGACGAGGTCTACGAGATCCGGCGGACGCTGATCCCGATCGCGGCCCGCGAGCGGGTCCGCACGATCACCGACGAGGAGATCGAGGAGGCCGAGGCCATCGCCTCCGCGATGTCGCTGCGCAGCGACTCCACCCGGTGGGTGGAGGACAACCGCCGGCTGCACCGGCTGCTCGACGGCACCTCGGGGCAGGTGCACCTGCGCGCCATCATGCGCCGGCTCGCCGACATCTCCTCGCTGTACGTGGGGCTGTCGGTGACCACCGACCCGACCCGCCGCCGCCGGGCCCGGGAGGACCACAAGGAGCTCATCCGGGCCTACCGCAAGCGGGACGCGGCGCTGGTCACCGCGATCACCCTGCGGCACATCAGCGACACCGAGACGGTCGCGCGGGAGGCGCTGCTGCGCAGCGGCACGCACTGACCGGCCGGGCCCGCGCCGGTCAGGCCGGGTTGGGCGTCGTCCCCGGCCGGGTCGCCAGCGGGACGAGGTCCTCGAAGTCCCACGGGACCGGCTGCACCCGGACCGGGTGGTCCCGGTTCGGGGCCTCCACCATCATGTCGTCGCCGAGGTACATCGTGACGTGGTAGATCGTCGACGGGTCCGAGGTGTCGTGCGCGTAGAACAGGAAGTCGCCCGGCTGCATCTCGCGGACCGGCAGGTGCCCGCCGGAACGGTACTGGTCGCGCGACACCCGCGGGATCGTCATCCCGGCCGCCTCGTAGGCCCGCATCAGCAGTCCCGAGCAGTCGTAGGCGTCCGGCCCGGTCGCGCCCCACACGTACGGCTTGCCGACCTCGCCGAGCGCGAACCCGATGGCCGCACCGGCCGCACCGGGCGGCAGCGCACCGGTCGGCCCGGGCTCGCAGCCGGCCGGGTTGGCGACGTCGCCGATCTCGGAGACGATCGACGCGGCCAGTCCCTCCCACTTGGCGTAGGCGTCCGGGAACCCCGAGCGCTGCACGGTCTGGGCGGCCACCGTGACCGGCATCCGCTCCCAGCCCGGCACCTCCACCAGCCGCTCGTAGAAGATCCGGCTGCTGTACGCCGGGTCGGTGACCTGGGCCGGGGTGCCCCAGCCCATCGACGGGCGCTGCTGGAACAGCCCGAGCGAGTCCCGGTCCCCGTAGTCGATGTTGCGCAGGGTGGACTCCTGCATCGCGGTGGCCAGCGCGACCAGCCACGCCCGGGGCGGCAGCTCCATCTCCTTGGCGACCGCGATGATCGCGGTCGCGTTGGCCCGCTGCTCGTCGGTGAGCGTCTCGATGGTCGCGCCGCCGCCCCCGCGGCCGACGGTGGCCGTGGAGATGCCGGTGTCGCACCACTCGGCGCCCGCGGACTGGCGGCCGGTCACGTTCGGGCTGAACGCCAGGAACCCGACGGTCAGGAACAGCAGCAGGGCCAGCGCGATCGCGACGAACGGCAGCAGCAGCCGCAGCGGGCGCAGCGCCCGGGTGAGCGGGGTGCTCACACCCGGTCGTAGCGGGACACCTTCCAGCCCGCGTCGGTGTCCACGACCAGGATCGTCAGGCGCAGCGTGTCGGTCGGTACCTCCACCTCGACGCTGCGCGGCGCGGCCCGCACCGGCGTCGCCTGCCCGGTGACCCGGGACGCCGGGATGTTCGCCGGGTCCACGCCGGCGAGCACGCCGAGGAACTCGTCGGTGGTGTAGGGGCGCAGGCCGGCCAGCCACTGCTCGGCCGTCGTGCCGTCCGGGTGGTTCACCCACGCCGACGCCCACACCCGCGCGACCTCCAGGGCCTGCGGCGACGCCTGCTCCGGCGGGATCGCCTCGGGGGTGAGCTCGGCGACCGGCGGGAGCATGGTCGGGGTCGGCGTCGCCGAGACGCCGGAGCGGCCGTCGTCCCAGCCCTGCTGCCCGCCGCCGGCGATCAGCCCGCCGCCGGAGGTGCCGCCGCCGAACTGGCCGCCGAGCGTCACCAGCCCGAACACCAGTGCGCCGAGCACGACGACGGTGACGGCCAGCCGCAGCGGGGAGCGCAGCGGCCACTGCCACACCGAACGGTAGGCGGCCGCCCGGCCGCGCGAGGACCTAACGGGCACGGTCACCCCGCCCGTCGTCGGCGGTCCGGGCGGCCCGCGGCCGGTAGATCTTGTAGACGGGCACGCCGTCGACCAGCTCCGGGGTCACCGGCGTCGGGTCGCCGGGCCGGCGCGGCAGCGGGTCCGCCCGCCGGTAGATGGACCGGTCGTCGATCTCGCCGGGATCGGTGCGGCCGGGCACGCCGGAGCCGGTGTCCGGCCGTCCGGACGCCCCGACCGGCAGCCCGGCCCGCCGCGGCTCGGCGAGCCGGGCGTTCTGCGGGGTCTCGCCGGACGTCCGGCGCCGCAGGGTCCGGGCGCCGGGTCCGGCCACGGTGTCGGCCTCGGGCCGGACGGCGTCCGGGTCGCCGGAGCCGCCGCCGGGCCCGCGCTCGGACCACCAGCGGCTCTGCCGTTCCTCGCCGGGCAGCGGGCCGCGCATCCGGTTCCACACCTTCGACATCGGCCCGTCGGCGACGCCCGGCACGATCCCGCCGAACTGCTCCCTGGTCAGCGACACCATCGACACCAGCCGCCGGAACGGCCGCGCGACCGCCCACAGCACGAGCGTGACGACCCCGGTGACCAGCAGCGCGAGCCACAGGTCGACGCCGGAGCCGGGCGCGAACAGCGACACCACCAGCAACGCGTGCAGCCCGGCCAGCGCCCCCACGACGAGCGTGTTCACCACGGCCGCCCCGGTGATCCGCAGGATCGCCGGGATGACGTCCGGTTTCAGCAGCGCGACGACGGCGACCGCGGGCGCGCACACCACCAGCAGCCGGATGATCAGCAGTGCCACCAGCACCAGCACCTTCGCCAGCAGCTGGAACAGCGCGATGCAGGCGGCCTGGATCAGCGCGAGCGTCCCGGCGCCGATCCGGCTCCCGGACGTCCCGGTGAAGTAGCTGTACCGGTCGCCCATCCGGTCGGCGATCGCGGCGTAGTCGGCCTTCTTCTGCTCGGCCGTCTCGGTGGTGTCCAGGCCCTGGTCGATCTCGTCGATGGTGAACGCCTGCGCCCGCAGCAGGTCCCGGCCCAGCTCCTGGGCCTGCGGGACGTCCGGTGCGCCGAACGTCCCGCGCAGCCAGTTCTGGTAGGCGACCTGGTCGACCAGCACGGTCGGCAGCGTGTCCCGGGTGCCGAGCCCGATCTGGCCGAGGAAGCCCTCCTGCATCTGGGTGACCCCGTCGAGCAGCAGATCGTCGGCGGCCCGTGACCAGTCCACCGGTGCCAGGTACGCCGCCGACCCGATCATCAGGGCGAGCACCGCGATGCCGGTGCGCTGGGCCTGCTTCGCGAGGTCGCCGCGCATCGCCAGCAGCAGGACGATGATCGCGAACCCGAGCAGCGCGAGGCCGATCCAGGTGGTGAACACCGTCTCGTACATCGCGCGGGTGGCGGTGGTGATGACGTTGTCGATCGGCTCGAACAGGGCGCCGCCGTCGGCGATCAGGTAGTGCGCCCAGTTGACCCCGCCGACGGTGAGCTTGGCCAGGTTGAACGCCTGGTTGCCGAGCCAGGTGTCGGTGGTGACCGACGGGTTCAGCACCCCGGACGCGGCGCAGCCGAGGTCGTAGTTGTGCCAGACCAGGCCGGCGTAGCCGACCTCCTCGTAGACCGACCCGGCCTCGCCGTGCAGCGCGCTCGGCCGGTCCAGCGAGCCGACCAGGCCGGTGCCGGGGCGGTCCGGCTCGGGCGGGGTCTTGCAGTCCAGGGCCTGCGCCATCGCCGGCGTGCCGACCAGCAGCGTGCCGCCGACCAGCGCGGCGACCACGAGCGCGGCCCGGCGGCGCGGGCGCGCCGGTCCGGCGGGCCGCGGGCGCCGGGCGCGCCGGGCCCGCACGACCGAGACCACGACGGCCGCCAGCAGCACCCCCAGCACCACCCAGAGACCGGCGCCTCCGGACGGATCGGACCCGCCCGTCACCGCCCGGCACCGTCGGGGCCGGGCCGGGGATCGTGCCCGTTGCGGGGCTCGTCGACCACCCACTCGTCGTCCAGCTCGTCGAGCAGGTCGAGCTGCTCGTCGTCGAACAGCTCGGCGGAGTCCAGCACCTCGGCCGAGACCACCTGCACCGCACCCGCCCGGACGCCGCCGGCCAGCACCGGATCGGCGTCGCCGACCGGGCCGATCCGGGTGTCGGCGACACGCAGGTCGGCGTCCCTCAGGTCGGCGTCCCTCAGATCGATGTCGTCGCCGTCCAGGTCCGGGACGACGGCGGACGCCGGCGCCTGCCGCGGCGCGGGCGGCAGCGGGGTCGGCTCGTCCGGCGCGGTCAGCCCGGGATCGGGCGTGCGCGGCTGGACGCGGGCGGCGTCCGGGTTGGTGTCCAGCGCCTCCCGGATGTGCTCCAGGTGCGGCGCCTCCAGGTCGATCCGGATCTTCTCGACGCCGCCGTGCCCGTCGGCGAACACGAACTGGCGCGGGGTGTCGTCCGGCCGGTCGTCGTGCCGGGGGCGCGGGGACAGCGTCCCGAGCATCTCCTCGTAGCCGACGTCGGTGGGCACCCGCAGCAGGCGCAGCGCCTCGGACTGCGCCTCCTCGTCGTCGGTGCGGCCGACGAACACCGCGTTCACCAGCGACGCGAACCCGGACACCCGCAGCAGGTCGCCCGCCAGTTGGGAGGCGAACAGCGCGCGGACGTTGAACTTGCGGGAGTCGCGGGCCAGCCGGTCGATCAGCACCTTGCCGGTGGGCACCTGGGACAGGAAGTGCGTCTCGTCCAGCGCGACGCCCTTGCGCAGGTTCCGGTCGGCGTCGTAGATCGTGCGCTGGGTCAGCCAGGACGCCAGGTTCAGCAGCTCGACGCCGAGCGACTCGTTGTCGGTCCACTCCTCGCGCGGGCTGCCGGGCCGGGGTAGCGACAGTCCCTGCATGGTCAGCACGGTGAGCCGGTAGTCGCGGTCGGCGTGCCACGGATCGGCCCGGGTCTCGTCCGGGAACAGCAGCGCGGCCTGCGGGAGCTCGCGGCGCTCGTCCAGGAAGTCGGCGACGACGCCCGCGTGGTCCTCGCCGTCGGCGGCGTGCCGGCGCAGGGTGTCGATCACCATGCCGGGATGACGGTCCGGTGCGCCGCCGACCTCGCGGACCGCGCGCAGCAGCACGATCCGGGTGTGCGGCTGCCGGGAGACCTCGTAGGGCAGCAGGCCGGACAGCACGTCGAGCACCAGCCGCCGCCGGGTGGCCGCGGCCAGCGAGCGCTCCCGTTTCCAGGCGCGCTCGGGGTCCTCGTCGTCGGCGAAGTGGTCCGGCCGCGGCTCGGCGACCACCCGGTACGGGTTGAGGATGCCGGGATCGGCGCGCAGCAGGTTGATGTGCCGGGAGAACGGTGCGAGCTCGGGCAGCCGGGTCAGCTCCGCGAGCGGGCCGGACGGGTCCAGCACCGTCCAGCGGGCCCCGGCGCGCAGCGTCTTGTAGACGACCAGGCCGGTGAGGAAGGACTTGCCGGACCCGAGCCCGCCGACGATCGCGGTG
The DNA here is from genome assembly GCF_058448985.1 of Pseudonocardia sp. DxW. Taxonomy (NCBI): domain Bacteria; kingdom Bacillati; phylum Actinomycetota; class Actinomycetes; order Pseudonocardiales; family Pseudonocardiaceae; genus Pseudonocardia; species Pseudonocardia sp. DxW. The sequence goes on along the minus strand of NZ_JBZFLK010000004.1, from coordinate 336,121 downwards.
AGCCCGGACGCCCGCCGGACCTCCTGCGCGAGCCACGGGTCCCAGGCGACCGGGCGGCGGGTCGCGGTGCAGGTCTCGCCGAGCATGATGCCGCGCCGGTCGCCGACGCTCGCGGTCGCCGCGGGCACCCCGGCCGCCGCCCAGGTGACGCTGCCCCGGCGCCGGTAGGCCGTGGAGGCGAGCGGCTCGCCGGGGATGAACTCGCGGGCGTAGCGGTACTGCGCCTCGGGGTGCTCGATCTGCACCTTCGGCCGGTACAGGTCGACGACCTGCTGGGCGCGGGTGGTCGCCTCCGCCTCGTCGCGGCCGGAGACGGCGATCCGCCACCAGCCGTAGAGCCGGGTGTTGAGCTGGGTGAGCCCGGTGGTGAGCTCGTCCTCGACCTCGAGCACCCGGTCGGCCTGGCGGGCCAGCGACATCGGCGGATCGAGATCGTGGTCGTGCGTGTAGTGCCGGATCTGGCTGCGGACCTTGCCCATCTGGCGCTGCAGCTCGCCGGTGACGTCCTCGGGGCGGCGGATGTACATCCGGGCCGACCACTCCACCGGGAACGGCAGCCGGTCCGAGTGCTGCATCCACGGGTCGTCGATCTCCGGGATGCGCAGGCCCTCCATCAGGCCCAGGGAGAGCACCGCGACGTTGCGGGAGACGGTCTGCGAGCGCATCCGACCGACCACCTGCACGGTCGGCGCGTACGGCTCCTGGTGCAGGTCGACGCCCTCGGTGAAGGCGGCCAGGTCCTCGGCCTCCCAGGTGCTGACCCCACGCGGGACCGACGACAGCCCGCGCGGCGCGGGCAGCCCGAGCGCGACCGAGCGGTGCATCAGCCACGCCATGTCCTCGGCGCTGGCCGGGACGGCGTCCAGCCCGGACCCGGCGACCAGCACGTCGAGGTGGTTCACCTCGGACTCCAGCGCGGCCAGCTCGGCGCGGACCGCGGACGGCGCGATCCGGTCCAGCACGGGCGCGGCGCGCTCCACCCAGCGATCGAGCAGCCCGCGGCCGGACACCTCGATGCCGAGGAAGACCTCCTTGTCGGCCATCGACAGCCCCATCAGGTGCCGCTGCTCGCCCTCCAGGAAGCCGTCCCAGCCGAGCGCACCGGGGACGTCGGGCATCCGGCCCAGCGCGTTCTGGTCGAACGACTCGGCCCACATGTGCACCGGATAGGGCCGGGTGGTCACCCGCAGGTGCAGCCAGCGGCCCTGCAGCTCGCCCAGCTGGGCGGCGATCTGCCGGATCAGCACCTCGCGCTGGCCGTCGCTGCGGAAGCTCCAGGCCTGCGCGGCGAGCCGGTACCAGGCCATCACCTGGGTGCCGGTGCGGGTGAGGTGGCCGTCGATCGAGCGCAGCGCTATCGACGGCGTGTAGGACGAACCGCCCTCGCCGGCCCGGGCACGGCCACGCCTGCGCGCCCGGCGGGAGGTCCGCTCAGGTGCGGCCACGGTGGCCACCCCTGCGCCAGGGCTCGGGCTGACGGGTGCGGGCCGGGGCGGCCGCGCCGCGACCGCGCCTGCCGATCCGGCCGCGTGCCTTGCGGAAGCGGCCCCGCTGCGGCGCGCTCACCGGGTCCGGGAGCGGCGGGACGACGCGCTGCGGTTCGGCGGGACCGGTCTCCCCGGTGCCGGGTACGACGGCCGGGTCCCCGATGGCACCGTCGACGACCGTGGGACCGGCCGGAGCCGGGTCCGGCACAGCCGGGTCGTGCACGGCCGGGCGCTGCACTGCCGGGTCGTGCACTGCCGGGTCGTGCACTGCCGGGTCGTGCACTGCGGGGTCCTGCGCAGCCGGGCGCTGCACTGCCGGGGACCGCCCGGATCCGGCGCGCGGGGCCGGGACCGTGGCCCCGGCGAGCGACGGCCGGGCGGCCCGGCCGGACAGCGTCCCCGGCCGCTTCCCCTGCCACCCGGTGGCTCCGGCGCGCAGCGCGGGCTGGTTGCGCGAGGCCTGGATCCGGACGTGCCGGGCCCGCACCGAGCCGCCGTTCGCCCGCGGGTCCGCCCGCGGGCCGGTCACCTCGGCCCAGAAGTGGGCGAGCACCTGGCCGAGCGGGCGCTCGTAGTCGATCTTGTGGCCGAGGAACCGGGTGATCGCGACGGTGCCGACCAGCGCCCACGCGACCGAGAAGAAGTCCAGGCCGATCCCGAGCCGCCGCTGGATCATCATGATCAGCATCATCACGAGCAGCCCGACGCCGTAGCTGACGTAACGGGCCCGCCAGGGGAAGGTGGCCCGGGGCGGTCCGAGCCAGACCGCATCGACGCGGTAGACCTCGTCGTCGGTACGAACGAGCACGGATCAGCCCCGGCTCAGCCCGTGGAGACGAGCAGGTTGGCCAGCGCCTGACCGACCGCCGGACCGCTGCCGGTCACGGCGATGCCCAGTGCGACGAGCCCCACCAGCAACCCGATGCTGCGCCGGGCCACGCCCGCGTTGTCACCACGGCCGCCGATCCACAGCAGGATGACGGCGATCGCGAGCAGGATCAGCGGCACGATGTTGTTCGTGATCCAGTCACGGAGATTGACGGTCGTGAGCTCGCCCTGGGCGAGCACCAGCTGGATCGCCTCGAGCGAGGTCTTCACAGCTCCTCCTTGCGGCATCCGCTTGTCCCGGTCGCTCCCGCAGGCGAGTAGACCACGAGACCCGCCGGTGATAGTAGAGGAGTGGTCCGTACGCCCGGTGTGAACGCCACGCACCGCAGTCGATCAAACACGGTCGGCCGAGTGGAATCGCCTCCTCCCGGGCGTGACTCGTGCCTCACCTCGGGCCGGCCGACTGGGGCGGGGCCGCCCGAGATGTCATGGTCCAGGGGGCTACTGTTCGGTAACAAAGCATGTCCCGTCCCCCGGTGGTGCAGGGCGCTCCGCGCCCGGGCGCACTACCCTTCGCCCGACCGCCGTTGCGTCCCACCACACCAACGCGACGGCGACGTCCGAGGAGGCACCGCGATGGAGAGGCCCGCCCGGTCCCGGCGGCACGGTCCACCGTGCCCGGCGCCGCCCGCCTCCCCGGCCCGGCCCGGTCCTCGACACACGATTCCCGTCCCGTCCCGCCGCGATGACAGCGCGCCCAGCGCCCCACGTCTCAGGTCGGCACGGCCCCGTACAGCGCACGGGCCGGGTGCTCTCAAGGGAGGTTCCTCCGTATGACCTGGGTGCAGTATGTCCTCGGCACCATCACGGTGCTGTCGGCCGTCGTCGCGGTCGTGCTGGTCGCCCGCACGGTCGCGAAGATGGTCTCGATCATCCGGCTCGGCCAGCCGGCCCCGGACCGGACGGGCCCGTTCGGCCCCCGGTTCCTCACCATGCTCAAGGAGACCCTGGGTCACACCAGGATGCTCAAGTGGAGCCACATCGGCGTCCTGCACTGGCTGGTGATGGTCGGCTTCGGCGGGCTGTTCCTGGCGCTGGTCGAGGCGTTCGTCGAGGTCTGGAACCCGACCTTCCACCTGCCGCTGATCGGCACCTGGTCGGTCTACTCGCTGTTCGTCGAGATCCTCGGCGTCGCCACCGTCGTCGGCATCGGCTCGCTGATCGTGATCCGGCAGCTGCACAACCCGAACCGTGAGGGCAGGCTGTCCCGGTTCTACGGCTCGAACATGGGCCGGGCCTACTTCGTCGAGGGCATCGTGTTCCTCGAGGGCCTGGGCATCCTGGTCGTGCGCGGGGCGAAGATCTCGCTCGGCGCGTTCGACGTGCCGACCTGGTCGGCACCGGTCTCGACCGCGCTCGCGGCGGTCCTGCCGCCCTCGGAGACGCTGGTGACGGTGTTCGCCGCGGTGAAGGTCCTCTCCGCGACGATCTGGCTGATCGTGATCGCGCTGACGCCGACGATGGGCGTGGCCTGGCACCGCTTCACCGCGTTCCCGAACATCTACTTCAAGCGCGAGGACTCCGGCCGCAAGGCGCTCGGCGCGGTCAAGCCGATGATGTCCGACGGCAAGCCGCTGGACTTCGAGGAGGCCGATCCCGACACCGACGTCTTCGGCGCCGGGAAGGTCGAGGACTTCACCTGGAAGGGCCTGCTCGACTTCACCACCTGCACCGAGTGCGGCCGCTGCCAGTCGCAGTGCCCGGCCTGGAACACCGAGAAGCCGCTGTCGCCGAAGCTGCTGGTCAACGCGCTGCGGGACAACGCCTACGCCAAGGCGCCGTACCTGCTCGCGGGCGGCCGCAAGGACATGGCAGGCGACGAGATCGGCATCACCGGCGACGACGCGGAGGCCCGCCTGGCGGCGATCCCCGAGTCCGCGCGCACGGAGGCCGAGCGGCCGCTGATCGGCGGCGAGGACGTCCTCGGCGTGATCGACCCGGAGATCCTCTGGTCCTGCACCACCTGCGGCGCCTGCGTCGAGCAGTGCCCGGTGGACATCGAGCACGTCGACCACATCGTCGACATGCGCCGCTACCAGGTCATGATCGAGTCCGAGTTCCCGACCGAGCTCAACTCGCTGTTCAAGAACCTGGAGAACAAGGGCAACCCCTGGGGCCAGAACCCGAAGGACCGCCTGGAGTGGACCAAGGGGCTCGACTTCGAGGTGCCGGTCGTCGAGGGCGAGCTGGACGCCGAGACCGAGTACCTGTTCTGGATCGGCTGCGCCGGCGCGTTCGACGACGGCCAGAAGAAGACCATCCAGGCCACCGCGGAGCTGCTGCACCGGGCCGGGGTCAACTTCGCCATACTCGGCTCGGGGGAGACCTGCACCGGTGACCCGGCCCGCCGGTCCGGCAACGAGTTCGTCTTCCAGATGCTGGCCCAGCAGAACGTCGAGGTCCTCAACACCGTCTTCGACGGCCGCGAGCCCGGCACCCGCAAGATCGTCACCACCTGCCCGCACTGCCTCAACACCCTCGGCCGGGAGTACCCGCAGCTGGACGGGCACTACGAGGTGCTGCACCACACCCAGCTGCTGAACAAGCTGGTGCGGGAGAAGAAGCTGGTCCCGGTCTCGGCGCCGTCCGCGGAGCAGGGCCCGGTCACCTACCACGACCCGTGCTACCTGGGCCGGCACAACGAGGTGTACGAGGAGCCCCGCGCGCTCGTCGGCGCCGCCGGCGCGACGTTGTCGGAGATGCCGCGGCACGGCGACCGGTCGATGTGCTGCGGCGCCGGTGGCGCCCGGATGTGGATGGAGGAGCGCATCGGCAAGCGCATCAACTTCACCCGCGCCGAGGAGGCCGCCGAGACCCTCACCAAGGCCGGGAACGGCAGCGAGCCGTCCGGGACGCTCGCGGTGGGCTGCCCGTTCTGCCGGACGATGATGACCGACGGCGTCAACCAGACCGCCGGTGAGGCCGTCACGGTGCAGGACGTGTCGCAGATGCTGCTCGCGGCCGTGCGCCGTGGAGACCCGGCTCCCGAGCCGACTCCTGAGGCGGCTCCCGAGCCGGCTGCTGAGGCGGCTGCCGAACCGACTGCCGAGGCGGCTCCCGAGGCGACTGCTGAGCCGACTGCCGAGGCGGCTGCCGAACCGACTGCTGAGGCGACTGCCGCGCCGGAGGTCCCGGCCGGGTCCGACGGCGCCGAGAGCACCGGGACCGCGGCCACCGGGCCGGGATCGAACGGCGCCACGGGCAACGGATCGTCGTCGTCGCCCGAGCAGGCCGCGCGGGAGCGCACGAACGAGAGCTGATCACCGTCCGGGTGCACCGGGCCGCGCGGATCGCGGTCCGGCGCACCGGAACGGTGATCTTCCGGTGCCGGTCGGGCTCAGCAGGGCGCGAAGGACGAGACCTGGAAGGTCGGCGTCGCCGCGGCCGTGCGGGTGAGCACCACGGTGCCCAGCTGCGGTCCGGCTGCGGCACCCCAGGCGGTGCCGCAGCCGTCGACGGTGGTGCTGCCGCCGGGTGCGACGGCCGGATCGGACAGCCGGTCCGGCGTCGTGACCGGGGCGTCGGCGGGGACCCGGGAGTGCAGGACGGCGACCGCGTCCTCGCAGGTCGCTGAGCCGGTGGCGAGCCGGAGCTGCTCGATCGCCGGATCCTGCGCCAGCCGGCAGACCCGCGCCGGGTTCCCGTCCGTGACGCCGGTGTCGAGCGCCACCAGGGCGAGCTGCGGCCGGTCCACGCCGAGCGCCGCCCGCATCTGGGCGCCGGCCTGGGCGTCGATCCGGGCCTGGTCGTCGCGGATCTCGGCGGACCGGAACGCGTAGCCGGCCCCGGACACGACCAGCAGCACCCCGCCGACCGCCAGCACCTTCCAGCGCGGGAGCAGCAGCAGGCCGGCGACGACCACCCCGACGCCCAGCGCCAGCCCCCACGCCCACGGGTTGCGGGAGGTGGCCTGCAACAGCGCGCCGACCAGCACGACGCCCGCGACGTGCGGCGCCCAGCCGTTCAGCAGCCGGTCGAGCCGGAACAGGGTGAGCAGCACCAGCGTCCCGAAACCGAGCCCGACCGGCACCCACCAGCGGTCCGGGTCGTCGAGGAACGGGAGCAGCAGGACGGCGGCGCCGGCCAGGCCGAGAGCGCTCGCCCCGCGCACGGTGCGCGGCCGCAGCCTGCGCCAGTGCGCCCACGGGTCGCGATCGGGATCGGGGCGCGCGGAAGCGGGCCCGCGGCCGCTGCGCTCGCGCTCCCGGTCGCTTCGCTCGCCGTGCGCGCCGGGACCGGGCTCGCGGTCCGTGCCGGGCTCGCGGGCCGGGGCCGCGGGCGCGTCCTGCGCGCGGGGGACGTGCACCATCGCCGAGCCGGGATCCTGGGCGCCCGCACCGGCGGCCGCGCCGTCACCCGACCGCCGGCCGCGGTCGGGCCGCCCCGGGCGGCGGCGCCCGGTCGCCCACGGATCAGGGGGTCCGGTGTCCCGGGAGCTGCGGTCGGCGTCCATCGCGACCAGGGTAGCGACGCGCCGCCGCCGCGCCGCGGAACGACGGGGCGGGCGGTGTCAGATCCGGCGGGTGTCGGTGCGGTGGAAGTTCCGGAACGCCCGCGACGGCGTCGGGCCGCGCTGGCCCTGATAGCGGGAGCCGACGCCCTCGCTGCCGTAGGGCCGCTCGGCGGGGCTGGACAGCCGGAACAGGCACAGCTGGCCGATCTTCATGCCGGGCCAGAGCGTGATCGGCAGGTTCGCCACGTTCGACAGCTCGAGGGTGATGTGGCCGGTGAACCCGGGATCGATGAACCCGGCCGTGGAGTGGGTGAGCAGGCCGAGCCGGCCCAGCGAGCTCTTGCCCTCCAGCCGTCCGGCCAGGTCGTCGGGCAGGCCGACCCGCTCGAAGGTGGAGCCGAGCACGAACTCGCCGGGATGCAGGACGAACGTCTCGCCGTCCGGCGTCTCGACCGGCGTGGTCAGCTCGTCCTGCTGCTCGGCCGGGTCGATGTGGGTGTACCGGGAGTTCTGGAACACCCGGAAGTAGCGGTCCAGGCGCACGTCGATGCTGGACGGCTGGAGCATCTCGACGTCCCACGGATCGAGCACCAGCCGCCCGGACTCGATCTCCTTGCGCAGGTCACCGTCGGAGAGCAGCACCGGCACACCCTAGCGATCGGGGCTCACGCCCCGGACGACTCCTCCGCGGCCGACTCCTCCGCCTGCTCCGACCGGGCCACCGGGTCCAGCTGGGGCGACCGGCAGAGGCCGAACATCCAGGCCACCGCCTGCTCCGCGCGGGCCGCCTCGAAGCCGTCGGACGACGCCGGCCTGCGGCCGTGGTCGCCGTCCATCACCTGGGCGACGGCCGCCGCGGCGTCGTGCGCGGCGATGCTGCGGATGGAGTCGCCCGGCTGCGGCACGTTCGGCCCGTCGACCAGCACGGCCAGCGTGCCCAGCCCGGGGGCGTCGACCACCAGCTCGTGGTCGTCGCTGACGACGACGGTCGCCGCGGCCAGCACGGCCAGCTCGTCGGGCAGTTCCAGGAGCGGGACGACGGTGACCCGCGGGTGCCGGGCCAGCGACAGGGCCGGCTCCTCGGTCGCGAGCGAACCGGTCACCAGGATCTCGATCTTCGGGTACCGCTCGAGCAGGTCGGCGAGGCCGCCGAGCACCGCCAGCGACGACGGCCGCTCGAGATCGACCAGCACCAGCCTGCGGTGCTGGTCGTGCGCCCGCTCCAGCGCGTCGCGGCAGTTGCGGTCGCACGGCCCGGGCAGCGAGTTGACGGTGTCGCCGATGGTGAGCACGTTCGGGCCGAGCGGGCTGCCGAGCGCGGACCCGCTCGTCGTCAGGAACAGCGACGCCAGCTGGCCGATCACCCGCCGGTGCGCCTCCTGCGGGAACGGGCACAGCAGGTCGTCGGTACCCATGCCGGCCTGCATGTGGACGACCGGGATGCGCCGCCAGAACGCCACCGACGCCGCGACGGCGGCGGCCAGCCCGCCGCCGTGCACCAGCACCGCCGACGGGTCCTGGTCGACCATCAGCTGGTCCAGCCTGGTCAGCAGGGCGGCCGCGACGTCGGCCACGGCGGGCCCGACGTCGCCGGGCAGCAGGATCGTGATGTCGGTGGCGACGCCCAGCGCCTCGAAGGTCTCGTGCACCGCCATCGGGTCCGACCCGGTCGCGACGGTGATGCCGCGGATCCGGTCCGCCGCGGCGATGGCCGACGCGACCGGGGCGAGCCGCGCCACCTCCGGCCGGCTCCCGGCGATGAGGAGAACGTCGTGCTCGTGGTCCGCCGACATGGCGGCCGAACCGGACGTCAGCGGCTCGAAGATGCTCATCGCGACCCCTTCCGGCCGTAGAACGGACCGACGTCCGAAGTGTGCGTGACGGTCGCGATGGGGGTCGAGGTGATCGCGCCGGGTGGTCGGTTCCTGCGACGACCGGACGGTGGTGGCCCGTGACAGGTCGCCGAGGGCTGGTGCTAGGGTGATCGCACACCGTGCGGATGTAGTTCAATGGTAGAACATCAGCTTCCCAAGCTGAATACGCGGGTTCGATTCCCGTCATCCGCTCGCATACCGAAGGCCCAGGTCAGCGGGGTAGTCACCCCGAGCCTGGGCCTTCGTCGTTCCAGGGCGGGCCGCGGACCGCTCGGCGCGCGCGGTCCCGTACCACCGGACCGTTGGTGCCCCCGGCCGCACACCTACGCGGAGGTGCGCGACGCCGCGCGCGCGACGCTGCCCGGATGTCGGTGGCGACGGCTCCCGCTGTGGCGGTACTGCGTGACCTGGACCAGGCGGGCCCGGGCCCGGGCCCGGGCCCGGTCACGCCGGGGCGGGCCGGAGCGCAGGGACGGCGTCTACTGCTGTGCGCCGCCGCTGACCAGCAGGGCCTGGCCGCTCACCCACGAGGCGAGCGGGCCGGCGAAGTACTCGGCGGCGTCGGCCGCGTCGTCGGGCCGCCCCATCCGCCCGCCGAGCGGCCGGGCCCGGCTCATCTGCTGGTACGGGTCGTCGTCGGCGATGTCGGTGAAGACCCCGGCGCCCTCGATCGTGGTGGGCAGGATGGTGTTCACCGTGATGCCGCGGTTGCCGACCTCCATCGCCAGTACCTGCACCAGGTAGCGCGCACCCATCTTGCTCGACCCGTAGAGCCCGACCCCCGGAAGGCGTTGCAGGTGGTGCTGGAGCCGATGTAGATGATCCGGCCGTTGTCCGCGATGTGCATCGCGGCCCGCTGCAGGGTGAAGAACGTGCCCTTGGCGTTGATCGCGTAGAGCCGGTCGAAGTCCTTCTCGGTCGCCTCGAACATCGGCTGGTCGATGATCTCGACGCCCGCGTTCGCCACGACGATGTCGACCCGGCCGAACCGGTCGGCCGCCTCGGCGAACAGCCGGTCGATCTCCTCGACCCGCGACACGTCGGCGCGGACCGCGATCGCCTCGACGCCGAGCGCGCGGATCTCCTCCACGGTCCGCTCGGCGTTCGTGGTGTCCCCGGAGTAGTTGACGACGACGTTCGCCCCGAGGGACGCGTACCCCAGGGCGACGGCCTTGCCCACCCCCCGGGCCGAGCCGGTCACCAACGCGGTCCTACCGGTGAGATCGGACATTGCTTCCTCCTTGTGTCAGGATTCTTGTGAATCAGTGCAGGGATCACTGCCGGGATCGGTGCCGGATCCGGGCCGGACCTGTGCCGGATCCCCGGCTCGATCCGGCGTGCGGAACGGCGGCCTCAGACGGCGGGGTAGCGCAGCCCCACCAGCTCCTCGGAGAGCTCCCAGAGCCGGCGCGCGTCGTCCATGCTCGTCAGCGGCAGCCACAGCTTCTGCTCACCGGGGGCGCCCCCGACGCTGCCCGGACCCGTCGGCCCGAAGAACCGGCCGCGCTGCGACTCGGGTCCGGTGGCGGCCATCAGTGCGGGCAGTGCGGCGGACTCGACGGTGCCGGCGAGCCCGATCCGGGACATCACCCGGATCGCCCGGACCCGAGCGTGTCGCTCTGGCGGCCCACCCCGGGCTGTGCGGCGAGCAGGTTCGTCGGCGAGACACCGGGATGGGAGAGGGTGCTCGTGATCCCCCAGCCGCCCGCCAGGCTGCGGGCGTCGAGCTCGCGGCCGAACAGCCCGGTGGCGATCTTGGACTGGGTGTAGGCCCGGTTGACGTCGTAGCCCGACTCCCAGTTCGGGTCGTCCCAGTTGATCGTGCCGCGGCCGCTGCGGGCGGAGATGCTCGTCTGGTTGACCACCCGCGCCGTGCCCTCCCGGAGCACCGGCAGCAGGGCCTGGGTGAGCGCGAAGTGACCCAGGTGGTTGTTCACCAGGATGTGCACCGGCGGCCGTCCTCGACGACCTGCTTCCCGAACGCGGCGACGGAGGTGAGCGAGGCCAGGTCCAGCGGGCCGGTGGTGATCCGCGCCCCGGGCACCTGCTCGCGGATGGCGCCGGCGGCCCGGTCGCCCTTCGCGGGATTGCGGACCGGCATGATCAGCTCGGCGCCGGCACCGGCCAGGCGACGGGCGATGACGGCTCCGATCCCGTCGCTGGCGCCGGTGACACGGCCAGCTTCCCGGTCAGGTCGGGCAGGGTGATGTCGATGGTGCGAGGCATGTCCGCGGACTCCAGTCTGTGTGCGGTTGCGGTGTGCGGGCGGGGTGGTCAGTCGTCGGATCCGGTCGCGCCGCGCTCATAGGCTGCCTGCTCGCCGGGCGCCGCGGCCCGCTCGCGCTCGGCGGCGATGGCGGTGTCGATGGCGGCCTCCCAGCGTTCGGGGGAGCGCCGGCGGATCGCCCGGGTGCGCCGGAAGGCCAGCACGGCCGGGCTCAGCAGGGCGTCGGCGACCGGCGCCTCCGGGACCCGCAGGTCCTGGCTCATCGCGACGCCGTGGATCCGCCGGGTGATGGCGTCGAGGGCCGGCCGGGACAGTCGCCCCGGTATCCGGAACAGGTCCTGCAGCAGCACCGAGATCGAGTCCAGCGTCGCGGTCGCGAGCCGGGCCGAATCCTCCGAGACGGGTCCGGTCACGGTCTGCAGGACGGCGTCGACCCGGCGGGCGGCGTCGTTGCCGGTGATCCCCTCGACCAGCCGGGCGTCGATGCCGAGCAGGTGCCCGAGGTACCACCAGTAGCGGTAGAGGCCGTCGAGCTCGCGCACCGTCAGGTCGAAGCCGAACAGCTCCTCGGCGGCGAACGAGGTCAGCGTGAAGTCCATCCAGGTCCGTGCCAGATCGACCTGGTTGATCGGGACGCCGTCGGCCGCGCTGTCGTAGCCGCGGTCGAGGGCCAGCTTGCGCATGTGGGCGTGCAGCATGCGCACCTCCAGCGTCGCGACGTATCCCGGCTGCCCGGGGCGCAGGCTCCCCGGCAGCATCGCCCTGGTCAGCCAGGACCCGGTCTCGGTGAGCCGCTTCTCCGCCCGGTCGACGAGCCGGCCGGTGGTCGAGAGGACCTTCGCGATCGACGGCGACTCGTACACCCGGACCAGGGCGCCCGCGCTGAGCGAGAGGATGTGCACCGGCGTCGGGGAGCTGAGCCAGGGCCGCGGGAACACGTCGAGCAACTCGTCGTCGACGTAGCCGGGCGGGGTCTCGGTGCTGCCCAGCAGCGCGGCGAGGGCCGGTGGCGGGTCCTCGATCGAGGCCAGGCCGCGCTGGATGCCCCGGGTCAGCAGCGGCCGCGCGGTGGACATCCCGAGCTCGTGCATCTCGGCGACGACCGCGTCCGCGAGCGGGTCGCCGGTGTTCAGCGCCCACTGCATGAGTTCGGCGCGGCCCTCGCCGAACTGGGCGAGTACGCCGGTCCGGCTCGACCGGGCGGTCGGCCATGCCGGGGTGGTCGGGATCGTGGTCATCGTGGCTCCCGGTCGTCGTGGTGGGGCTCTCCGGTCCACCGGTCGGTGACACCGAAGGCGTCGAAGAGGCGGGCGACGTCGGCGCGCACGGTCTCGGTGGGCGCCTCGGCGCCGCGCGCCAGCTCGTGCAGGACGACCCCGGACAGCGCCCTGGCCAGGGTCCGCGCCGTCTCCGGCGAGGTGACCAGCGGATCGAACAGGCCCGCCAGCTCCTCCACGAACGCGTCGGCGATCGGCCGCAGGCGCGGATTGTGGATCGCCGAGAGGGTCAGCTGGATCACCCCGTCCGGCGGGAGGCGGTCACCGTAGGGGGACCGGGCGACCACGGCCATGGCCGCGTCGACGATCCCGAGACCCCGGTCGGTGGCCTCCCGGCCGGCCCGGCGCATGTCCTCGATCGTCCGGCTGCAGGTCAGCTCGAAGGCGGCGACGAGCAGATCCTCCGCGGTGCGGAAGTGGTACGTCGTGGAGGCCAGCGAGGTGCCGGCCCGCGCGGCGACGGCGCGCTGCGTCACGGCGGTGACGCCCTGCGTACAGATGATCTCGACCGCGGCGTCGAGCAGCGCGCTGCGCGTGCGTGCGCTGCGGGAATGTCTGCCGTCCACAATCTGTACGGTAGTACGAAATCATTGCGACACGCCACCCCGTCCCCCGGACGGGGTCTCCCGGAACGGCGCGGGCGGGGCGCCGGATGCGGCCCGGCGTCATGACGCCGGGCCGCATCACCTGCCGGGCCGCCTCACCCGTCGAGCAGGTCCTCGATCCCGATCGGCAGGTGCCGCACCCGGATCCCGGTGGCGTCGTGCACGGCGTTGGCGACCGCGGCGGCCATGCCCACGATCCCGATCTCGCCGATGCCACGCGCGCCGACCGGGTTGTGCAGCGTGTCCGGCCGGCGCACGAACTCGACGTCCACCTCGGGGATGTCGGCGTTGACCGGGATCAGGTACCCGGCGAGGTCGGCGTTGGCCGGGCGGCCGTCCGGATCCATCTCCAGCCCCTCGTGCAGGGCGGCGGACACGCCCCAGATCATGCCGCCGATGATCTGGCTGCGGGCGGCCTGCTCGTTGACGATCCGGCCGGCGTCGAACACCCCGAGCATCCGGGACACCCGGATCTCCCGGGTCCACCGGTGCACCCGCACCTCGCAGAACTGTGCCCCGAACGAGCTGAACGAGTGCTTGGTCATCTCCTCACCGGCGGCGGACGACCCGGTGGCGGCGACCGAGGACCGTCCGGCCGCCCGGAGCACCTCACCGAAGGTGAGGCTCCGGCCGTCGGCGGTGAGCACCCGGCCGTCGGCGTAGGAGGCGTCGGCGCTGGCGAACGGGCCGTCCGGCGCGGTCGCCAGCGCCACCAGCTCGTCGATCACCATCGGCGCGGCCACCATGATCGCCGAACCGGCGCTCGCGGTGGCCGTCGAACCGCCGGACATGCCGCCGGGCGGCAGCGCCGAGTCACCGAGCCGGGGCACCACCCGATCGGGGGTGACGTCGAGCGACTCGGCGCCGAGCACCGCCAGGACGGTCAGCAGGCCGGTGCCCGGATCGGCACCACTGGTCGCGACCTCGGCCGTGTCGTCGTCGTGCAGCGTGATCCGCACCGATGCGGGGAAGCGCAGCGCGGGGAACATCGCGGTGGCCGTGCCCTGGCCGACCAGCCAGTCGCCGTCGGTCCGGCCGCCCGGCGTGCGCCCGGACCAGCCGAACCGGGCGGCGCCGATGGTGAAGCACTCGTCGAGGTGCTTGCTGGACCACTGCAGGTCCCGGCCGGGCGGCGCGGCCGAGCTGTTGCGGCGGCGCAGCTCGATCGGATCCATGCCGAGCGCAACGGCGAGCTCGTCGACCGCGCTCTCCAGCGCGAAGGAGCCGGGTGCCTCGCCCGGAGCCCGCATGAAGGTGGTCCGCGGGATGTTCAGCGGCACCATCTTCTGGCTGATCGCCAGGTTCGGGGTGGCGTACCACTCGCGCGAGGTGCCGTGCGAGGTCGGCTCGACGAACGCCCGGTCGAGCGCCGTCTCCGACCAGGAGTCGTGCGCCACCGCGACCAGCGTGCCGTCCTCCGCCGCCCCCAGCCGGAGCCGCTGGACGGTCGCCGGGCGGTTGGCGGTCGCGGTGAAGACCTGCTCCCGGGTCAGCGCGGCCTTCACCGGCCGGCCCAGGTCACGGGCCGCCGCGGCGGCCAGGAACGCGGGCGCCGCGGTCTGCCCCTTCCCGCCGAACGCCCCGCCGACGTAGGGATTCACCGCGTGCACCAGCGGCTGGTCCACGCCCAGTGCCTGCGCCAGCGAGCCGGCCTGCAGGTCGGAGCCCTGGGTGCCGCTGTGCACGGTGAGCCGGCCGGACTCCCAGACCGCGACGGCCGAGTGCGGCTCCATCGCGGCGTGGTTCTGCGCCGACGTGCGGTAGGTCGCGTCGACCACGACGGCGCTCGCGGCCAGCGCCTCGTCGATGGACCCGACGCCGGTGGCGAGCACCTCGATCGACGGCGGCGAGCCGTCCATCGAGGGCGGTGCGTCCTCCGCGCCGGCCAGCCCGTCCTCCAGCGAGGTCGCCGCCGGCCGGGTCCGGTAGGTGACCCGCACGAGCATCGCGGCGTCCCGGGCCTGCTCGTAGGTCTCGGCGACGACGAAGCCGACCGGCTGGCCGTGGTGGACGACGTCGGTGTCCTGCAGCGGCACCCAGGTGCCCCCGAGCAGCGGGTGCTGCGGCGGGTGCAGCGTCAGCGGGTCGAACGGCGTGTACACGGCGACGACGCCCGGTGCCGCGCGGGCCGCCGTCACGTCCATGGCCGTGATCTCGCCGTGCGCGACGGTGCTGGGCACGACGTGGCCGTGCAGCATGCCGGGCAGGACCCGGTCCGATCCGTACCCGGCCGCGCCGGTGACCTTCGGCAGTGCGTCCAGACGTCCGGTCATGTCCGGTCCTCCTGCGTGACCTCGAGCAGTGCGCGGACGATCGTCCGGCGCACCAGCGGCACCTTGAAACCGTTCCCGGACAGTGGCCGGGCGCCGTCGGCCGCGGTCGCCGCCGCGGCCTCGAAGGCGTCCGCGGTCGCCGGGGCACCGCGCAGCGCCGCCTCCACCGACGGCAGCCGCCACGGCACGGTGGCGACCCCGCCGACGGCGATCCGGGCGTCGGTCAGGTGGCCGTCCCGGACCTGCACGGCGACCGCCGCGGAGCAGAGCGCGAACTCGTAGGACTGCCGGTCCCGCACCTTGACGTAGGTGGACCGGGCCCCGTCACCCGGCGGCGGGACCAGCACCTCGGTGATCAGCTCGCCGGGGCGCAGATCGGTCTCGATCTCCGGGGTGGAACCGGGTGTGCGGTAGAGATCGGCGAGCGCGACGGTGCGTTCCCCGTCGCGACCGATCAGCCGCACCCGGGCGTCGAGTGCGACGAGCGCGACCGCCAGGTCGCTGGCATGGGTGGCGACGCAGGAGTCGCTGGTGCCGAGCACCGCGTGCAACCGGTTGGCCCCGGTGACCGCCGGGCAGCCGGAACCGGGTTCGCGCCGGTTGCACGGCGAGGTGACGTCGCGGAAGTAGCCGCACCGGGTGCGCTGCAGCAGGTTGCCGCCGATGCTGGCCATGTTCCGCAGCTGCTGGGATGCGCTCTGCAGCAGCGCCCGGGTGATCACCGGATGGACGCCGGGGTGCGCGGCGACGTCGCTCATCCGCTCCAGCGCACCGATCCGCAGCCAGCCGCCGGTGTCTCCTTCGATGCCGCGCAGCGGCAGCGCGTCGATGTCCTGCACCCGCGACGGGGTGAGGACGTCGAGCTTCATCAGGTCGACCAGCGTCGTCCCGCCGGCGAGGAACGCCCCGGGCGAGTCGAGCGCGTCGTCGAGGGTCTGCGGCGCGGTCAGCTCAAACGGTCGCATCGGACCGCCTCGCCTGCTCGATCGCCGCGACGATGTTCGGGTAGGCCGCGCAGCGGCACAGGTTGCCGGACATGAACTCGCGGACGTCCGGCACGTCCTGCTCGACGGCGGCGACGGCCGACATGACCTGGCCGGACGTGCAGAAGCCGCACTGCAGGGCGTCCTGGTCGACGAACGCCTGCTGGACCGGGTGCAGTCCGTCGCCGGGGGCGAGCCCCTCGATCGTGGTGACCGGCCCGCGCACGGTGCCGGCGAGGGTGAGGCAGGCGAGTACCGGCCTGCCGTCGACGTGCACGGTGCACGCGCCGCACTGCCCGCGGTCGCAGCCCTTCTTGGGGCCGGTGACACCGAGCCGTTCGCGCAGCGCGTCGAGAAGGGTCACACCCGGCTCGACGCTCAGCTGTTCGGGAATACCATTGACCTGGAGTGAGATGTCCACGTGCTCTCTTTCCGCAGACCCCTCCGCCGGCCGGAACCCGGCGGGGGCCGTGGTGGGCGGTGTCGGATGGAATGAGTGGCGCCATCACGAACACTAGCGGATAGTTATCCGCTACGCCATGGGAGAGGTGACGATGACGCCGTCGGTCAGCCATCGCCGCACGGACACCCGGCGCAACCACGACCGGATCCTGGCCGTCGCCGCGGAGGCCATCGCCACCGGCGAGCCGTCGTTCAACGCCATCGCGAAGCAGGCCGGGGTGGGCGTCGGCACGGTGTACCGGCACTTCCCCACCCGGGAGGCGCTGGTGCTCGCCGTCTACCAGCGCGAGGTGCGCCACCTGATCGACGTGGTCCCGGATCTCCTCGCCGGGCACCCGCCGGAGCAGGCGTTCCGGATCTGGGCCTCCGGGCACCTGGCGCGCTACATGATGACCAAGCGCGGGCTCGCCGCCGCGCTGCAGAAGGCGGGGGCGTCGGCCGACGGGGTCACCGCTGCCGCGTTCCGGGAGATGGTCGAGGCCATCGCGACCCTGGTGGCGGCCAACGTGCAGGCCGGGACCGTCCGGCCCGACGTGTCCGCGGAGACGGTGCTGCGCGGCCTCGGCGGCCTGCTCTACCTCGATCCCGACGACGACTGGCAGCGGCACGCCGAGGACCTGGTCGACCTGATCTGGCGCGGCATGTGCACGCCAGCGCATCCGGGCACCTCCTGACCGTCTCCGTTGATCAGCAGGGTTCCCGTCACCGAGCTGGTGACCGCGTCCCGGCGGCTCGACCCTCAGTAGAGCCGCTGCGCGTACGACGCGCCGTAGTACTCCTCGATCTGCTCCAGCGGCTCGTCCGGGCGGGCGAGCTGCTTCGCGATCGCCGCGACCGAGGGCAGCCGGTCCGCGCCGGGCGGCGGCCAGGCGGCCCACAGCTCGGAGCGCATGAACGCCTTCGGGCAGTGGAAGAACACCTGGTCGACGGCGACCTCGCAGGCCAGCAGCGGGCGCCGGCCGCGGACCGCGAGCGCGTCGAAGTAGCCGGCGTCGCGGACCAGCCGGGCGCGGCCGTTGATCCGCAGGGTGTCGTTGCGCCCGGGGATCAGGAAGATCAGCCCGACGTGCGGGTTCTCCAGGACGTTGCGCCAGCCGTCGACCCGGCCGTTCCCGGGGCGTTCCGGGATCGCTACCGTGCGGTCGTCGACCACGTGCACGAAGCCGGCCGGGTCGCCCTTGGGGGAGATGTCGCAGGTGCCGTCCGCCCCGGCGGTCGCCAGCAGCAGGAACCGCGACACCGCGAGCCACTCGCGGTGCACGTCGACGAGGTGGTCGCGCTCCTTCGCGAGCGAGGCCGCCCCCGGCGGGCCGGTGATCCCCTCCAGCTCGGCGACGGTACGGATCTCGGTGTCCACGGGTGTGCCGGCCATGCAACGACAGTAGGCACCCCCGGCGCCCGGTGCGCCGTCTTTTCGGGTCACCTCATCGCAACGCCGCGAGCAGGTCCGCCCCGGAGCGCGAGCCGGGCGGCTCACCCGCGGCGGCCATCTCCTCGGCCACCCGCAGCAGCTCGGCGTTGGCCGGGGTGGGGATCCCGTGCGCGGCACCGAGCGCGACGATCTCGCCGTTCAGGGACCGGGCCTCGACCGGCCCGCCCCGGTACAGGCTCTGCCAGGACGACGACCCGCGCCGGGCCCGCCCGCCGACCGGGCGTTCGGTGATCGTCCCCTCCCGGCGCACCCGGTCGTCGTCGCCGGTGCGGGCGGCGATCCCGGCGGCGGCCAGGCAGGCCGCGCCCTCGGCACCGGCGAGCCGGACGATCCGCCCGAGATCCGGGTCGCCGGGACCGCAGATCGCGTCCGCGGCGTTGCCGAGATTGGTGAGCAGCTTGCCGTACTTCCCGTCGAGGACGGCCGGATCGGCCCGGGCCGCGAACCCGGCGGCGGCCAGGTCGGCGGCGATCGCCTCGCTCGTCGGGTCGGTGCCGGACGGGTACCGGCCGACGTCGAGCACCCCGGGCACCGGCGCCGACGACGCGATCACCACACCCGGCTCGTAGTGCTCGGCCGGGAGGATCACCAGCACGGCCTGCACCCGGTCGAACCGGGCCGCCGCCGACCGCTCGTTGGCGACGCCGTTCTGCGCGCAGGCGACGGTCACCTCCGGCGCGACGACGGCGAGCTCGTCCAGCACCGGCACCGTGTCCTGGGACTTCACCGCGAGCAGGACGACGTCGCCGGGCCGGAACCCGATCTCGCGCACCGAGCCGACGGCCGGGACCCGGTGCACCGACCGGCCGTCGGGCGAGTCCAGCCGCAGGCCGCGTTCCCGGATCGCGGCGAGGTGCGCGCCCCGGGCAACCAGCACGACGTCCCGCCCGGCCGCGTGCAGCCGGGCGCCGATCGTGCCGCCGACCGCTCCGGCGCCGACCACCACGTAACGGGTGCTCACGCGTCGTGCGCCCGGATCAGGGTCGCCGGGGCCCTGCGCCGCCACGCCTCCTCGACCAGCTCGGCGAGCTGCCCGGGATCGACCCGGTCCAGGTCGACCAGGATCGAGCCGTGGCCGTCGTAGTGCGGTGTGGTGCTGTACGCCGGATCGCCGGAGGCGAGCAGTGCCTCCTTCTCGGCGGGCGAGCACAGCAGCACCACCAGCCCGTCGGACTCGCTCCGCAGCCGGGCGAAGCCCTTGCCGCGCACCTTCAGCGACGGGGTGCGGAACCAGGTCGACCGCTCGACCCCCGGCAGCGCACATCCGATCCGCACGACGTCGTCCCAGTCCGGCATGCCGCTCATCCTGCACCCGGCGGGCCCGGCCGGGCGTGGACGTTTCAGAGGTGCTTCGCCAGGAAGGTGTCGACGGCGGCCTTGCCGTCGGCGACGTACTCCTCGGCCTTCCAGCGTTCCACCAGCTCGGCGCCGGGGGCGAGCTCGACGACCCGGCGGGACACCGACTCGGGGTGGTAGTCGTCGCCCCCCATCAGGATCAGCCAGGGGGTGGTGAACCGGGCGAGCGCCTCGTCGGGCACCGAGAACAGGATCCCGCCGCCGCCGTACATGTTCGCCTTGAAGGATGCCCAGTCGTCGTCGCCGGCCTCCGGGTGGTCGGCCGCGATCTCGGCGCGCCAGCCGTCGAAGATCTCCTCGAACATGTGCTGGTTGCCGTCGCGGCCGATCGGCTGCAGGGTGACCGCGGCCCGGATCCGCTCCGGCGCGGTCGCGAGCAGGCTCGCGATGTAGGCGCCGCCGATGCACATGCCGAGCACCCCGAACTCGTCGACGCCGAGATGGTCGAGCAGCGCGAGCTGGTCGGCGGTGTAGCTGGACCAGCCGTCGGTGCCGTGCACCTGCGCGACCGACGAGCCGGCGTTGCGCTGGTCCAGCGCGATCAGCCGGTAGCGGTCGGACAGGTGCTCGAGAGGGTTCCACGGCGCCTTGTCCCAGGCGGCCACGGTGGAGCGCATCCCGCCGGGCGCGATCAGCAGGATCGGGAAGCCGGAGCCGCGCTCCTCGTAGTGCAGGCTGACACCGGGGCGTTCGAAGGTCGGCATGTCATCACGCTAGGCGACCCGCGGGGGGACGCGCCTCTCCGGCCGCCGCCGGGCCAGGATCGACGTGCCGTAGACGATGAAGGCGAGCCCGAGCAGCAGCATCCAGGTGAACCCCTTGCGCACGGTGTCGTCGAGCAGGGTGATGCCGACCAGCCCGGGCACCACTACCTGGACGGCCATGTACAGCGCGGTGACGGTGGCGATGTCGCCGAGCTGCAGCGCTCGCGCGTAGTTGTAGAGCCCGACGGCGGCCATCCCGAGCAGCACGTAGACCAGCGGTTCGGCGACCAGCGCCGACACCTCGACGCCGTCGGAGACGTGCAGCGCCCGGATGCAGACCGCGCCGCCGCCGAGCCCGAGCCCGGCGAGCACGGCGGAGGGCCAGGGCATCGTCGACGGATTCACCGCCAGCGTCGCCACCATGATCACGACCATCGCCGCGACCAGCACCGCGACGGTGGTGCCGTGGCCGGTCATCGCCTGCTTCCGCTCGATGCCCGCGCTGCCCGCGACCAGGGCGAGGCCGAGGATGCTGGCGCCGATCGCGAGCCGGTGCACCGGGCGCAGCCACTCGCCGCGGAAGTACCGGGCGTACAGCGCGGTCATCGCGATCGCGCCGGCCAGGGTCGCCTGCACCGCGAAGATCGGGATGTACTGCAGCGCGACGACCATGCACAGCCAGGTGACGACGTCCATCAGCAGACCGGCGAGGAACCGCGGGCGGGCCATCACCGAGCTGGTCCGGCCGCCCTGCCGGGCCGCGTCGGCCTGGAGGATCGCCGCGACCGTGCTGCAGAGCATGGCCAGGACGGCGAACGTCATCCCGATCAGCACGGGCACCGGTCCGGGACGCGGGCGGTGGGGAAGATCGGCACCGCCCGATTCTCACCTACGGTCGGCGGGCCGCTGCCCGGCGGGCGTCGTGCGCGAGCGCGGGGCGCTGCTCCGGCAGCCCGGCGTCCTGCGGGCTGACCTCGAAGAACCCGCTCATCAGGCCGCCGGCGGACGGCTCGCCGCGCTCGGCGGCCTGCTTCCACGGCGACTCGCCGAGGTGCGCGGCGCGGCGCTCGCGGAGCACCTCGCGGGGCCGCTCGGTGAGTGCCAGGGCCAGCAGCGTGATCGCGATGCCGACCAGCAGCGGCCCGCCGAGCAGCAGGACCGGCCACCCGAAAGCCAGGTAGGCGACCACCAGTGCCACCGCAGCTATGCCGATGACCGCCCCCGCGAACCGCGTCATCACGAACTCCCCCCGAATCGTGCACACCCCACTACCACCAGTGGTTTTACCACCTCGGCGGGGGCGCGGACCGGCAGGCGCGACGCGGTCGCGGTCACACCTTCGAACGATCGGGTGACCCGGGTGTCGGTGCTGGGGCCGAGCCGGCGTGGGGGCTCCCGGTTCCACGCCGGCCCGGCGGTCTGAATCATCCCGTGTGCACTCGGCATCCGAACGGGGTGGGGGTCACTCGCCGCTGTCGTCGCAGCGCAGAGGGTGATCGGGGGTCACGCGACGGGATCCACGGTCGTCGTCGGTGCCGGGGTCGTCGTCTCCGTCGGCGGCGGGACCGACGGCGGCGGCTCGGCCTCCGCGGACGGGGGATCCGCCGGGGTGCTCGGCACGGTCGCGGGCGGCGGCACCGGGGCCGCGGGCGCCGGGGCGGGCGGCGGCACGGCCGCGGGCGGCGGCACCGGCGCTGCCGCGGCGGGCGGCACGGCCGCGACGGTCCCCGGCCGCGCGGGGGAGGCCGCGGCACCCGCACCCGTCGCGGGAGCGCCGTTCGCGGTCGCCGGGGCGCCCGCAGCGGTCCGCGCGGCGACGGTGGCGTCCGCACCGGCGGGGGCCGCGACACCGGCGATCCCGGAGGTCCCGGCGGCCGGGACCTCCGGGGGCGGCACCGGCGACGGCGCGGGCGCCGAGGTGCTCGGCAGCGTCGGGGCGGCGCTGAGCTCGCCGAGCGTCGGCGACGACGACGGCCAGAACAGCAGCGCCCCGGCGAGCGCCACGGTGCCGGCGAGACCGCCGGCCCCGATCAGCACCCGCTGCCGGGTCAGCACGCGGCTCGCGGGCCGGCCCACCGGATCGCGGGTGACCAGGGTGTCCAGGGCGCCCAGGGTGCCCGACGGCTCCGCGGGAACCTCCGGGGTGGCCGCGCGGGCGGGCGACGGGACCGTCGACAGGGCGGCCGACAGGGCGGTCGGCCGGGCTCCTGCACGGTCCGCGGTGTCCGCCGCGCGGTGCCGGGCGGCGCGGACGTCCGGCTCGGCGTCCGGGTCGCGCTGCGCGGGGACGGCGGGCAGCGGGCCGGTCGCCGGATCGAGCAGCCCGATCGACGAGCCGATGCGCTCCGGGCGGACCCGGCCGGGCCGGCGCCGCTCGCCCGCACGCTGTGCGGGGACCACGGTCCGCGGCGCCGGGCCGCGCGGGCCCGGCACGGCCGCCGGGGCGGGGACGGTGGAGTCCGGTGCGGCACCGGCCGGGACGCCGCCCCGGCCGGCCGGACCGGACACGGCGGGGCCACCACCCGAGGCGGCCGGACCGGACACGGCCGGGGTGCCACCCGGGCCGGTGCGGCCGGACGCGGCCGGGACCGGGGCGATCCGGGTGCCCGGCCAGGACGTCCCGGCACCAGGGGCGACCGCGAGCGCGGCCCCCCGGGCGGCGTCGTGCACCGGATCGGCGGTGACCGCCACCGGCCTGCCCAGGCGGGCCGAGAGCAGCTGGACCGTGACCGGCGTCCGCGCGGCACCGCCGGCGAGCAGCACCTCGGCGTCCGGCGCGGACCCGACGACGTCGGCCAACAGATCGGCGACCGGCTCCAGGACCGGGGCGGCGAGCTCGTCGAGGTCGGAACGGTGGATGCGGACCGTGGTGCGGATCCCCGGGAGATCGACCGGGACCGCGGCGACCGTGTCCCGGGAGAGCAACTCCTTGGCCGCCCGGCAGTCGTCGCGCAGCACGGTGAGCGCAGCCAGCACCCGGGGGTCGTCGACGTCGAGCGCGTCGAACGCGGCGGCCAGTCCGGGGGTCGCGCCGCGGACGAAGCCGAACACGGCGTCGTCGACGTCGGCACCGCCGGCGGCGCAGGCGACCGTGCGGCCCAGGATCTCCGGCAGCACGCCGGGCGCGGCCGGGGCGAGCAGCGTCGCGGTGCTCCCGTTCCCCCCGAGATCGACGACGGCGAGCGGCCGGCCGCCCGGGACGTCGGTGCCACCGGTCGCCGCACCGCGGGCGGTGTCGCCGGTCGCCGCACCGCGGGCGGTGTCGCCGGTCGCCGCACCGCGGGCGGTGTCGCCGGTCGCCGCACCGCGGGCGGTGTCCCAGGCGAGCGCGACGGCCTGCGGCGCGGCGACCAGCGAGACGGTCAGCCCGCGGCGGCCGAGCGCGGCGGCCAGCAGGTCCCGCTTGTGCCGGCCCCAGG
Source organism: Pseudonocardia sp. DxW (assembly GCF_058448985.1). Taxonomy (NCBI): domain Bacteria; kingdom Bacillati; phylum Actinomycetota; class Actinomycetes; order Pseudonocardiales; family Pseudonocardiaceae; genus Pseudonocardia; species Pseudonocardia sp. DxW. The sequence goes on along the minus strand of NZ_JBZFLK010000004.1, from coordinate 312,681 downwards.
ACACCGGGTGGGTGACGCCGATCCGGGACGGCGGGCCGCCGTGCCGGGCGGTCATCTCGTCGACGACGACGCGGACCAGGCGGGCGCAGAGATCCTCGGCCAGGTACGGGATCCCGCCCAGCGAGAGCGGGGTGGGGTCGCCGACCCGGTTCAGGAAGCCGCGCGCGACGCGGTCCGGCTCGGCCGGTGCGCGCCGCCGGGCGGCGGCACCACAGAGCAGGTCACCGGCGGGGGTGGCGACGAGCAGGGCGGGCAGCGAGATCCCGGCGGGCCGCACCGGCTCGCCCGTCGCAGTACGCACCGCCACAGCGGTCACCGCGGTCGCACCCAGGTCGATCCCGAGCAGGTAGGACATGCTCCGTCCCCTCGTCGGCAGCAGGTCCCCCGACTCGCCGCGCCCGTGGGCCCGCCACCAGTGGTGACGGAGCCCCTCCAGAGAGCCATCGATCCCCGGGCGTCCGGCGTTAGCCCGTGCGGCGCAGTGATTCGCGGGGGACCCGCTTCAGGGGTGCGATCCCCTAACGCCCCCTATCGGGACCCGGAGCGATCCCCGATGGCCCCGACCGGCGCCGCCCCTAGCTTTCGTTCTCAACACCGGCCGACCACCCCGAGCCGGTCACCCCAACACCGACACACGGGAGTCTCCGATGGCGAGCGAGAAGCTGACCCTCATCGAGTTCATCAAGATCCTGCTCGGGACCGGCTCCGAGAGCATCCAGATGCGCGACTACTTCAACGACGACCCGGTCGCCGCGCTCGAGGAGCACGGCCTCGGCCACCTGACCGTCGAGGACGTCCGCGACGCGATCGTCATCGCCCAGGACAACGACACCGTCTCCTTCGACCGCAACTACGACACCGGCGTCGACTGGGCCGGCACCGGCCGCGGCGGCTGGGACGGCGGCGGCAAGGAGGGTGGCCACGCGGCCGCCGTGCACGAGAAGGTGCACGTCAAGGACAACTTCTACGAGTACAACATCGACGACCGCGACACCATCGTCGACAACTCGATCAACCAGAACATCGACACCGGCGGCGGCAACTTCAACCAGGACATCGAGACCAACTCGGTCACCGCGTCCGGCGACGGCGCCGTGGCGGCCGGCCGCGACATCGAGGACTCGGTCATCACCACCGGCAACGGCAACATCGTCGGCGACGACAACAACGTGGTGCAGGGCGACGGCAACACCACCGCCTTCGGGGCCGGCAACGCCACCAGCGTCGGCGACATCAAGGCCGACAACGGCTCCGCGGTCTCCATCGGCGGCAGCGCCTCCGGCTCGAACGACACCACCGGCTCGTTCAACGAGACCACCACGACGAACACCGTCGAGACGACGTTCGAGGACTCGTTCAACGTGGACGCCAGCCAGGACAACGACACGTCGTTCACCGACAACAGCACCACCGAGAACCACGTCGGCTCGCACAACACCGTCGACGTGAACGCCGACATCCTCTGACGGTCAGCCCGCTGACCCGGTCACCGGGCCGGGCCCCGACCCCGGCCCGGTGACCACCCCTCCCACCACCACACACCTTCCGTCGCCCGCCCGAGCGCGACGGCACCACACGAGGAGAACGCCATGTCCGCCGAGAAGTCGCTGATCCAGTTCATCCTGGACCTGCTGCGGGACCCGAAGCTGCTGGCCGAGTTCAAGGACGACCCGCAGGGCCTGCTGGCCTCCTGCGGCCTGTCCGAGGTCAGCGCCGAGGACGTGCACGACGCGATCGTCCTGTCCCAGGACAACGACGACGTCTCGTTCGACCGGAACTACAGCACCGGCGCCAACCACGGTGGCGGCCACTCCACCCCGCCGCCGCCGGTCGAGCACCCGAAGCCGGGCGAGGACCCGATCAAGTACCTCGACAAGTACGTGACGAACAACCACTACACGTACAACATCGACGACCGCGACACCATCGTCGACAACTCGATCAACCAGAACATCGACACCGGCGGCGGCAACTTCAACCAGAGCATCGAGACCAACTCGGTCGTCGCGTCCGGCGACGGCGCGGTGGCGGCCGGCCGGGACATCGAGGACTCGGTCATCACCACCGGCGACGACAACATCGTCGGCGACGGCAACGACGTGGTGAAGGGCGACGACAACACCACCGCCTTCGGCTCGGGCAACGCCACCAAGGTCGGCGACATCTCCGCCGACGACGGCTCCGCGGTCGCGGTCGGCGGCAGCGCCTCCGGATCGAACGACACCAACGGCTCGTTCAACGAGACCACCACGACGAACACCACGACGACCGAGTTCACGGACTCGTTCAACGTGGACGCCAGCCAGGACAACGACACCACCATCACCGACGACAGCACCACCGAGAACCACCTGCTGTCGCACAACGACGTCTCCGCCGACATCGCCGTCGGCTGAGCGACAGTCCCGGTCGGCTGAGCGACAGTCCCGGTCGGCTGAGCGACAGTCCCGGTCGGCTAAGGGATAGCATCTCGCTGCTGCCGCCGGCGGCAGCACGCTGGACCGCACGGCCCATCGGCCCCGGTCACCCACCCGTGGGTGACCGGGGCCGATGACGTTCGTGTATCCATGACAAGAACGTGGCGAGCGGCGGCCGGAACCGCTCCGGGGCGATGGGGGCGTCGGCAGGTGGCGGTACCGGAAGCGGTGGGACTGGTCGACCTCGCCCTCAAGGCCGTCGCCGCCTACGACCGCCCGGACCTGGCCTCGCGGCTCAAACAGACCAAGGCCCGGCTGAGCGACCCGAACGTGCGGGTACTGGTCGTCGGCGAGTTCAAGCAGGGCAAGAGCCAGCTGGTGAACGCGCTGGTCAACGCCACCGTCTGCCCGGTCGACGACGACATCGCCACCGCCGTGCCGACCCTGGTCCGGTACGGCGAGGAGACGACGGTGACCCTCGTCCGCGAGCACGACGGCGGCGAGCGCTCCGAACGCACCCCGGTCCCGCTCGAGCAGCTCGCCGAGTACGTCTCGGAAGGGGGAAATCCGGGCAACCGGGCAGGTCTCACGCGTGCCGAGGTGACCCTTCCTCGCAAACTGCTGCAGAGTGGCCTCGTGCTGGTGGACACACCCGGTGTGGGCGGCCTCGGATCGGCGCACGGCGCCGCGACGATGTCGGCGCTGCCGACCGCCGACGCCGTGCTGCTCGTCTCCGACGCCAGCCAGGAGTACACCGCGCCGGAGATCGACTTCCTGCAGGCGGCGCGCAAGCTCTGCCCGAACGTCGGCTGCGTCGTCACCAAGACCGATCTCTACCCGCACTGGCGGCGGATCGTGGAGCTCGACGAGGGCCACCTCCGGAACGCCCGGATCGAGGCCGATCTGCTGCCCGTGTCGTCCGCGCTGCGGCTGCACGCGGCCCGCACCCAGGATCTCGACCTGATCACCGAGTCCGGGTTCCAGGCGCTGGTCGGGTTCCTGCTGCGCAAGGTCGTCGCCCGCGCCGACGACCTGGACCGCAAGTCCACCAGCCAGGACGTGCTCGTCACCTGCCAGGCCCTCGAGTCGAAGATGCGCGCCGAGCTGATGTCGCAGAACGACCCGGAGCGGGCCGGCGCGCTGGCCAAGGAGCTGGAGGCCGCCCGGGCCCGGGTGGAGGCGCTGCGGCAGCGTTCGGCGCGCTGGCAGACCACGCTGAACGACGGCGTCGCCGATCTCATCGCCGACATCGACTACGACCTGCGGGACCGGCTCCGCGCGGTCTCCCGGGACGCCGAGCAGCTGCTCGACGACGCCGACCCGAAGGACATCTGGGAACAGTTCGCCGAGTGGTTCCACAAGCAGGTCTCGCACGCCGTCGCGCAGAACTTCGTGTGGACCACCGAGCGGGCCCGCTGGCTGGCCGAGCAGGTCGCCGAGCACTTCGCCGAGGACGTCGACGTCCAGCTGCCCGAGCTGCGGATCTCCGGCGGCGCGGTGGCCGGCAAGGTGGACGCGCTGGAGATGCCGGTCGGCGAGCAGTTCGGCGTCGGCCAGAAGCTGTTCGTCGGGCTCCGCGGCGGTTACGGCGGCCTGCTGATGGTCGGCCTCGCCTCCACCGTCGCCGGGATCGGCCTGCTCAATCCGCTGTCGATCGGCGCCGGCCTGCTGTTCGGCGCGAAGACCGTCAAGGACGAGAAGAAGCGGCTCGTGCAGCGCCGCCAGGCCGACGCGAAGAACGCCGTCCGCCGGCACGTCGACGAGGCGACCTTCCAGGTCGGCAAGGACTCGCGGGACAACCTGCGGCAGATCCAGCGGGAGCTGCGCGACCACTTCACCGTGCTCGCCGAGGACCTGTCGGAGTCGCTGAAGGAGTCGATGTCGGCGGCCCAGACCGCGCTCAAGGACGACGCGACCCGGCAGCAGCGGGTCGCCGACCTGGAGGCCGAGCTGGAACGGGTCGGCGGGCTCGCCGACCGGGCCCGGAAGCTGGCCGCGGCGGTGGAGTCGTGACCACCCTCACCGACCAGGTCCGCGGGCTGCTGCGGCGCACACTCGACGCCTACGGCGACTCGCCGCAGGCGGCGACCTGGCTGCGCCACCACCTGGAGCGGTTCGACGAGCCGTTGCGCGTCGCGATCGCCGGGAAGGTCAAGGCGGGCAAGTCGACGCTGCTCAACGCGCTGGTCGGGGAGCGGATCGCCCCCACCGACGCCGGCGAGTGCACCCGGATCGTCACCTGGTACGCCGACGCGCCCGCCCCCGGCGTCCGGATGCGGCTGCGCGATCCCGGGCAGCCGGAACGGCCGCTGACCCTGACCCGGCGGGACGGCGCCCTGCAGATCGACCTGCAGGGGGCCCCGGTCGAGCAGGTCGACCGGCTGATCGTGGACTGGCCGTCGCAGCACCTGCGGCGCACCAACCTGATCGACACCCCCGGCATCGCGTCGCTGTCCGCCGACACCTCGGCCCGGGCCGGGGAGTTCCTCACCCCGGAGGACGCGCCGTCGCCCGCCGACGCCGTCGTCTACCTGATGCGCCACCTGCACGCCGGCGACGTGCGGTTCCTGGAGTCCTTCCACGACCGCGGCGTCGCCCGCGCGACCCCGGTCAACACGATCGCGGTCCTGTCGCGGGCCGACGAGATCGGCGTCGGCCGGCTGGACGCGCTCACCTCGGCCCGCCGGATCGCCCGCCGCTACCGGGGCGACGACAAGCTGCGCGGGCTGTGCCAGACCGTCGTCGCGGTGGCCGGGCTGCTCGCCGAGTCCGCCCGCACGATGCGCCAGGACGAGTTCGTCGCACTCTCCGAGCTGGCCGCGCTGCCGCGCGCCGACGTCGAGGCGCTGCTGCTCTCGGCGGACCGGTTCGGCCGCACCGAGCTCGACCGGCCGGACGCCGGCACCCGGGTCCGGCTGCTGGAGCGGTTCGGCCTGTTCGGGGTCCGCCTGGCCAGCACCCTGATCCGGCAGGGCACCACGGACCCGACCGCACTCGCCGACGACCTGGTCCGCCGGTCCGGGCTGGACGAGCTGCGCCGGGTGCTCGACACCCAGTTCTCCGAGCGCCGGGACCTGCTCAAGTCGCGGTCCGCGCTGCTCGCGGTGGACCTCGTGCTCACCCGGGAGCCGCGGCCGGCGACCCTCGCGCTGCGCACCGAGGTGGAGCGGATCCTGGCCGGGGCGCACAAGTTCGTCGAGCTGCGCGCGCTGTCCGACCTGCGCGCCGGGAAGATCGTCTTCCCGCCGGACGCGCTGACCGACGCCGAGCGGCTGCTCGGCGGCGACGGCGGCTCCGCCCTCGCCCGGCTCGGCCTGGACGACGGCGCCGGCCCGCGCGAGGTGCACGACGCCGCGGTCGACGCGCTGCGCCGCTGGCGGCGCCGTGCCGAGAGCCCGCTGACCGGCCGGGCGTCGGCCGAGGCCGCGCGGATCGTGGTGCGCAGCTGCGAGGGGCTGCTCGCGGCGCCGGTGTCGCACTAGCCGGATCCGGGGCCACCCCGCCGGCAGCACCCCTCCACGACGGCCCTATCCCCGGCGCGCGCCCGCGCCCCGTCCGCCGAGATGCGCCACAGCGCGAGAAGTCGATCTCTGCACGACACTGCTGCGCATCTCGGCGGCGTGCTCCACCCGGAACGCCGCCTCAGCCGCGCTCGTCGAGGATCCGGCGGAGCTCGTCGAGCAGCTCGCTGCGCCCGCCGACGCCGAGCCGCTGCCGGATCCGGGCGACGTGGTGCTCGACGGTCTTGGCCGAGATGAACAGGGTCTCGCCGATCTCCTTGTGGGTGCGGCCCTGCACGACCAGCTCGGCGACCTCCAGCTCCCGGTCGGAGAGCAGCGAGGGGGGCGGCTCGACCCGGGCGGCGCCGCCCGCCGTGGCGGCCCGGGCCTGGTCGTGGGCCGCGCCGCGGGTCCCGGATCCGGTCCGTTCCGGCACGGCGCCACCGCCGGGCCCGACGGCGGCCCGATCGGGCGCTGCCGGGGCGCCGGGTCCTGCGCCGTTCCACGGGGCGTCCGAGCCGGCGGCACCCGATGCCGGCCCCGCCGACCTGCCGCCGCCCGGCCCGGTGCCGTCCCGCCCTGAGCCACCCGGAGCAGCGCCACCCGGAGCAGCGCCGACCGGCGCGGTGCCGTCGCGTGCCGGGCGCCCCGGGGCGGTGCCGACCGGGCCCGTGCCCTGCGGCCCGGTTCCGGCCCCGGATCCGGGGCCGCCGGCCGCCGGTCCGCCGGGCGCGGTCCCGGCCGGTCCCCGCGCACCGGACCGGCCCGCCGCGTCCGCGCCACCGGCCTGCGCCGACCGCGCCTCGGCCCCGGCGACCTGCAGAGCCCTGGCACAGGCCAGCAGCGCGGAGACCGCGCGCCGGTCGTCGGTGCGCAGCGCGGCCTGCCCGGCGAGCCGGCCGCCGTCGAACGACAGGCCGACCGCGTGCAGCCCGCGCGCCGCCGCCTCGACCGCCTCGGGATCGACCCGGCCCTCGATCACGCCGACCCAGTGCGGCGCGGCGGCTGCCATCGCCTGCGCGAACCGGCTGCCGCAGGCGGCCCGCTCCAGGGCAGCGGTCTGCTCCCGGGCCGCGTCGGCGTCGTCGACCAGGATCGCGGCCTGCAGCTGCGCCCAGTGCAGCGGCGCGGCCCACAGCGCCGGACGGCCGAGCCGGTCCAGCAGCGCCTCGGCCTCGTCCAGGTGCGGGCGCACCCAGCTCTCCTCGCGCAGCCGGGTCGCCGCGGTGACCAGCTCGCCGAGCGGCTGCAGCACGAACAGGTCCACCGGGTGCCGGACGATCGCCTGCCGGGCCCGGGTCCAAGCCCGCATCAGCGCGCCCAGGTCGGAGTTGCGGCGGGCGATCGCGACCTGCAGCGCGGCGGCCAGGAACTCGTCGCGCGGTTCCAGGGGGCGGCCGGCGGCGTCGGCGTCGACCGCGTCGAGCCGCTCGGCGGCCGGGCCGGTGGCGCCGCGCAGCAGCGCGATCCAGCCCAGCAGCAGCCGGTGCCGGGGCCGGGCGGGGGCGCCGCCCAGACCGGTCCGCAGCGCGCGGTCCAGCACCGACGAGGCGACGTCGAACTCGCCGGTGTGCACCGCGACGAGCGCGGCGAGCGCGGCCGGGGTGTCCGGCAGCAGCGCGGCGCCGTGCGCGCCCTCCAGCAGCCCGGCGGCGCGGGCCAGGCCGGACAGCGCCGCGGTCGGCGAGCCCTGCACCGAGTCGAGGATCCCGCGGGCGGTGAGATCGTCGGCGCCGTCGACGAGCGTCGGCGCCCGGCCGGGGACGAGCGCCCCCGCCCCGCCGATCTCGCGGGCCTCCGCCCAGGCGCCGGTGCCGATCAGCACCGGCACCGCGGCGGCCGGCAGCCGCTCCCCGGCGACCGCGGCCGTCCACCGGTACAGCTCGGCGCTGCGGACCAGCAGGCCGCGCCGGGCCAGCACCGCCGCGGCCACCGACCCGGCCCGGACCGCGTCCTCCGGTTCGACGGCGTCGGTCGCCGACAGCACCGCGTCGGCGTGCCCGAGCGCACCGTCGAGGTCCCCGGCGACCAGGTGCGCCTCGGCCCGCCGGGCGGCCACGACCAGCGGGGCCGTCCCGGCCGCGACGGCCTCGGCGTAGAAGCGGACCGCGTCCGGGTGCTCGGAGCGGGCCGCCTCCGCCGCGGCGGCCCGGAACACCGCGGCGGCCCGGTCGCCGGTGGCCCCGGACCCGCGCAGCGTCCGGGCGACGGCGAGCACGCTGCCGCCGCGGTCCAGCTCGATCTCGGCCAGCGAGCGGCGCAGCTCGGTCCGGCGGGCCGGCGGGACCCGGCCGCGGACGGCGTCGCCGACCAGCGGGACGACCCGGCCGTCCGGGGTGCAGAGGCCGGCCGCGACGGCCCGCTGCACCAGCTCGTCGAGCTCGTCGATGCCGCTGCCCGCCGCGTCGGCGAGCCCGAGCATCGGGACCAGCACCTCGCTGTCCTGCGGCGCGCCCAGCGCGGTCGCCGTCACCAGGTCGACGACCCGGCGGTCCTCGGCGTCGATCGCGTAGCCCAGCTGCTCGGCCAGCTCCGGCGGGACACCCGAGGCGCCACCGGACGCGGCCAGCAACCGGTCGACCAGCAGCGGCGAACCCGCGGTGCGCTCCAGCACGACGCGCACGGTCTCGTCGGACGGCCGGGAACCGGTGATCCGCACCGCGCGGGCCAGCACCCCGGCCGCGTCCAGTGCGCCCAGCACCAGCGGCGGCGCGGACGCGGCGAGCGCCGCCCCGAGCCGGGCCAGCGCCCGCCCGCGCGGCCACGGCCGGAACGCGACGACCAGCCGGGCCGCCGGATCGGCCGCGAACGCGCGGAGCTCGTCGAGGACGTCGTCGGGCAGCTCGTGCGCGTCGTCGACCAGCACCACCCGGCCGGGGTCGGTGCCCGGGATGCGGTCGACCTGCGCCCCGGCCGCGGACCAGACCCGGGCCAGTTCCCGCAGCACCACCGACTTCCCCGATCCCGCCGGGCCGGTCACGGCCAGCGTGCGCGGCGCCGCCGGGTCCTCGGCGACCGCGCGGACGAGCGCGGTGGACACCGGCCCGCCGGCGAGCGGGGAGGTGGTCGGGGCGGTCGCCGTCACGTCGCTCCTCGTCGCTCCTCGTCGCTGCTCACGGGTCCCCCGAACGGGGTGTTCGAGGCTATCGGGTGCGGCCACCGGACCCCGGCCGGGCCCGGGCAGGATCACCCCTGTGGTGGACGAGGTGTGGGCGGTCGTGCTGGCCGGCGGGCGCGGGGCCCGTTACGGGCGGTTGAAGCAGCTGGAGGAGCTGGCCGGGGCCCGGCTGGTCGACCACACGGTCGCCGCCGCCCGGCGCACCTGCGACCGGGTCGCGCTGGTGCTGCCGCCCGGCCTGGCGTGGGACGGCGCGCCGGTGGACGCGCTGGCGACCGGCGGGGACCACCAGTCCGAGTCGCTGCGCGCGGGCCTGGCCGCCGTGCCGGACGACGCCGGGATCCTGGTGCTCGCCGATCCGGCCCATCCGCTCGCCGCGGACCGGATCTTCCGCGCCGTCGTCGCCGCGGTGCGCGACGGCGCGGACGGCGCGGTGCCGATCGTCCCGCTGCTGGAGGTCGTGCAGCGGGTGGTCGACGGCGTGGTCGTCGAGACGCTGCCCAAACAGGACACCGTGCTCACCCAGTCCCCGCAGGCGTTCCGGGCGGACGTGCTGCGCGCGGCGCACGCGGACGCGCCGCGGCCGGTGGAGAACTCGGGGATGCTCGCCGCCCGCGGCCACCGGATCGTGACGGTGCCGGGGGACCCGGCGAACCTGCACGTCGCGACGGCGGAGGACCTGGCCGTCGTACGCCGGCTGGCGGGGTGAGCCGCGACGCCGCTACACGGCGAGCAGCTCGGTGCTGCCCAGCCCGAGCCCGTCCAGGGTGGACCTGACCTCGCCGGTGTAGACCGGGTTCATCAGCAGCGCCGCGCGCGGCGGCGAGTCGAGCAGGTCCTTCGGCGCGCGGATCGGCAGGCCGAGACCACCCATGAAGCGGCCCTGCAGGCCCGGGTTGATGTCGACGACGCCGCGCACCGCACCCGGGCCGGCACCCCCGCCCTCGACGACGTTGAGGAAGGTCAGTCCCTTCGCCCCGCCGCCCCAGACGACGATCTCGTCCCCCGCGGACGCCCGCTCGCCCAGCCAGGACCGCCAGCGTCCGACCTGGTCGCCGACCCGGGCCGCGAAGTCGAGGCAGGCGGTGCGGAGCCGGTCGAGCAGCTGCGGTGCGAGGGCCGCCGGGCCGGGCGTGCCGTCCGGGCCCGCCTCGGCGACGACGTACTGGTCGGCGTAGGTGAGCCGGGTCGCCGGATCGGCGAATCCGGCGCCGAGCAGGAAGGTGCGCAGCGTCGCCGGGGTGAAGTAGGAGCAGCCTCGGCGAGCAGCGCGCGACCGCCGCCGCGGCGGAGCCCGGCGTGCAGCTCCGCGCCGAACCCGGCCAGCGCCGGGATGTGCTCCAGGGTGTGCCGGCAGACCAGCGCGGCGGTGCCCGGCTCGACCTGGTCGCGGGCGAACTCGGCCGGGACCGCGGTGAGCCGGCCGGCGAGCTCCGGGCGGACCCGCTCCGGGACGAAGTGCGGGTCGATCCCCGTCACCCGGCCGGCGCCGGCCCGGAGCAGCTCGGCCGCGAAGTCGCCGGACCCGCAGCCGACCTCGACGACGTGCGCGCCGGCCAGCCCGAACCGCGCCACCCAGTCGGCGGCGATCTGCTCGGCGTAGGCGGCGAACCGGGGCGAGTGGTGCTGGGACTCCTCGTGGTCGCCGGAGTAGTCGAGCAGCTCCGGGGCGAAGTCGCGGTTGAACACGGTCCCGCAGTGCTCGCACAGCACCAGCACCTGGTCGCCGACCGACACGGCGCGGGCCGACGCCGGATCGGCCAGCACCGCCGTCCCGTGCACCGGGAGTCCGGTCACCGAGAAGAACGGCTCGGCGGCGGGGGCGTCGCACGCGGGGCAGCGGTTGAGCACCCGGCGAGACTAGTTCACCCGTTGGTGGGTGCCCCCGGGACGGCCAGGTAGTCCGAGACGCGCGGGGTGAACGACGCCAGTGCCGCCACCACGGTCAGCACCGCGGCGCCGACGCCGAGCCCGGCCAGCACGGCGGGCACCCCGGACGCGGCGGTGAACGGCGACGGCGTCCCGGGTGGGACGAGCGCCAGCAGCGCGCCGACCGCACCGGCGAGCACCAGGCCGGTGCGGGCACGGGCGCGCCCGGCCAGCATCCGGTGGGCGAGCGCCGCCGGCACCGCCAGCATGATCAGGACGAGTGCGGTGGTGGTGAGCACGCCGCTGCGCGGGGGCGTCGTCGCTGCGACCAGTACCGCGGCGACCTGCGTGGCGACGGCCGCGGCCCACCAGCCGACGGCGCGGCGCACCTGTGGCGGAGGCTCGTCCATAGCGTCGACGACGGTACCCGACAGACGGCCGTATTTCGCCCGAAACACCCAGTCGTTACCTGCCCCGCCGGCCATCCCGCGTCAGCGGTCCAGGACGCCGGGCGGGTCCTCCGCGACCGGCACCGGCGCTCCGCCGGTGCCGAGCAGCCGCTGCCAGACCGGATGGTCGACGACGTCCGGCACGCTCTCCACCTTCCGGTACGCCGCCAGCACCTCGACCGCCCGCGCGGCGTCGCCCTCGGTCCCGGCGTGCACCGTGCGCGCGAGCTCCGGCCAGGACTCCCCGCCGAGGATGCCGTTGGCGTCGTCGGCGCGGTGCGCGGTCTGGAACGCGGTGACGGCCTCGACCGTCCGCTCGTCGTAGCGGCCGTCCGGCTTCGCGTGCAGCGTCCCGGCGTCGCGCAGCAGGTACTGCGCCGCCTCGACCAGCGCGCCGGAGGACCCCTCGCGCAACAGCGGCCAGCTCGCCTTGCCCGCCTCGGTCCGGGACAGCCGGCGCCCGAGCAGCCCGGCGACCTCCGAGCGCAGCCGCGGCAGCATCCCGTAGAGCCGGTCACCCGGGCAGATCGTGTTGCGGTAGTCGCGGTGCCCGTAGAGCTCGGTCGGCGCGATCCCGTACTTCATGCAGATGTAGGCGCAGGTGGCGCGCAGCGAGTTCCACAGCGCCGCCGTCGGATCGACGCCGATGTAGGTGCCCTCGTTCTCGATCCCGATCGCGATCACGTTCTGGCCGGGGCTGTGCGCGCCCTCGACGACGCGGCGGCCGCCGTTGAGCTCGCCCAGGCTGTACAGCCTGCCCTCCATGATGTGCCCGCCGCGGGAGATCGTGAAGTGCTGGCCGGAGTCCAGCCATCCGTTGCTGTCCATGTGGTACGCCTGGATGCCCCGGGCGAGCCGGTGCGCCGCACCGACACTGTAGTCGGTGGTGTTCGCCCCGGCCGTGTGGTGCACCAGGATCCGGATCGGCCGCCGGTCCCAGATCTTCGGCGGGAACTTCGGCTTCCGCGCCCCCCACTCGAAGCACCGCGCGATGTACGGGGCCCGGACGGCCTCGGCCAGCCCGCCGGCCCCGGCGGCCGGCCCGGGCATCCCCTGCGGTCCGGGCACGGAGTCCGGGCCGGGCACGGTCGCGGGGCCCGGCCGCGGCGCGGGCTCGGTGGTCGGCGGCTCGGCCGCGTGCGCCCGGCCGGCCATGCCCGGCACCACCAGACCGGCCCCCGCAGCAGCTCCGACGACCAGCGCACCGCGCCGGCTCCAGCGTGCGCGCCCCTCCGCTTCGCCCATGGTCGTCCGCCCTTCCGGACGTCACCCGATACCACCGGCGTCGCCCTGAGTCACATGCGCCACGGACGTCCCCTGCGTCTCTGGCGTCACGCCATTCTCGGCTATCACAGCTGATCGACGTGTCGGGCACGCCGGACGAATGCGTCACTCGCTCGTGTCGCTGCGCCGGGCGGCAGCCGGCCTTGCCACTGGTTACCGACCAGTAATACCCTGGAGGCAGTTACCGGCCGGTAATGGGATCGGCCCTGGCAGGAACGGCGGTGAAGGACTGATGGGCCACTACAAGAGCAACCTGCGCGACCTCGAGTTCAACCTCTTCGAGGTCTTCCGGGTGCAGGACCACCTCGGCACCGGGCCGTTCGAGGGCGTCGATCTCGACACCGCCAAGGGCGTGCTGACCGAGCTGTCCGCGGTCTGCACCGGCCCGCTCGCGGAGCACTACGCCACGATCGACCGCAATCCGCCGGTCTTCGACCCGGCGACGTTCTCGGTGAGCACCCCGCAGGAGCTCAAGGACGCCTACAAGGTCCTCTGGGACGGCGAGTGGTGGCGCCTGGGCCTGCCGACCGAGCTGGGCGGCTACGGCATCCCGCCGTCGGTGCAGTGGGCCGCCGCCGAGATGATGCTGGGCGCCAACCCGGCCGTCTTCATGTACATGGCCGGGCCGAACTTCGCCGGCATCGTGCACCGCAACGGCAACGACGAGCAGAAGCGCTGGGCCGAGCTCATGATCGAGCGCGGCTGGGGCGCGACCATGGTGCTGACCGAGCCGGACGCCGGGTCGGACGTCGGCGCCGGCCGCACCAAGGCCGTCGCGCAGGACGACGGCACCTGGCACATCGAGGGCGTGAAGCGCTTCATCACCTCGGCCGAGCAGGACTTCACCGAGAACATCCTGCACCTGGTGCTGGCCCGCCCCGAGGGCGCGAAGCCGGGTACCAAGGGCCTGTCGCTGTTCCTCGTGCCGAAGTTCCACTTCGACACCGAGACCGGTGAGCCCGGCGAGCGCAACGGCGCCTTCGTGACGAACGTCGAGCACAAGATGGGCCTCAAGGCGTCCACCACCTGCGAGCTGACCTTCGGCGCGCACGGCACGCCCGCGGTCGGCTGGCTGCTCGGCGACGTCCACGACGGCATCGCCCAGATGTTCCAGGTCATCGAGTACGCCCGGATGATGGTCGGCACCAAGGCCATCGGCACGCTGTCGGCCGGCTACCTGACCGCGCTGGACTTCGCCAAGGAGCGGGTGCAGGGCGCCGACCTGACCCGGATGACGGACAAGACCGCGCCGCGGGTGACGATCACCCACCACCCCGACGTCCGGCGCAGCCTGATGCTGCAGAAGGCGTACGCCGAGGGGCTGCGCGCCGTCTACACCTACACCGCGACGTTCCAGGACCGGATCCGGCTCGGCGACGAGGGCGGTACCGGCGGAGGGATCAGCACGGAGCTGGCGGAGAAGGTCAACGACCTGCTGCTGCCGATCGTCAAGGGGGTCGGCTCGGAGCGGGCCACCGAGCAGCTCGTCCAGTCGCTGCAGACCCTCGGCGGCTCCGGCTTCCTGCAGGACTACGCGATCGAGCAGTACATCCGGGACGCCAAGATCGACTCGCTGTACGAGGGCACCACCGCGATCCAGTCGCTGGACTTCCTGTTCCGCAAGATCGTGCGGGACAACGGCCAGGCGCTGGCGCACGTCGCGGGGGAGGTGTCCGCGTTCATCGACTCCGACGCGGGCAACGGCAGGCTCAAGGAGGAGCGCGAGCTGCTGCGCACCGCGCTCACCGACGTCCAGGGCATGCTCGGCTCGCTGACCGGGCACCTGTACGCCTCCGCCGAGGACGTCACGAACCTGTACAAGGTCGGCCAGCACACGGTGCGGCTGCTGATGGCGGTCGGTGACCTGCTCGTCGGCTGGCTGCTGCTCCGGCAGGCGACGGTCGCCCTGGACGCGCTGGGCACGGACGGCACACCGGCCCGGGACCGGGCGTTCTACGAGGGCAAGGTCGGCGTCGCATCGTTCTTCGCCAAGACCGTACTGCCCCGCCTGACCTCGGAGAAGGCGATCATCGACAACGCGGACAACGCGCTGATGGAGCTGGACGAGGCCGCGTTCTGATCCGGCCCCGCCGATGAGACGGGCCCCGGGCGCGGACTCCCCGCCCGGGGCCCGCTCATGTCCGGCGGTGCGGCCGGCGCCGGAGATCATCGGCGCGCTCGTGGCGCCGCGCCCCACGCTACTGGGCGATGTAGCTCTCCAGCTGCTCACGCTCCTGTTCGAGCATGTCGATCCGTGCCTTCACCAGGTCACCGATCGAGACGATCCCGGTGAGCTCACCGTCGACGACCACCGGGAGATGCCGGATCCGGCGGTCGGTCATGACCCGCCCGAGGTCCCCGACGCCGTCGTCCGGGCCGCAGGTCACCACGTCCGCGGTCATCACGTCGGACACCCGGGCGTCGAGCAGTCCGCTGCCCCGCTGGTGCAGCCGGCGGACGACGTCGCGCTCGGACACGATGCCGACCAGGCGGCCGGCGTCGACCACGGGCAGGGCGCCGACGTTCTGCTCGGCGATGCAGCGCAGCACCTCCGTCACCGGCGCGTCCGGCGCCACGGTCGTGACCGTGCTGCCCTTGGTCCTGAGAATGTCCCCGATGCGCATCCGGTAACCCCGATCCCTCGCTCCGCCGTCGGCCGAGGGATCAGGGTACGAATGTGACGGACCTCTCGTCAGCATCCAGACCGAGGGATCACCGGATCAGCCGCCGCAGCGCACGATCGGCTGAGGGTTGTACCTCACCGTCCGCGTCTCCGACTGCGTCTCACCGGTCTGCACGTTGCGCATCGTCCGGGTGTCGGTGGCGGTGAAGCCGGGCGCACCGTTGCTCGGGCTGCACGCCTCGCCCGCCGGGATGTCGACGACCTGCGGCTCGGTCGGGTTGGTCCGCGGACCGGTCGCCGACTCGACCTCCCACATCTTCTGGCCGAAGAAGGTCACCGTGACGTTGCTGGGCGTCCAGTTGGTCCTGATCAGCACGGCCGTCGGCCCGTCGTTGCGGAACTTGACGTCGATCAGGTTGTTGAACACCGTCGCCTCGCGGGCCACCGGGTACCGGCTGATGTAGTAGCTGTGCTCCTTGTGCTCGATGTCGGTCATCCCGGCGAAGTACGACGCGTTGTACAGCGTCGTCGCGAGCTGGGAGACACCGCCGCCGACGCCGCGCGCGGGGTGCCCGTCCTCGATCACGCCCGCCTCGACGTAGCCGTTGGCCTCGTTGCGCGGCAGGGTGACCGCGTTGAGGCTGAACGTCTCGCCCGGTGCGACGATCTGGCCGTCCACCGCCTCGGCGGCGCGCCGGATGTTCTGCCCCGAGTCGGCCGCGAATCCGCCGGTGGTGAAGGTGCTGATCTCGACCGCGTTGCCCAGGGACTCCAGGTCCGCGGTGGTGATCTCGGCGGGCTGCTCGGCGTACACCGCGGGCACCTCGCGCGGGCCCTCGCCGGTGAGCACCGGCAGGACGTTGGCGAAGGTCGCCTCGTAGTCGACCCCGCGGCCGTCCTCCGAGGGGACCACCCGCGGCGGGGTGGACGCGAAGTCCAGCTCGGCGTCGACACCCGGCCGCTCGGTCTCGGCCAGCTGCGGTGCGGCCGCGTCCTCCAGGGTCTTGGTCGCGATCACCGGCTTGAGCTTGGCGGCGCCCTCCGGGTCCGCGGTGAAGCTCAGCGAGCTCGCGATCTGCTCCGGGGGGATGGTCGCGTTGGCGCCCTCGCCGGTGACGGTCAGCGGACCCGAGACGGCGGGGCGGGCGACCTCCTCGATCGCCTGCTGCACGTCGGCGGGCGTGGTGACGGGCTGCTCGATGATCAGCGGCAGCTGCACCGGCTCGCCGTCCGCCCAGCGCTGCTCGACCACACCGACGGCCGCGTCGACGTCGAGCTCCTGGCCGGGCTCGGGCTCGACCGGCTGCGGCTCCAGCCCGTCGAACCGGACCGAGCCCTCGGTCGGCTCCTTCATCACCAGTGGCGCCATCTGCTCGAGCGCGGTGCGGACCGCCCGGTCGTCGGTGGTGTTGACGACCGGAACGTCCCGGTTCCCGAAGAACGACGCGATCCGGGTGAACGGGTTGAGCGGCTGCTCACCGGCCTCGTCGAGGGTGCGCTCGTAGTCCACCCGCAGGCCGGCGGACCGCGGGTCGATCTCGCTCTGGATCTCACCGGCCTGCACCGGGACCGGTGCCGTGGACCGCGGCTCGATCGCGGCCTGCAGCTTCTCGGTCGCGGCCGAGCGGGACATGCCACCGATCTCCTGCCCGGCGACGACGACGCCGCGCGGGACGCTGCCCGAGGACAGCGCGAGATCACCGAGGTACCCGACGGCCAGCAGGCCGAGCGCGACGGCCGCGACGATCAGCGCCTTCGGGCGGCGGCTGCCGGAGCGGCCCTCACCGTCACCGTCGCCGGAACCGGCGGCGTCGGAACCGGGCCCGCCCGGCCCACCGGGCCCGCCGGGGCCACCCGGACCGGTCGCGGCCGTGCCGCCACCGAAGGCCGCGGCGCCGCCGGTGCGGATCTGCTCGGTCCGGGCCGCCGAACCGTCCTCGGCCTGCGCCGACGCGGGCGTCACCCGGGGCAGCACGTGGGTCTGCTGCTCGCTCACCGGCGCGACCCGGACGGTGTCCTGGTCGGTGCTCGTCGGGGCGGGCGGGTGTTCGACGGTCGGGGCGCCCGCGGACTGCGGGGTGGGGGCGGGGACGGTCGGCGAGTCCGGCTGCACGGGAGCGGCGGGCTCGGCGGTGTCGCCGGGGGCCTGCTGGGCCCCACCGGCACCGGCAGCACCGGCAGGTCCGCCGACACCGGCAGCACCGCCGGCTCCGCCGGTCCCGGCGGCACCGGTTCCGGCGGCACCGGTTCCGGCGGCACCGGTTCCGGCGGCACCGGTTCCGGCCGCGGTGGCTCCGGCCGCGGCGGCGGCTCCGGCGGCCGCGGCGGCGGGCCGGGGGCCGGGTCCGGGGCGGGTGGCGCCGTCGGGGCGGCTCTCGAGCCGGCCGTCGGGTCGGCTCTCGGGTCGTGCGTCGGCCCGGCCGGCCTCGGCCGGGGGAGTGGAGCCCGCCTGGGGGCCGTTGCCCGGCCGGCCGGCACCGGCCGGCGTCGGGGTGGTCGGCGCCGCAGCCGATCCGGCGGCGGCCGCACCGGCCTGGCCCTGGGGAGCGGCCTGCGGCTGGGCCGCACCCTGGTGGGCCTGCGCCGCACCCTGCTGGGCCGCGCCCGGCTGCCCGGAAACCTGCTGTCCGGAACCCTGCTGAGCCGCGCCGACCTGCCCGGCGCCCTGCTGACCGGAACCCTGCTGCCCAACACCCGGCTGCCCGGCGCCCGGCTGCCCGGAACCCGGCTGACCGGCGCCCTGCTGCCCGGAACCCTGCTGCCCGGAACCCTGCTGCCCGGAACCCTGCTGCCCGGGGCCCGGTGGCTGCCCGGCACCCGGCGCCCCGCCGGAACGCGGCGCGGGCGACGGACGCGGAGATCCGGTGGCCGCGCCCCCGGCGGCCGGAACCGCTCCGGCGCCGGAACGGCCGTCCGGCTCGGACTGCGGGTCGGCGGCCTGACCGGCGACAGACCGGGCCGCGGCGGACTCGGCGGGCGCCTGCTCGGCGGCCTCGGCCGGGTCCGCGGGGCGCGGGACCGGTGACGGCCGTCCGGCCGCCGGGGCGGTTCCGTCGGCCTGCGGTGCGGGGACGGGCCGGGGGGAGGGGCGGCGGGCCGGCATCACCGGCCGGCCGGACGACTCCGTGGTCGCAGGACCCCCTCCGGCCTCGTCACCAGGTCCCGTCGCCGGATCCGGTGAGGACGTCACCGGCTGCTCGGTGGCCTCACCGGACGGGGACTGACGCTCGGGCATGACGTCGGACTTCCTTTCCGCACTGCCGTGGTTCCTGCAGTTCCGCACCCGCGCGGGCCCGCGGAACCAGGGGTCAGAGGTAGAGACCGGTCCCGTACTGGGCGGCCTCGCTGGCCACCGCGTGCAGGTCCCGCTCGCGCATCACCAGATGGGCGATCCCGCCGATCTCGACCTCGTACTGGTCGTCGGCGGCGAGGAGGACACGATCGCCGGCCTTCACCGTGCGGACGTGCTGCCCCACCCCGACCACCTCTCCCCAGACCAGACGCTTGGCGACCTGTGCGGTTGCCGGGATCACGATTCCGGCCGAGCTCCGTCGCTCACCGGCACCCTCGATCGCCTTGATCATGACGCGGTCATGAAGCATCTGGATCTCGAGTTTGGGCTCGGCCACCCGGCAGATGCTACGGGCCGCGCGGGGCGCCCCCGGCAGCGCCCGGGCGCGCGGGGAAGGCCCCGGCCGTGGAACGCCCCGCGGTGCGACCGAGTCGGGGGTCCGGTGGCACCGCGGGGCTCACCAGGGATGTCGTCCCCTACCGGCGAAGCGTTACGGCGCAACTTCATTTCACTCGGACGGGTGAGTGCTCATGTGTTCGCGAGCAGATATCGCCCGAAGTGCGGGACGGTGAAGGCGATCTGGCCGCGCTGCGCCGAGAACACCAGACCCTTCTTCATCAGGCTGTCCCGGGCCGGCGACAGGGACGACGCCCGCCGCTCCAGGTGCTTCGCGACGGCCGCGGTCTCGACCGGCAGGTCCTCGCCGTCGGTCAGCTCGGCCATCGCACGCAGGTACTCCCGCTCAGCGGGGGTGGCCCGCTCGAACCGGGAGCCGAAGAACCCGACGGCCAGCTCGGCCTCCGCCTCCGGTGCGGCCATGGCGACGTCGCGCACCCCGATCGGGCTGGTCGGCGCGGCGTCCCAGGCCGCCTTGCCGTACGCCTGGACGAAGTAGGGGTAGCCGCCGGAGCGCCGGTACAGGTCGTCGAGCGCCTCACGGTCGAACGTCGCGTCCTCCCGCTCGGCCGGCGCGAGCAGCGCGAAGTCGGCGTCCGAGCGGTCCAGCCGATCGATCCGCGAGTACTTGAACAGCCGCTCCGAGTACGACTTCGACGCCGACAGCACCGCGGGCAGGTGCGGCAGCCCGGCCCCGACCACGACCAGCGGCACCCGGGACTGGGACAGCTCGTGACAGGCCGCGCAGAGCGCGGACACGTCCTCGGCGCGCAGGTCCTGCATCTCGTCGATCAGCAGCGCGATGCCCGACCCGACGTCCTGCGCCAGCTCGGCCACCTCGGTGAACAGCTCGACCAGGTCGATCTCGATGTCACCGGAGTCGGCCCGGCCGTTGCGGACCGGCACGTCGATACCCGGCTGCCAGCGGTCGCGCAGCTTGGTGCCCTCCGGCGACGACCGCAGCGCGAACGCCTTGAGCACGCCGAGCACCTCGTCGATCCGCTCCGGGGCGCGGTGCCGGACGGCGAGATCGCGGATGGCGCGGTGCAGCGCCGCCGACAGCGGGCGGCGCAGATCGGCCTCCGGCCGCGCCTCGATCTTCCCCGCCCCCCAGCCGGCGTGCATCGCCATCGAGCGCAGCTCGCCGAGCAGCACCGTCTTGCCGACCCCGCGCAGGCCGGTGAGCACCAGGCTGCGCTCCGGCCGGCCCCGGGCGACCCGCTCCAGGACGATCTCGAAGGCGTCCACCTCGCGGTCCCGGCCGGCCAGCTCGGGCGGGCGCTGCCCGGCGCCGGGGGCGAACGGGTTGCGCACCGGGTCCATGATCCGACGGTATCCGCCGATCTTCCGGATTCCGTAGACGGCGGTATCGCCGCCCCGGCGTGTCGGCGCCGATCACCCGCCCGGCCCAGCGGCGCGCGTTCGTCATCGCCCCGGGCCCGACGCCGTCGGTGTACCGCAGATGTGGGATCTCCGGGCCGATTCCCGGGTTCGGTGCCGGGCCCGCGGGCCCGCCTGCTCCACACTGGGCGTCGTTCCGGAGGGGGACACGCGCCGGGCCGCCCGAGACCGGGGACCGCCGGCACGTCGACGCGGCGCGGCTGCGCCGGCCGGCCGCCGCGCCGCTCCGATCCCCGTCCGACCCGACGAGCCCCGGGAGATCCCGTGTCCGCTCCGATGTTCGACCTGTCCGGCTCCGTCGCGCTGGTGACCGGCGGCAGCCGCGGGCTGGGCCGTGTCATGGCCGAGACGTTCGCCGCGCACGGCGCCGATCTCGTGCTCGCCGGCCGCAAGCCGGACGCCTGCGAGCGGGCGGCGGCCGAGATCGCGGCCGGGCACGGCGTCCGCGCGATCGGGGTGCCGTGCCACGTCGGCGACTGGGCCGACTGCGACCACCTGGTGGAACGCGCATACGCCGAGTTCGGCCGGATCGACGTGCTGGTCAACAACGCCGGGATGTCGCCGCTCTACGACTCCCCGGAGGACGTGTCCGAGGCGCTCTACGACAAGGTGCTCGCGGTCAACCTGAAGGGACCGTTCCGGCTGACCGCGGTGATCGGCGCCCGGATGGCCGCGCACGGCGGCGGCTCGATCATCAACGTCAGCTCGATCGCCGCCACCCGGCCGACCGCGCACGAGCTGCCCTACGCCGCGGCGAAGGCCGGGCTGAACAGCCTGACCGTCGGTTTCGCGCACACCTTCGGCCGCACCGTGCGGGTGAACGCGATCCAGGCCGGCCCGTTCCTCACCGACATCTCGCGCGCGTGGGACCTCGATGCCTTCGCCGCGCAGGCGGCCGAGACCATCGCGCTCGGACGGGCCGGGGAGCCGGGCGAGATCGCCGGTGCGGCGCTCTACCTGGCATCGCGGGCGTCGTCGTACTGCACCGGGGCCGTGCTGCGGCTGGACGGCGGCTCCCGCTGAGCGGCGCGGCTCGGGCCGCGGCGGTGTTCATCCGCTCCTCCGGGCCGACGACCAGGTGCCCGGCCCGTCCGGCACGACGGACCGCCCATCACCGAGAGTGAGATCGGTCGGGTGTCGCCACTGGTCCGGCGTCGCCCGGTCGACACCGCGCCGACCGTCCGTGAGACGCGGGGACCTGAATCACACTGCTGTAGTCACGATCCGGTGGCCTCGGCCGGCCGACCTTCCGGAACCGGCCGCGACCAGCGAATATGGTGACCGAACACCATGTCGCACCCGTTCCCGCCCCCGGAAGGAAGCGCCGTGACCCGACGTCGTGGACGGCACCGTGCCGCCGAGACGCACCACTCGACGTTGCGGATGCGCCCGAATACGCAGCGTCGTCGCCGGCTGGAGAGCCTGCGAAATCTGCTCGCCGGCACCCGGCCCGGCTGGTGAGCGCGGCGGGGTGCCCGACGGCGCCCCGCCGATCCGGTCGGTCACGCCGATCAGTCCCGCCGATCGGTCGCGCCGATCAGTCCCGCCGGTCGGTCGCGCCGGTCAGTCACGCCGGTGGTCGTCGACGATCTCGCCCTCGACCACCGGTCCGCCGCCGGCCGCGGGACCGGTGATCGTCGGCTGCCCGGTCGGCCGGTACGGCCGCGGCTCGCTCACCGTCTCGCCGTCGACCACGGTCGCGCCGTAGCGGATCCGTGCGGTGCGCAGGCCCGGTGCCGCGCGCTCCGCCGCGTGGACCATCCGCCGGCGGGCGAGCGCGCGGGTCGGCGGGAACACCAGCGCCAGCCCGAGCAGGTCGGTGATCAGGCCGGGCAGGAACAGCAGCACGCCGCCGATCGCGATCAGCAGGCTGTCGGTGGCCTCCTCGTGCGCGAGCTTCCCGCGCTGCACGGCGGCGCCGAGCGCCCGCGCGGCGCGGATCCCCTCGCGGCGGGCGAGGAGCAGGCCCAGCACGGACCCGGCGAGCAGCACCAGCATGGTCCAGCCCGCACCGATCCAGGACGCCAGCGCGACGATCGCCAGCACCTCGAGCACGATGTAGAGCAGCACGAACGGCATGTCCTGGTAACGCGCGACGGCGCCGTTCTGCTCCCGATCCGTCCGAATCCGCCCCGATCGGCGGCTCCTACCAGGTGAGCGCGACCCCCGGATCCTCCAGCAGGGCACCGACGTCGGCGAGGAACCGGGAGCCCTCGGCGCCGTCGACGATCCGGTGGTCGAACGACAGCGCGAGCTGGCAGACGGTGCGCACGGCGAGCTCGCCGTCGACCACCCAGGGCGCCTGCTTGATGGAGCCGACGGCCAGGATGGCGGACTCGCCCGGGTTCAGGATCGGGGTGCCGGTGTCGACGCCGAGCACGCCGACGTTGGTGATCGTGAACGTGCCGCCGACCAGGTCGGCGGGTGCGGTCCGGCCGGCCCGGGCGGTCTCGGTGAGCTCGGTCAGCGCCTCCGCCATCGGGCGCAGCGCGAGCCGGTCGGCGTCGCGGATCTTCGGCACCAGCAGGCCGCGCGGGGTCGCGGCGGCGATCCCGAGCTGCACCCGCTCGTAGTAGACGATCTCGCCGGCCCGCTCGTCCCAGGTCGCGTTGACCGCGGGGGTGCGGGCGGCGGCGAGACAGGCCGCCTTCGCGACGAACGCGAGCGGGGTCAGCTTCACCCCGGCGAACTCGCGCGATCCGCGGAGCCGGTCGCGCAGCGCCATCATGCCGGTGACGTCGACGCTGAGGAACTCGGTGACGTGCGGTGCGGTGAAGGCGCTGGCGACCATCGCGGCGGCGGTGGCCTTCCGGACGCCGCGGATGGGCTCCCGCCGGTCGCCGGCCGGGGCCTGCGCGGCCGCGGGCGCGGGTGCTGCGGCGGGTCCGGGCCCGGCCGCCGGGACGGCGGCGGCCGGGGCGGCGGTCGCGGCGCCCGGGGCGGCGGTTGCGGCGCCCGGGGCGGCTCCCACGCCCGGCGCCGCGGACGCGGCCGGGCCTCCGGCGGCGACCGGGCTCGCGGCCGGGGCTCCGGATTCCGCCGGGCTTCCGGATTCCGCCGGGGCGGCTGATCCGGCCGCGGCGGCGTGCACGTCGTCGCGGGTGATCCGGCCGTGCGGGCCGGTCCCGGTCACCGCGCGCAGGTCGACGCCCAGCTCCCGGGCGAGCAGCCGGACCGGTGGGGGTGCCAGCGGCACGAGCGCCGCGACCGGGCCCGCAGCGCCGACCGCACTGCCGGTACCGGTGCCGGTGCCGGGCGCACTGCCGGCGCCGGTGCCGGTGCCGACCGCACTGCTGGTACCGGTGCCGGTGCCGACCGGCTCGGCCGGGCCGGACTCATCGAACAGGCCGGCGGTGTCGGGGGCGGTGCCGTGGGCCCCGGGTGCGGCCACACCGACCGGGCCCGCACCGGGCACCTCGGCGCGGACGTCCGCCGCCTCACCGGGCCCCACCGCGGCGGCCGCGGCCACCCCGGCCGGGACGTCCGGCTGCGCGGACGCGGGCGACCCCGGCTTCCCGGCGGGCGCGGGCGATCCCGGCGCACCGGCAGGCGCAGCGGCGGTCGCACCGGGAGCGCCGGAAACACCCGGCGCGCGCCGTGGCCGGCGACGCACCGAACCCTGCCGCGGGCCGTACCCGACCAGCGTGGCGATCCGGCCGTCCTTGCCCGCCTCACCGATCTTCGCGCCGGCCTCCTCCTCGGCGGCCCCGCCGGAACCGGAACCGGGGGTGTCGATGGCGATGATCGGCGTCCCGACCTCGATCGTCGCGCCCGGCTCGGCCAGCAGCTCGCCGACCGTGCCCGCCCACGGCGAGGGCAGCTCCACGGCCGCCTTCGCCGTCTCGATCTCGACGATCACGTCGTTGACCTGGATCGTGTCGCCCGGAGCGACCCGCCAGGTGACGATCTCGGCCTCGGTCAGTCCCTCGCCCACGTCGGGCAGGTTGAACAGCTCACGCGTCATCGGGGTCCCTCACCAGGCCAGCGAACGGTCGACGGCGTCCAGCACCCGGTCCAGGTCGGGGAGGTAGTCGTCCTCCAGCCGGGACGGCGGGTAGGGGGTGTCGAAGCCCGTCACCCGCAACACCGGGGCCTCCAGCGAGAAGAAGCACTCCTGCTGGATCCGGGCGGCGACCTCGGAGGTGATCGAGGACTCGGACGGTGCCTCGGACACCACGACCAGCCGCCCGGTGCGCCGCACCGACTCGACGACCGGCCCCAGGTCGAGCGGGGACAGCGTGCGCAGGTCGATCACCTCCAGGTCCTGGCCGTCCTCGGCGGCCGCGGTCGCGGCCTCCAGGCAGGTCTTCACCATCGGTCCGTAGGTGGCGACGGTGAGCGTCGAGCCGGGGCGGACCACCCGCGACGAGTGCAGCGGCGGGGCCGCGGAGAGGTCCGGATCGACCGTCCCCTTCTCCCAGTACCGCCGCTTCGGCTCGAAGAAGATCACCGGATCGTCGCCCGCGATCGCCTGCTGGATCATCCAGTGCGCGTCGGCCGGGGTGGCGCAGGCGACCACCTTCAGGCCCGCGACGTGCGCGAACAGCGACTCCGGCGACTCCGAGTGGTGCTCGACTGCGCCGATCCCGCCGCCGAACGGGATCCGGACGACGACCGGCACCGGCACCGTGCCCTGGGTTCGGTACCGCAGCTTGGCGAGCTGGGAGACGATCTGGTCGTAGCCGGGGAAGACGAAACCGTCGAACTGGATCTCGCAGACCGGCCGGAAGCCGCGCACGGCGAGCCCGATCGCGGCGCCGATGATGCCGGACTCGGACAGCGGGGTGTCCAGCACGCGCTGCTCGCCGAAGTCCTTCTGCAGCCCGTCGGTGATCCGGAAGACGCCGCCGAGCCTGCCGACGTCCTCACCCATGATCAGGACCTTGGGGTCGCGCTCCATCGCGGCGCGCAGCCCGTCGTTGAGGGCCTTCGCCATCGTGGTGGTGCTCATGCCTGCTCCCCCTCGCCGGTGAAGGAGGCGTGGTAGGCGAGGTACTCCGCGCGCTGCGCGTCGACCTGCGGGGACGCCTCGGCGTAGACCTCGGAGAACATCCGCTCCGGGCCCGGCTGCGGCATCGCCCGGCAGAACGCGCGGAGCCGCTCGCCCAGCTCGTTCGCCTCGGCGTCGACGGCCTCGAAGAACTCCTGTTCGACGCCGTGCCGGCGGGCCAGGTGCACCCGGACCCGCTCGATCGGGTCCTTCAGCTTCCACAGCTCGACCTCGTCGGCCAGCCGGTAGCGGGTGGCGTCGTCGGAGGTGGTGTGCGAGTCCATCCGGTAGGTGAACGCCTCGATCAGGACCGGCCCGTTGCCGGTGCGGCACTCGTCGAGCGCCCAGCGGCTGACGGCGAGGCAGGCGAGGACGTCGTTGCCGTCCACCCGGACGCCGGGGAAGCCGTAGCCGCGGGCGCGCTGGTAGAGCGGCACCCGGGTCTGGCGCTCCAGCGGGACCGAGATCGCCCACTGGTTGTTCTGGCAGAAGAAGACCAGCGGCGCGTCGTAGGCGGCGGCCCAGACGAAGCCCTCGTGCACGTCGCCCTGGCTGGTGGCGCCGTCGCCGAAGTAGCAGATCGTCGCCTCGCCGGTGTCCGGGTCGCCGACCCTGCCCTCGAAGCGCTGGCCCATCGCGTAGCCGGCCGCGTTCAGGCACTGGTTGCCGATCACGATGGTGTACGGGTGGAACCTGCGGCCGGTGAAGTCCCAGCCGCCGTGGTCGGTGCCGCGGAAGATGCCGAGCAGCTCGGTCGGGTCGATCCCGCGGGTCCACGCGACGCCGTGCTCGCGGTAGCTGGGGAAGCACATGTCGGTCGGGCGCAGCGCCCGGCCGGACCCGACCTGCGCGGCCTCCTGGCCGAGCAGCGGCACCCAGATCCCGAGCTCGCCGTGCCGCTGCAGCGAGTTCCCCTCGCGGTCGGCGCGGCGGACCAGCACCAGGTCCCGGTAGAGCGACATGAGGTCGTCCAGGGTCACGTCGGCGGTGTAGCGGTCGAAGTGCTCGTGGTACACCCGCTCGCCCTCGGGCGTCAGCAGCTGGACGAGCTCGACCCCGCCCTCGTCGACCCCCTTCAGCCCGGCGACGACCTGCTCGCGGCTGGGCCGCGACCGCGGATCCCCCGGTACCCACGCCTGCGGTTCCTCCACGGCGTACCTCCTCGGTGTCGCCGGGCCGGGGTGACCGGCCGGCGGTGTCGGCGCCGTGACCCGCACGGGTGGGCGGGTCAGGGACGCTCCTGTGTCGTCCCCGATCCTGGCACGGGATCGGGCGCCGGGACAGCTCGTGCGGCGCGGCCCACCGGGTGTCCACATGCGACGGCCCCGGCACCGTCACGGTGCCGGGGCCGGTCGCGGGCGGACTCAGGCACCCTGTTGGTTGCCCGGGTTCGGCGGCGGGAACGCGGGCGGCTGCTGAGCGCCGCCGGGCTGCTGCCCGTTGCCCGGCGCGGGCGGCGCGGGCGGGGTGGTGCCGGGCGTCCCGTAGCCGTAGCCGGGCTGCGGGATGCCTGCGGCGTCCTTCGCCTTGCGTGCGACGCCGGCGATCTGGTTGGTGTACTTGCCGCCGGTCTGCTTGTCGACGAACTGGGCGGCCGAGTCCAGCGCCTTCCCGGCCTTGTCCGGGTTGGAGCGGGCGTAGCGGCGGGCGGCCTCGGCCGCGCCGGCCAGGACGACGAGTCGTCGGAACAGGGACATCGTGACGGACCTCCGTGACGGGTCGCGGCAACTCGGCGTGCCGCGGGCTGTCGAGCCCACGGTAGGGGAACGCGGCGCTGCGGGCAGGAAGTTCCCCCCTCAGCCGCGCGGCACCCGTCCCAGCAGGAAGAACTCCGGGTTGGGGCGCAGCGCGGTCAGGTGCGCGAGCCGGTTCGACATGGCGAACAGCGCGGTGATGGCACCGACGTCCCAGATCTCGTCGTCGGTCAGACCGGCGGCGCGGGCGGCGTCGAGATCGGACTCGGTGAGCGACTCCGACCGGCGGGCGACCAGCAGTGCCAGGTCGACGATCGCCCTCTCGCGGTCGGACAGCTCCACCGCGTACGGGTTGGTCGCGACCCGGTCCGCGATCTCCGGGTCCCGGTACCGGATGCGCAGGATCGCCCCGTGCGCGACCACGCAGTAGGTGCAGCTGTTCGCCCCCGAGGTGGCGACGACGACGAGCTCGCGCTCCGCCTTCGACAGCCCGCCCGCGTCGGGGGCGGGCTCCATCAGGGCGTCGTGGTAGTCCAGGAACGCGCGCAGCTCGGCGGGCCGCCTGCCGAGTGCCCGGAACACGTTCGGGACGAAGCCCGACTTCTCGGCGATCGCGCCGGTCCGCTCGGCCAGGTCCGGCGGGAGCCCGTCGGGATCGACGTGTCCGAACCGGCTGACCTCGTGCTGCTGTGCCATGACCGGCGACGCTACCCGGCGCGGGCGGTGCAGCCGGGTGTCGCGATCGCAGGCGGGCGAGTGCCCGTCGGCGGTGGCGATCCCCGGTGACCGGCCCCGTGACCGGGAGGGACTTTCCGGACGGATCCGGATCGGGGACCATGTGCCCGCATGGGAGTCCCGGAGCAGGTGCGCGAGCAGCTCGCGGCGTGGTGTGCGGGGCTCGTCCCCGAGCCGCAGCGCGAACGCCGCCGGATCGGTTACACCACCGCCGGCGGCACCGTCACGATCCTCGACCGCAGGCCACCCGCGTTCCCCGAGCTGGGCGCGGCCTGGTCGTCGACGTCGCTGGCCCGGCTGCGGGCCGACGACCCGGAGCCCGGCCGGTGGACGCTCTACCTGCCCGCCGATCCGGCGTCCGGGGAGCGGTGGGAGCGCGCGCAGCCCCCGGCCGACGACCCGTTCGTGCTGCTCGACCGGGTCGCGGACGGGATCCGCGCGGTCGGGTCGAGCTGAGCCGCTAGCGCTCGTCGCCCGCCGGGCGGGCCGCCGGGGCCATCGCCGACGGCGCGGACGGCCGCTGGTCGTGACCGGCCGACGCCGAACGCGGCGCGGGCACCTCGGGCCCGGACCGCTCGTCGGCCGGGCCGGACTGCTCGGGCACCGACGAGGCAGGCGGCACCGCAGGCACCGCCGCGTGCTCGTCCGGGGCGGGGCCGGCCGGCTCCGCCATCCCGGTGCCGCGCAGGAACCGGGCCGACGCCTGGTTCAGCACCTCCAGCAGGGTGGTCCCGGAGGACTCGGCCCGCGGCTCGTCGCCGACGACGGCGAGCATCCGCGGTGCGGCCGCGGTGAGCAGCAGGCCGTCGGCCTGCATCGATCCGGTCCCCAGCACCACGACGACGTCGGTGGAGTCGGCGGGCGGCAGCGCGGCGAGCAGGTCGTCGGTGGACGGGACGGCGATGAGCCCGAACCCGCGGGCGCCCCGCGCCGCCTGCGCGGCCCAGGCCAGCGCCAGGGCGCGGTGGGTCCCGGCGAGCTCGCCGAGCAGCGTGTCCAGCTCGTGCCGGTCGGCGACCTCGCGGCGGGCCCGGCCGATCTCGCCGAGCGCCTCGGCGTAGGCGTCCGGGTGGTGGGCCCGGACGGCGGCGACCGCCGCGGCGTGCTCCGGCGCCATCGCGCCGAACGGCACGGACCCCTCGCACGCCTGCGCGAACCGCTCCAGCTCGTCGACCGCCTCAGCCGGGTCGCCGTGCTCGTCGTAGTCGACGATGGCCCGGCCGACCCGCTCCGCGGTCTCCAGGTCGGGCACCGACACCGGCGAGTTCTGCTGCAGGAACAGCACGTCGTGGCGCAGCGCGCCGACCGACCGCGCGGTCGCGGCGATCCGGTCCAGGGTGTCGGTCAGCTCCGGCAGCTCGTACGCCGAGCGGGGGATCGGCAGCCCGAGCAGCGAGCACAGGCGGGCGATCTCGTCGTCCCGGCGGGCCAGGTCGAGGTGGTTGACGATCGCGGCCACGTGGTCGTAGGTGTACGGCTCGCCGCCGGCCACCCGGAACCGCTCCAGCATCGGCTCGGCGTCGCGCTGCGGCTGCGGCCGGAAGTAGGACCGGATGCGGCCGCCGCCGTCGAGATAGTCGAGGTAGTGCCGGATCACGTCGTCGCCGCCCTCCGGCAGCGGCTCCAGCACCTGCACCGGCGGACCGGCGGCGAAACGCACCCGGTCGTCGCGCTGGCGGGCGGCCAGCCCCTGCAGCGACTCGAACTCGGCGCGCAGCCCGCCGTGCACGAGCCGGCCGACCACGTCGCGCAGCCGATCGGCGTCCGGCTCGCCGGCCAGCGAGCCGAGCGAGCCGACGACGCAGCGGGCGACCTGGGTGACGGCCGCGCGGCGCTCGGCGTCGAGATCGCGCAGCAGGCCCGGGAGCACCCGCGCCTCACCGCTCCCGTCGCCGTCGGTGCCGTCGACCACCCGGTCGGCCCGCCGGCAGCAGGCCGCCACCTCGGCGTGCGACGGCAGCGCGCCCTCCGGGGGCAGCTCCTGGTCCGCCCTGGCCGACCGGTCGCGGCCGACCGTCGCCAGCAGCCGGCGCAGCCGGCGCAGGTCGATCGAGGAGAGCCCGGGCAGCCGGTCCACGATCCGCCCGCCGAGTGCGGCCGGGAGCGCGGCGCGCACCGCGCCGAGCCGCTCGGTGTCCGCGCCGGTCAGCAGGATCCGCATGCCCTGGTCGGCCAGCTCGGCGAGCGCCCGGGCCAGCTCGTCGGTCCCGGTGTCGGACAGCACGACCAGCGGTTCGTCGCCGAGCACGCCGGCCAGCGTCTCGGTCTCGTCGCCCGCGGACCGCGGCCGCGGCGGGACCGGCGAGTTCAGCGAGGCGGAGAGGATCCGCAGACCCGCGGGCACCCGCTCGGCGCGCAGGTCGCCGACGATCCGGGTCGTCGCCGCCCGTACCGCCGGTCCACCGTGCCCGCTGCCCGCCAACCGTTCGACGAACGCGACGAGCGCCTCCGTGTCCGTGCCCTCGGACACCCGGACATCCAGCATCTCGCTCACACCTCCGCCGTACCAGCAACGCCGTACCGGGGACGGCGCTCACGGTGTGTATCGCCGTGGCGCGCCCGGCGTTCCGCCTCCCCGCCTGCTCCGTCCGGCCCACCGCCGTTCGCGATCACGATCCGCGACGGACGGGAACCCGAACGGGCACACGACGACTCGGCGGCACGCCCGTGCCGGTCCTGTCGCAGGCTACCCGGCGCGCCGTCGCGGCGCTCCGACCTGGCGGAACTCCCCGGCGACACGATCCACGCAACCTCCGGGGTCCACACTGGGTGACGACGCGCCGTCCAGCACTGCTCCATCGGCGTGAAATCTCTCTCCGTCACCGATCGTGGGCCCAATGTGACGAAACCCCCGGCGGCCGGACGGCCGCCGGGGGTTCGGTCCCGGTCGGGGATGCTCAGAGGCCCAGGCGCTGCTTGAGCGCCTCGAACTCGTCGCGGATCGAGGACGGCAGGTTGTCGCCGCCGATGGTGGCGAACCACTCCTCGATCAGCGGGATCTCGGCCTTCCACTCCTCGACGTCGACGGCCAGCGCCTCGGCGACGTCGGCCTGGTCGGCGTCGACGCCGTCGAGATCGAGCTGGTCGGTGGTGGGCACGTAGCCGATCGGGGTCTCGACGGCGGCCGCCTTGCCCTCCAGCCGCTCGATGCACCACTTCAGGACGCGGCTGTTCTCACCGAAGCCGGGCCACAGGAAGCGGCCGTCGTCGCCGCGCCGGAACCAGTTGACGTAGAAGATCTTCGGCAGCTTGTCCGCGTCCGCGCCCTTGCCGACGTTCACCCAGTGCGCGAAGTAGTCGCCGACGTTATAGCCGAGGAACGGCAGCATCGCCATCGGGTCGCGCCGGACCTGGCCGAGCCCGCCGGCCGCGGCCGCGGTCTTCTCCGACGACATGGTGGCGCCCATGAAGGTGCCGTGCTGCCAGCTGCGCGCCTCGGTGACCAGCGGGATCGTCGTCTTGCGGCGGCCGCCGAAGAGGATCGCCGAGATCGGGACGCCCTGCGGGTCGTCCCACTCCGGGGCGACGACCGGGCACTGCTCGATCGGCACGGTGTAGCGGGAGTTCGGGTGCGCGGCGTCGGTGCCGGACTCCGGGGTCCAGTCGTTGCCCTTCCAGTCCGTCAGGTGCTGCGGGTCGCCCTCCAGCCCCTCCCACCAGATGTCGCCGTCGTCGGTCAGCGCGACGTTGGTGAACAGCGCGTTGCCCTGCTCGATGGTGCGCATCGCGTTCGGGTTGGTCTTCCAGTTGGTGCCCGGCGCGACGCCGAAGAAGCCGAACTCCGGGTTGATGGCGTAGAGCCGGCCGTCGGCACCGAAGCGCATCCAGGCGATGTCGTCGCCGACGGTCTCGGCCCGCCAGCCCGGCACGGTCGGCTGCAGCATCGCGAGGTTGGTCTTGCCGCAGGCGCTCGGGAACGCGGCGGCCACGTAGTACGCCTTGTCCTCCGGGCTGATCAGCTTGAGGATCAGCATGTGCTCGGCGAGCCAGCCCTCGTCGTGCGCCATCGAGGAGGCGATCCGCAGCGCGTAGCACTTCTTGCCGAGCAGCGCGTTGCCGCCGTAGCCGGAGCCGAAGCTCCAGATCTCCCAGGTCTCCGGGAAGTGGCTGATGTACTTGGTCTCGTTGCACGGCCAGGCGACGTCGGCCTGGCCCTCCTCCAGCGGGGCACCGATCGAGTGCAGCGCCTTGACCCAGCGGTCGCCCGCGGTGTCGAGCAGCGGGACGACGCTCGCGCCCATCCGGGTCATGATCTTCATCGAGATGACGACGTACTCGGAGTCGGTGATCTCGACGCCGATCTTCGGGTCGTCCGAGTCGATCGGCCCCATGCAGAACGGGACGACGTAGAGCGTCCGGCCCTTCATCGAGCCCCGGTAGAGCTCGGTCATGGTCTGCTTCATCTCGGCCGGCGGCTGCCAGTTGTTGGTCGGCCCGGCGCCCCGCTCGGTCTCGCTGCAGATGAAGGTCCGCTCCTCGACCCGGGCGACGTCGTCGGGGTCGGACGCGGCGTAGAACGAGTTCGGCTTCTTCTCCAGCCGGGTCAGGGTGCCCGCCTCGACCAGCTGGTCGGTCAGCCGGGTCCACTCCTCCTCCGACCCGTCGCACCACACGACCCGGTCCGGTGACGCAAGCTCGGCGATCTCCTGCACCCAGGCCACGACGGCCTGGTTGGTGGTCGGTGCCTTGTCGGTTCCCGGAACGGTGGCTGCAGTCATGTCGTCCTGTTCTCCTCGCCGGCCCCGGCCCGCCGCCCGGGGAAGTCTTACGAGCCCGTACCGATCATCGGCACGGGCCTGTGCGGGAAAAGGTGGAAACCGAGGCTACCCGCGGAATGGACCCCTACCCATGGCATCTCTTGAGAGGTCAGGCACAACACCGATCATGTAAATCGATCCAGAAGGCCGCGGTGGACGCCGACGTCCTTCCTGGTGACGGGCTTGTCACACGAACGCAACCCGATGCGGGTGACGGATTCGACGACATCACAGGACGATTGAGCGGAAATGCGCAAGCAGGCTTCGCCGAACTACATCCGCGCAGTCGGAACGGTCCGATTCAACGTATTGATCCGACGTAGTTACGCATTCTGCGTGCCGAAGGGGTGCGGACCGGCTCGGCCGGGGTCCGCGCGAACTCCGGGACCATGATCGGCAGCCGGTGCGCGGTGATGTTCCAGTAGCGGGCCACCGGGTCGGCCGCCCGCCAGGCGTCGGCCAGCCGGACGACCGCGTCCGGGTCGATGCTCCGCCGCGGCCGGGGCCGCATCCCGCAGCGCTGCCGGACGCCGGCGTCCAGTGCCCGCCAGGCGTCCTCGGCGGTGGTGTGCACCGAGACCTCGGGCCCGGACGCGCGCTCGTCGGTATCCGGCTCCTCGTGTCCCCCACCCAGAACCAGCGTGTAGGCACTGACCACCTCGTACGGCACGGATGTCTCCCACGGCGTCGGCGGCTGTCCCGGTGTAGTCAACCAGCCGGTCGACGGCACGCCGCCGGGGCGCCCCGGCGGCGGCCCCCGGGGCCGGCGGGGTCCCCGGGGATCCGGCCCGCACCCCCGGGGTCCCGGTCAGCGACCGGAACGCTGCAGCGCCCGCTCCGGGATCCCGGACGCGCCGGCGGCCAGCACGGCCCGGTGCGCCCGCCACAGGCCGGTCCCGGCCGTCACCAGGACGACCGCGACGATCGCCGCGGCCACCCCGGCCGCGAGGTCGACCCCCGCGACGAACGCCTCCCGGCCGGACGCCAGCAGCTCGCCGGCCGGGCCCGCGGGCAGCGACCGGGCGGCCTCGACGGCGCTGCCGAGCGTCTCGCCGGCCGCCGCGGGCGCGCCGCCGGGCAGCACCACCGCGTCCCGGTACACCGCGGAGAGCACCCCGCCGACGACCGCGGTGCCGAACACCGCGCCCACCTCGTAGGCCGTCTCCGAGACCGCGGACGCGGCGCCCGCCTTCTCCGGCGGGGCGGCCGCGAGGATCGCGTCGTTGGTGACCGTCTCGGACAGCCCGATGCCGGCGCCGATCAGCACCGCCGCCGTGGTCAGCAGCAGCACCGCCGAGTCGACCTGCAGGAACAGGCTGACCGCGAAGCCCGCGAGCACCAGCGCCAGCCCGACCGACACCAGCTGGTGCAGGGTGAACCGGCGGGCCAGCCGGGCCGCGGCGAGTCCGGCCACGATCGTCACCAGGAAGCTGGGCAGCAGGAGCAGCCCGGCCTCCAGCGGCGACGAGCCGAGCACCAGCTGGAGGTACTGCGCGGCGAAGAACAGCAGCCCGGTCAGGCCGAACATGGTCGTCGCGTTGGCCAGCGCGCTGTAGCGGAGCACCGGCCGGGCGAACAGCTCCAGGTCGATCAGCGGATCGAGCCCGGCCCGGACGCGCCGCCGGTAGTGCAGCACGAACCCGACCGCGGCCGCGGCCCCGACCAGCACCGACGCCGCGGCGCCCGGGCCGAACCCGGACGAGCCGATCAGCTTGACCGCCAGCACCAGCGGGCCCATCGCGAGCAGCGACAGCAGCACGCCGACCAGGTCGAGCCGGCCCGGGGACGGCTCCCGCGACTCCGGCAGCAGGAACGGCGCGACGACGAGCAGCAGCGCCATCGGCGGCACGCTCATCACGAAGATCGATCCCCACCAGAAGTGCTCGAGCAGCAGTCCGCCGACGATCGGGCCGAGCGCGGCACCCGCGGCGAAGCCGGTCGCCCACACGGCCAGCGCGAGGCGGCGGTGCACCCGGTCGACGAACACGGTGCGCAGCAGCGCCAGCGTCGAGGGCATCAGCATCGCGCCGAACACGCCGAGCAGCGCGCGGGCGGCGACGAGCTGCCCGGCGGACGTCGCGAACCCGGCGGCCAGCGAGACCACGCCGAAGCCGGCCACGCCGATCATCAGCAGCCGGCGGCGGCCGATCCGGTCGCCCAGGGTGCCCATCGTGACCAGCAGCCCGGCCAGCACCAGCGGGTAGATGTCGACCACCCACAGCAGGGTCGACGCGTCCGGGCTGAGCGCCGCGCTGAGCTCGGGCAGCGCCACGCCGAGCACCGTGTTGTCGATCGACACCAGCAGGGTCGGGATCACCAGCACGGCCAGCGCGAGCCAGGCGCGGGCCCCCGGGCGCTCGACCGGGCCGGTGCTGACCTCGGGCCGTGACATCTGTCTTCTCCTCCGTGAACGCCGCACGACGGCTTTACCGTCCAGACGGTACAGTCATATACCGTCCAGACGGTACAGTCCACTCGCCGGGCCGCCCTGTGAGCGGAAGCACCGACGGGCACGTGGGTAGCCTTCGCGGATGGCGGAGCGGCGGAACGCAGGACCACCGGCCCGCGACCGGGTGCTCGACGCGTACGAGACGCTGCTCATCGAGCAGGGGCCGGGCGGGGCCACCCTGGACGCCGTCGCGGCGAGTGCCGAGGTCTCCAAGGGTGGGCTGCTCTATCACTTCTCCTCGAAGGAGTCGCTGGTCGGCGGGCTGCTCGACCGGCTCCGCGAGCGCAGCGCGCGCGACGCCGAGCGGATGCGGACCGATCCGGACGGCGCCGTCGCCTACTACCTGCGCACCTCGGTGCCCGGTGGCGAGTCGCCGGTCGGGCTGACCCGCACCTACCTGGCCGCGCTGCGGATCGCCGACGGCAGCACCGCAGGCGCCCCGGCCCGGGACGCACTGGCCGCGGTCGACGCCGACGGTCTCGCCGCGCTCCGCGAGGAGATCGAGGACCCGGTCCTCGCCTGGCTGGTGCAGCTCGTGGGGGACGGCCTCTACCTGCGCACCCTCACCGGGGCACCGCTCACCGGCGGCGTCTCGCCGGAGGAGCTGCACGCCCGGCTCCGGAAGCTGATCACCGACCGGTCCTAACCGGTGAACCATCCGCGCGCACAGCGCGTCGGAGCGGTCGCACAGGGTAGGCTCGGACCCTGCTCACGCACGGGGAGGGGCCCACTGTGGAGGGAACCGCCAGTTACCTGACGTTGGTCGTGATCGGCATTCTGATCACGGTCGGTGTCGGCCAGATCCTGTTGCGCTCCGGTCAACCGTTCCTGGACGACGTCTTCCAGAACAAGGAGAGCGCCCACTCCATCAACCGGCTGCTGGTGGTGCTGTTCCACCTGCTCACGCTCGGCGTGCTCGGGATGATCTCGGTCATCGACGTGCCTGCCGATGCGGGCACGGCCCAGACCGTGGCGTTCAAGATCGGCGTGGTGCTGCTGCTGGTCGGCATCGCCTACGGCGTCTCGATGCTGGTGCTGCTGCGGATCCGGGAGCGTCGCCGGCAGCAGGCCATGTCCGCCGAGATCGACCAGAAGCTCGCCGAGCAGCGCCGCGGCCCCGGCCGGTTCCGGCGCGGTGGCGGCGGGCCGGCCCCGGAGAGCGAGGCCCGGACACCGTCCGAGCAGCCGGGGGACTGAGCCGGGTCACCGGTCCCCGCCGGGATCGGTGAGCGCGTCCGGCGGGCCGACCGCCGGATCGGCCGGACCCGGCCTGACGACGCGATCGGCCAGGCCGTCGCGGTCCAGGTCGATCCAGAACGACGTGCCGGTGGGCCCGTCGACGACCAGCGTGTCCGGCAGGCCGTCCCGGTCGGCGTCGTGCGCCGCGGGCCCGCTCACCGGTACCGCGGTGCCGGGGACCGGGCCGGTGTCCGCCTCCGGCCGGACCGGCGCCCGGGCGACCTGAACCGAGCTCCACCACGGCGGGGCGGCCGCCGCACCGGCCGCGATCCCGGACGGCCCGCACGGCAGGCGCCTCGGGCGAACGGAGCGGGCACCGCCCGGACCGGTCCGCGGGTCCGGCGCGGGGACCGGGCGTCCGGCCGCAGCCGGGTCAGGCCGCACGATGTGTCCCCGGGCCGGACGGCGTCCGGTGCCACGGCGCCGACCGTCCCCCGACGACGAGCTCGGCGTCCAGGGTCCGCCGGATCAGCTCCCGGTCCGCGGCGGCGAGCACCGCCGCACGCACCCGGTGCGCGATCTCCCGGTCGCGGGCGACCCGGGCCGCGCGCGACCGGGCGGCGAGGCCGGCGCCGCCGAGCAGCACCAGCCCGGACAACACGAGCAGCAGCCCGGGGCCGGCGGTGGGCAACAACCGTCCGGCGGCGAGCAGCCCGGAGAGCAGGGCGCCGGGCAGCAGCGTTCCCGGCAGGAGGGTTCCGGGCAGCAGCGTTCCCGGGAGGAGGGC
This sequence comes from Pseudonocardia sp. DxW, assembly GCF_058448985.1. Lineage (NCBI taxonomy): Bacteria > Bacillati > Actinomycetota > Actinomycetes > Pseudonocardiales > Pseudonocardiaceae > Pseudonocardia > Pseudonocardia sp. DxW. Next base: position 275,741 of record NZ_JBZFLK010000004.1, on the reverse strand, counting down.
GCCGGACACGAGGAGACCGGCCACGCCCGAGCCCGGGGGGCGGCGGGCCGGGCCGGACCGCCGGGGACGCACCGCCCGGCCGGATCGCCGGGCACGCGACGGGCCGGGCCGCCGGGGGAGCGGGGCGCCGGACCGCCGGGATCGGGGCGGGCGGTGCCCGGGCACGGCATCGAGGGCCGCCGACGCCGCCGACACCAGGACCGGACCGCAGATCGGTGACCCAGCGTGAGTGATGTGCATCACCCGTTGCCCCGGACGTCCCAGTGCCCGCGGCGCGCCCGCGCGGCGCATCGGCGGACCCGCACGGCGCACCCAGCCCTCGGCGAGATCGCGGGCCGGCCGGTCCAGCGCTGCCGCCCACCAGCCGGCGTCGCCGGCCCGGCCCGGCCGGCGCACCGCGGCCTCCACCAGCCCGTCCACCTGCGAGGACAGCCTTGCAGCACAGTCCATCCTGGCCAGTGCGAGGAGCGGACGAAGCTCACCGAGGGGGTCCGTCCGGCGTCGTCGGATCGACATGGTGAGAGCCTGTCGGGCACCACCGGCGACCGGATGCGTAGGACTGCGCAGCAGTCCCCCCGGGCCCCACCGGCGTCCCGGGCGCGGACCGAACCGGACGCCGGATACGGACGAATCAACCGACCGGGGCAACCCCCCGGGTGGTCCGGACGTCTGCACAGTCGGGTCCGAGAAGCTGCCCGACACGAGAACCGCAACCAGACCGTGACACCGTCGTTGAACGAGTAGAGCGGACCTGTATGGAGGAAGTGTGAGCGCCGTTACGCCCGCCCGCCCGGCCGTCACGCCCGAGTCGAGCGCACCCGCGCGACCCGGGCGCCAGCCCGGCCCCGGCACGGGACAGACGCCCCTCCCGGCGAGTCCTGCCCGACCGACGAACGGTGCCGCCCGCGCGGCCCAGCCGACCCAGTCGGCCCAGCCCCTCCAGCCGGAGGGCCCCGAGGGCTTCCGGCGCCCGCGGCCCCGGCCCGCGCCGCGCCGCAGCGCGAACCCGGCCGTCTCGGTCATCGTCCCGACCCGCAACGAGGCGCGGAACCTCGAGATCGTGCTGCCGGCCATCGCCGCGGTGCGCCCCGCGGTGCACGAGGTGATCGTCGTCGACGGCAACTCGACCGACAACACGGTCGCCGTCGCCCGCCGCACGCTGCCCTGGGCCCGGGTGATCACCCAGACCCGCAAGGGCAAGGGCAACGCGATGGCCTGCGGCTTCACCGCCGCCACCGGCGACGTCCTGGTGATGTTCGACGCGGACGGCTCGGCCGACCCGAACGAGATCCCCGGCTTCGTCGACGCGCTGGTCAACGGCGCCGACTTCGCCAAGGGCAGCCGGTTCTGCAAGGGCGGCGGCTCGGACGACATCACGCTGCTGCGCAAGACCGGCAACGCCGGCCTGAACGGCGTCGCGAACCGGCTGTTCGGCACCCGCTACTCCGACCTCTGCTACGGCTACAACGCCTTCTGGGCCGACCTGCTCCCGCAGCTCGAGCTCCCGGACCCGGCCGCGCCGCAGCCGGAGGACGGCTCGATGCTCTGGGGCGACGGCTTCGAGATCGAGACCGTGCTCAACTGCCGGGTCGCCGCCGCCGACCTGAAGATCACCGAGGTGCCGTCGATCGAGCGTGAGCGCATGTTCGGCGAGACGAACCTGCGGACCTTCGCGGACGGCACCCGGGTGCTGCGTACCCTGATGGCGGAGCACCGTCGCATGGAGCAGCGCCGCAAGGCGTCCGGGTACGCCCGCTAGAGCGCTGCCGGCGCGGCCCGCCGCGGAACCAGCAGCACGAGGAGCGAGTACGTCGTGAGCGACCTGCCCACCGCCAGCGTCGTCGTCTGTGTCTACACCGAGAAGCGCTGGTTCGACATCCGGTCGGCCGTCGAGTCGGTGCTGGCCCAGGACGTCGCGCCGCTGGAGACAATCGTCGTCGTCGACCACAACGACCGGTTGTTCGAGCGCGCCGAGCGCGAGTTCGGGCCGCTCGGGGTCGTCGTCGTCGCGAACGACCGGGTGCAGGGCCTGTCCGGCGCCCGCAACACCGCGCTCGACCTGGCCTCCGGCGAGGTCGTCGTGTTCCTCGACGACGACGCCAGCGCCCGCCCCGGCTGGCTCCGCGCGCTGCTCGCCCCCTACGCCGATCCGGACGTCATCGGGGTCGGCGGGATCGCCCACCCGCGCTGGCCGGACGGCCGCCCGCGCACCCTGCCCGGCGCCGCGCCCGCCGATCCGGACGCCACCGGCGAGCTGGACTGGGTCGTCGGCTGCACCTACACCGGCCAGCCCACCGAGCGGGCCGAGATGCGCAACCTCATGGGCTGCAACATGTCGCTGCGGGCCGAGGTGTTCAAGCGGGTCGGCGGGTTCGCCGAGGACATGGGCCGGATCGGCAAGAACCCGCTGGGCTGCGAGGAGACCGAGCTCTGCATCCGCGCCCGGCAGGCCTACACCGCCGACGGCCGCACCCCGCGAATCCTGTTCGAGCCGAAGGCCGCGGTCGACCACCGGGTCTCCGACGACCGCGTCTCCTGGCGCTACCTGCTGCGCCGCGGCTGGGCCGAGGGCATCTCCAAGGCCGCCGTCTCGAAGGTCGTCGGCACCGGGGACTCGCTGTCCACCGAGAGCAGTTACACGCTGAAGGTGCTCCCCGCGGGCGTGCTCCGGGAGGCGCGCGAGCGCAATCCCGCCTCGGCCGCCGCGATCGTGGCCTGCTTCGGCGTCACCGCGGCCGGCTACATCCGGGGCCGGCTGCCCGGCGCGACGGCGCACGTGCGGCTGCCCGCCGCCGGCCGGAACACCACCGGTGCCTGATCGGGCGCTGACCCCGGACCGACCGCACGACAGCCGGATCCGCTCGTACGTCCACCAGCGGGTCCGGCTCTCCGACGGCCAGGAGTCGGCCTGGCGGAGGCTGTGGCCGGTGCTCGGCGGCGAGGTCGCGGACGTGCTCCCCGAGCCGGGCGGCCACTGGGACCCGCACGCCGCGTTCGGCCGGACCGCCCCGCTGGTGCTGGAGATCGGTTCCGGCATGGGGGAGACGACGGCCGCGCTCGCGGCGGCCGAGCCGGGGATCGACCACCTGGCCGTCGAGGTCTACGAGCCCGGCCTCGCCCAGCTGCTGATGCGGGTCGAACAGCTCGGCCTGAGCAACCAGCGGGTGCTCCGCGGCGACGCCGTCGAGCTGCTGGAGCGGGCCGTCGCGCCCCGATCGCTGAACGGTCTCCGGATCTTCTTCCCGGACCCGTGGCCGAAGCGACGGCACCACAAACGGCGGCTGGTGCAGCCCGGCTTCGTCCGGCTGGCCGTGTCCCGGCTGGTCCCCGGCGGCCGGTTGCACCTGGCGACCGACTGGCCGCACTACGCCGAACAGATGCGCAGAGTGGTCACCGCGGAGCCCGACCTACGGCCGGACGGCGCCTTCCCGCCGGGGCCGGACGGGTGGCAGGAGCGGCCCGAATGGCGTCCTACCACGAAGTTCGAGGAACGTGCCCGGATCGAGGGTCGCCCGGTACGGGACCTGTTGTACGTCGCCGACCACAGAAGCGCCCCCAGTGACATACGGAGAGTGACCGACTAGGGTCATTGTTCCCCCCGACACACATCCCCGCCCGAGTGACCCCAGAAGGACGCCCGTGACGACGGTGGAGCACGCCGCGAGCAACCAGCCCGCGCCCGCGCGACCGACCCAGCCGGTGCGCCGCCCGGCCGGTTTCCGCCCCAGCCCCACCCCCCGCTCCACCGACGCCCAGCCGGGCACCGCCGAGGAGTCCGAGTCGTCCGCCGGTCAGCAGCAGCCCGAACCGGCCACCCGGGCGGTCGCGATCGTCCCGCTGGCGGGTGCGGTCGACGCCACCACGGCGACCCCGGCCCGGACCGGCGTCGAGGCCACCGCGGTCGTCGGCCCCGCCGCGCTGGGCCGCACGGTCCGTACCGGCGGGACGGCCGCCGTGGAGGGCGCCACCGTCGCGGTCCCGCTGCGCAGCACCGGGGCCACCGTCACCACCCGGGTCGAGGCGCCCGGCATCGCCACGACCACGGTCGTCCCGGCGGCGGGCTCGGCGGCCACCCGCACCCCGGCGACCACCCGCACCCCGGCGGCCGGCGCCACCGGCTGCCCGGTCACCGGGCACGGGCGGTCCGGCGGGCACCCGGTCGCCGCTGGCGTCCCGGACGAGCGCAATCCGCAGCCGGTCGACCCGAAGGCCGCCGAGGAGTTCCTCCGTCAGGTCTACACCGAGACCGAGCCCGAGCTGCCGCTGACCGAGCGGCTCCGGCAGGTGCTGGGCGAGATCGACCGGCGCGGCGTCTACACCCACACCGCGCACGAGCTCGTGTTCGGCGCGCGGGTCGCCTGGCGGAACTCGGCGCGCTGCATCGGCCGCCTCTACTGGCAGTCGCTGCAGGTGCGCGACCTGCGGCACCTGAGCGACCCGGCGGACGTCGCGCAGGAGAGCGTCGGGCACCTGCGGGCCGCCACCCGCGGCGGCCGGATCCGGTCCACGATCACCGTGTTCGCGCCGGACGTTCCCGGCCGGCCGGCCCCGCGGATCCGCAACGACCAGCTGGTGCGCTACGCCGGCCATCGCGGCCCGGACGGCGCCGTCGTCGGCGACCCGACCCAGGTCGAGTTCACCGACCGGGTGGTCGAGATGGGCTGGCCGCGGCCGCAGCCGCTCGGCCGGTTCGACGTGCTGCCGCTGCTGATCACCGGTGCGGACGGCCGGTCCCGGCTGTTCGACGTCCCGCCGGACGCCGTGCACGAGGTCCCGCTGCGCCATCCCGAGCACCCGTGGTTCGCCCGGCTCGGGCTGCGCTGGCACTCCGTCCCGGCGATCAGCAACATGCCGCTGGAGATCGGCGGCGTGGTGTACCCGGCCGCACCGTTCAACGGCTGGTACCTCGACACCGAGATCGGCGCCCGCAACCTGGCCGACCCGGACCGCTACGACCTGCTGCCGGAGATCGCGAAGCGGCTCGGGCTGGACACCCGCTCGGTGCGCACCATGTGGAAGGACCGGGCGATGGTCGAGCTGGTCCGGGCGGTGACCTACTCGTTCGACGCCGACGGCGTCACCATGGCCGACCACCACACCGAGTCCGAGCGCTTCCTGCGGCACCTGGAGAAGGAGGAGGCCGCGGGCCGGAGCTGCCCGGCCGACTGGAGCTGGATCGTGCCGCCGATGTCCGGTGCGCAGACCCCGGTGTTCCACCGCTACTACGACGAGCCGGATCCCGACCTGCGGCCGGCGTTCCTGGAGCCGCACCGGATCTGACCGGAGCCGGCGGCCGTCGGGCCGGTCAGATCGGGCCGCGGGGGTCCCGCTCGGCCCGGTCGCGGCGCAGCCGGTCCAGGTCGCCCTCGGCCAGCGCGGTCCAGAACCGCAGCGCCGCGTGCTCCATCTCCAGCCCCAGCTCGAGGGTGATCATGCGGGGCTCGGCCCATCCCTCGGCACCGTGTCGGTCGACCATGGCCTCGTAGATGCCGATCCGCTCCTCGTGCTGGCGGATCTGCTCCCGGGCGAGCTTGTCGACGTCCTCCGGTGAGCCCGCCTCGTTGAAGAACAGCTTGAGCTCGGCCACGTCGCGCATCTCGAAGTGCTCGGGTGTCGGGGCGGCCAGCCACTCCCGCAGCGCGGTCCGGCCCGCCCCGGTCAGCGAGTACGTCTTGCGGCGGCGACCGCTGTCCTCGGTGTCGAGGGCCAGCAGGCCGGCCTCGGCGAGCCGGTCCGGCTCCGAGTACAGCTGCGCGTGCGGGAAGTGCCAGAAGTAGCCGACCGATCGGCTGACCGCCCGCTTGAGGTCGTAGGGCGTCGACGGCCCGCGCAGCGCGATCATGCCCAGGACCAGGTACGACGTCGTCGACAGCCGCATCCGCTCTCCTCACGACCGGTCCATCGGCAGGGACCCGACTGTAGCCGGGTGCTCCCGGCGCTCCTCGTCCGCCGAGAACGACCCTTGCCAGCGCGATCGTCTGAATCGTATGGTCTGAAACAGATGGAAGACGAGGAGGTCGCATGGACCTGGTGACGACGCTGCGCTGGGCTGCCGAGCGCAACCCGGAGCGGACGGCGGTCGCCGGCGCGGGGCGCCGGCTGACCTACCGCGAATGGGACGCCCGCACCGACCGGCTGGCCGCGGCCCTGAGCGCGAACGGGGTGGGCCGGGGTGACCGGGTGGCGCTGCTGATGCACGGCGGCGAGCAGCTGGCGAGCCTGCACCTCGCCGCCCAGAAGCTCGGCGCGGTCTCGGTGCCGCTCTCCACCCGGTTCGGGGTCGCGGAGCTGACCTACTGCCTCGACGACGCCGACGCGCGGCTCGCGATCGCCGACTCCGCGCACGCCGACCGGATGGCCGAGGCCGGGATCACCGACAGGTTGCGCACCGTCGCCGAGATCGACGCCACGGCGCAGCGGCAGGACGCACCGGTCGCCGCGGCGACGCCGCAGGCCACCGACCTGAGCGTGATGCTCTACACCTCCGGGACCACCGGGAAGCCGAAGGGCGTGCCGCGCACGCACGGCGCCGAGCACTCCGCCGCCGTCGCCCACGTGATGCAGACCCGGCAGCGGCAGGGGGTGGCCACCCTCGGCGTGATGCCGCTGTTCCACACGATGGGTCTGCGCACCCTGCTGGGATCGATCGTCGTCGGCGGCACCTGGGTCGGCCAGCCCGCCTTCGACGCCGAGGAGTCGATGCAGCTGATCCTCGACGAGCGGATCGGCTCGCTCTACCTGGTTCCGACGATCTACTGGTCGCTGCTGCGCACCGGCCGGCTCGGCGGGGCCGGCGCGCTGGACAACCTCGCCTACGCCGGGGCGGCGATGACCCCGTCGCTGGCCGAGCAGCTCGTCGAGGAGCTCGCACCGATCTCGTTCGTCAACCACTTCGGCTCGACCGAGATCTACACCTTCACCATCGGCCCTGATGTCGCCGCCAAGCCCGGCTGCGCGGGCCGGGCCGGGCTGTTCTCCCGGGTCCGGCTGATCGCACCGGACGCGGACGCCCCGGTCGACGAGCAGGTGAAGCCCGGCGAGCAGGGACAGGTCATCGTCTCGATGGAGTCGGTGGAGGCGTTCGGCGGCTACTGGCAGCGGCCCGACGCGAACGCCAGGGCGATCCGGGAGGGCTGGTACCACACCGGCGACCTGGCCGTCGCCGACGACGACGGCGACCTCTGGGTCTCCGGCCGCACCGACGACATGATCAACTCCGGCGGCGAGAACGTCTACCCGGACGAGATCGAGTCCGTGCTGGCCCGGTGCCCCGAGATCGACGACGTGTGCGTGGTCGGGCTGCCCGACGAGCGCTGGGGGCACGCCGTCAGCGCGTTCGTCGTCCCGGCCCGCGGGGCCGACCCGATGGTCGCCGCCGAACGGGCGATGGCGTTCGCGCGGGAGCACCTGCCGTCGCTGAAGCGCCCGAAGCGGGTCATCGCCGTCGACGAGGTGCCGCGGTCCGGGGTCGGCAAGACCCTGCGCCGCACCCTGGTCGCGGGGGACTACCGGGCCAGGGGTGAGTTCCGTGCCTGAGCACCCGGAGCACTGGACCCCGAGCCGGGACGAGGACGCCGCGCTGGTCACCGGCCGCGGCGCGTTCCTGGACGATCTCGATCCGCTCCCCGGCACGCTGGTCGCCGCCGTCGTGCGGTCCAACCGGCCGCACGCGCGGCTGCGGTCGGTGGATCTCACCCGCGCCAGGGCACATCCCGGGGTGGCCGCGGTGATCGGGCCCGACGAGGTGCGTGCGGCGCTGCGGCCGTTCCCGCTCTCGACCGGTGTGCCGATGCCCTACCTGCCCACCGGCGTCGACAAGGTGCGCTTCGTCGGGGAGCCGATCGCCGTCGTCGTCGCCACCGACCGGTACGTCGCGGAGGACGCCGCGGAGCTGGTCTCGGTCGACTACGAGGATCTCGGCGCGGTCACCGCCGCCCGCGCGGCGCTGGAGCCCGGCGCCCCGCTGCTGCACCCCGACGCCGGGACCAACGTCGCCACCGACCGCACCTTCTCCTTCGGGCCGGTCGAGGAACGGTTCGCCGACGCGGCCCACGTGGTGACCGGGACCTACGACTTCCCCCGCTACTCCTCGGTGCCGATGGAGTGCTACTCGGTGATCGCGCACTGGACCGAGCAGTCCGGCGGGCCGTCGGTCGAGGCGTGGGCGAACTTCCACGGGCCGTTCTCGATGGTGCCGGTGATGGCCGGCGCGCTCGGCCTGCCCACCTCGCAGGTGCGGCTGCACGTGCCCGCCGACATCGGCGGCAGCTTCGGGATCAAGGCGGGCATCTATCCCTACGTGGTGCTGATGGCGCTGGCCTCGAAGCACGCCGGCACCCCGGTGCGCTGGTCCGAGGACCGGGTCGAGCACCTGATGGCCAGCTCCACCGGGGCCGACCGGGCGATGACGTTCTCCGCCGCGGTGACCGCCGACGGCACGATCACCGCCCTGCGCACCGACCTGATCGACAACGTGGGCGCCTACCTGCGCCCGCCGGAGCCCTCCACGCTCTACCGCTGCTACGGCAACATCACCGGCCCGTACACGATCGACGCGGTGCAGATCCGGGCCCGCGCGGTCGTCACCAACACCATGCCGACCGGGCTGAACCGCGGGTTCGGCGGCCAGCAGCTCTACTTCGGCCTCGAACGGCTGCTGGACGAGATCGCCGACGCGACCGGGCTCGACGTCGTCGAGGTGCGGCGCCGGAACCTGGTGACCGCGTTCCCGCACGAGACGGCCACCGGCGGCGTCTACGACTCCGGCGACTACGCCGCCGCGCTGGAGCTGGCGGTGAAGAACGCCGACCTGCCCGAGCTGGAGAAGCGCCGCGACGAGGCGCGGGCCCGCGGCGGCTGCTACGGGATCGGTACCGCGCTGGTCGTCGACCCGTCCGGCACCAACATCGGCTACGTCGGTCTCGCCACCCCGGCCGAACAGCGCAGGCCGGGCCGCGGGAAGTCCGGCTCCACCGAGCACGTCCGGATGTCGGTGGACCTCCAGGGGACCGTGACCGTGCTGCTCGGCTCGGTCCCGCAGGGGCAGGGGCACGCCACGGTGGCCCGCCGGATCGCCGCGCAACGGCTCGGGCTGCCGCCCGACCGGGTCCGCGCGGTGATCGACATGGACACCGCGACGACGCCCTGGACGGTCACCTCCGGCTCCTACTCCTCGCGCTTCGCGCCGCTGGTGACCAGCGCCGTCGTCGCGGCCGCCGACACGATCGCGACGACGGTGAAGGCCGCCGCCTCGACCCTGCTCGACGGCGCCGACCCGGCCGAGCTGTCGCTGGTCGACGGGCACGTGGTGCACCCCGACGGCCGCGGCGTCACGTTCCGGCACGCGGCAGGCGTCGTGCACTGGGATCCGGCCGCGCTGCCCGAGGGCGTGCCCGCCCGGCTCTACGCCGAGGCCGAGTTCTCGCCGCGCGAGACCCGGGCCGCCACCGCCGATGACCGGATCAACTCCTCGCTCTGCTACGGCTTCGTCGCCGAGATCGTCGCCGTCTCCATCGACCCGGACACCCTGGAGATCACCGTCGACCGGGTGTCCTCGGTGCACGATGCCGGCACCGTGCTCGACCAGACCCTGCTCGACGGGCAGGTCCACGGCGCACTGGTGCACGGCCTCGGCGGCGCGGGCTACGAGGAGTTCACGCACGCCCCGTCCGGCCAGCCCACGTCGGCGACGTTCCTCGACTACCTGTGCCCGACCAGCGCCGAGGCCGGGTTCGAGCTGCGCACCGACCACGTGGTGACGCCGTCACCGCTGACCCCGCTCGGAGCCAAGGGCTGCGGCGAGGGGTCGTCCATGAGTTTCCCGGTCGCCTACGCCAACGCTGTCGCCGACGCGCTGGCCCCGCACGGGATCACCGTCACCTCGCTGCCCCTGCACGGCGAGGTCCTGCACCGGAAGTTCACCGAGAAGGAGCGTTCCTGACATGGCACTCACCGGCGGCGACGTCGTCCTCGAACGCGGGCACGACGGCCGCGTCGCGTACCTGACCCTGTCCCACGGCACGTACACCGTCGTCACGATGGAGATGCGCCGGCTGGTCGCCGAGCGCTTCGCCGAGATCGACCGGGACCCGCAGATCAAGGTCGTGGTGGTCCGCTCGGACGGGCAGCACTTCACCTCCGGCGGCGACATCGCCGGGTTCATGGAGGTCGACCCGATCGACCTCACCGACCTCGGGCACGACGTCACCGCCCCGGCCCGCAGCACCAGGCCGGTGATCGCGGCGATCGACGGCTACTGCTTCGGCGTCGGGCTGGAGATGGCGCTGGCCTGCGACATCCGGCTCGGCACCGGCCGCACCCAGCTCGCGCTGCCCGAGATGAACCTCGGCATGATCCCCGGCTCCGGCGGCACCCAGCGACTGGCCCGGCTGATCGGGCTGTCCCGGGCGAAGTTCCACATCATGACCGCCACCCGGATCCAGGCCCGGCAGGCGCTGGACTGGGGGATCCTCTCCGCCGAGCTGTACGACGACCGGGACGCCCTGCACGCCGCCGCCGACGAGCTCGCGCTGAGGATGGCCGGCTTCTCCCCGGCCGCGCTGCGCACCGCCAAGGAGGTCCTCGACCGCGGTGTCGACGGCCCGCTGTACACCGGCATCGAGCTGGAGCGGAAGGCCTACTCGATGCTGCGCGCCACCGACGACTTCGCCGAGGGCGTGAAGGCGTTCGGCGAGAAGCGCGCGGCGGAGTTCACGGGTCGCTGATGAAGGCCGCACCGTTCGCCTACGTCCGCCCCGGTTCGCTCGACGACGTGCTCGGCGAGCTCGCCGGCGGGAACGGCAAGGTGCTCGCCGGTGGGCAGTCGCTGGTCCCGGTACTGGCCATGCGGCTGGGCCGGCCGGGCACCCTCGTCGACATCACCGCCGTCCCCGAGCTCGGCGAGCTCGGCGTCCGGGACGGCGGCCTGCGCGTCGGCGCGGCGGTGCGCCAGCGCGCGGTCGAGCACGACCCGGCCGCCCGCGCCGTCCCGCTGATCGGGATGGCGATGCCGTTCGTCGGTCATCGCGAGCTGCGCAGCCGGGGCACCGTCTGCGGCAGCCTCGCGCACGCCGACCCGGCCGCCGAGCTGCCCGCCGTCGCCTGCTGCCTGGACGCGCGGATCGAGCTGATCGGCCCGGCCGGGCGGCGGACGATCCCGGCGGCCGAGTTCGTCACCGGGGCGATGAGCACCGCCGCCGGCCCGGAGGACCTCCTGTTGTCGGTGACCTTCCCGGCCGCGGCGGCCGGCGAGGGCCACGGGTTCGCCGAGATCGCCCGCCGGCACGGCGACTTCGCGCTCGCCGGGGTCGTCACCCGGGTCCGGGTCGATCGCGACGGCGCCGTCACCGGGGCCCGGCTGACCGGCTTCGGCATCTCCGACCGGGCCGTCACCCGCGAGGTCACGCCGCTGCTGCGCGAGGCGGAGGACGAGCACGGCCTCCGCCCGGCCACCGCGGCGCTCGCCGAGGAGGTCGTCGACACCGGCGGGGACACGCACGGCTCCACCGGGTACCGGCGGCGGCTGTTCGGCGTGCTCGCCGCACGAGAGCTGTCCCGGGCGCTGCGCCGCGCCCGGGACCGGAGGGAGACCGCATGACCGCCCTGTCCGATCCCCCGGCCTCGCGGGCCCGGCCCGCACCCCGGGAACGGGTCGCCGCCGACGAGACCGTCCGGATCGCGATGACCGTCAACGGCACCGGGGCCACCGTCGAGGTGCCGCCCCGGGCGCATCTCGCCGACGCGCTGCGCGAGCAGCTCGGCCTGACCGGCACCCACCTGGGCTGCGAGCACGGCGTGTGCGGGATGTGCACGATCATGGTCGACGGGCAGGCGGCCCGGGCCTGCCTGCTGTTCGCCGTCCAGTGCGAGGGCGCCGAGATCGTCACCGTCGAGGGGCTCGGCACCCCCGAGGACCAGCATCCGCTGCAGCGGGCGTTCTCCGCCCATCACGGGTTGCAGTGCGGCTTCTGCACTCCCGGGATGCTGATGAGCAGCTACGACCTGCTCCGGTCCGATCCGGGCGTCATCGCCGAGGAGCTGCCCGAGCAGATGTCCGGCGTGCTGTGCCGGTGCACCGGGTACCGCGGGATTCTCGCCGCCGTCGACGACGTCGCACGTACCTACCCGGACGGCGTCCCCGGCCCGATGGCCTGCGGCCACCGCACCCTGGTCGGCCGCGGCACCGGAGCGGGATCCGGGGCCGGGGCCGGGGCCCCGGCCGAGGACGTCCCGGCGACAGCGGCACCCGAGCGCGTCGAGCTGCCCTCCGGTCCGCCGTCGGCGGTGGTGGAGGTGACCAGCACGCTGTGCGCGCCGACCGACCGGGTCTGGGCGGTGCTGGACGACTTCGACCTGCTGGCCCGCTGCCTGCCCGGCGCCCGGCTGACCGAGGTGCTCGACGGCGACCGGTACCGCGGCCGCGCCACCGTCGCACTCGGCCCGGTGAGGCTCTCCTTCGACGGACTCGCCCAGGTCGTCGAACGCGATCCGGCGGCGCACCGGCTGCGCTTCCACGCCCAGGGCGCCGACGCCGGGGGCAGCACCACCCGGGCCGATGTCGTGCTGGTGGCGGCGGCCGGCCCCGATGGGCGGACCGTCCTGACCGCGCACGCCGACGTCCATCTCACCGGCCGGGTCGCCCAGTTCGGCCGGGCACTCGCCGGGGACGTCTCACGGCGGATGTTCGAGCAGTTCGCGGCGAGTGTCGACGAGGCCGCGCAGACCGGCTCGGTGACGGCGCCGGGTCGCCGGGCGCAGCTGCGGCTGCTCGTCGGCACCGCCCGGGACGCCGCCGGTGCGCTCGTCCGGCGCGGGCTCGGCCGGCTCCGGGGCCTGCGCCGCCGGTCCTGACCGCACCGCCGGACACCCCGTACCCACTGCACCGATCCGGTGTGTGATCGCTAGGAGGCGACACGATGGCCGCATCCACCGACGGGCCCGGCGAGGGCGCCGTGCTGGACGAGTCGGTCCGTTCCCGCGGGCTCGAGCCCGGACCTGGCATCCGGTCCGGTCTGCGCGGCCTGCCGTCGCGGCTCAATCCGGCAACGGTCGGCGCCGGCGTGGTCGCCGCGGTCTTCGGGTGCACCGGGCCCGCCCTGATCGTGATCGACGGAGCCTCCGCCGCCGGCGTCCCAGGCGTGATCATCTCGTCCTGGATCTTCGGGATCTACGTGTTCGGCGGGCTGATCTCGCTGTTCCTGGCACTGCGCTACCGGATGCCCGCGGTCGGCGCGTACTCCATCCCCGGCGCGGTGCTCGCAGTCGGGGCGCTCGGCTTCTACGAGTTCTCCGACCTGGTCGGGGCGTTCCTGGTCGCCGGCCTGCTCGTGCTGGCGCTCGGCCTCAGCGGGCTGATCGGCACGGTGGCCCGCCTGCTCCCGCTGCCCATCGTGATGGCGATGATCGCAGGGGCGCTGATCCGGTTCGGCACCGACGTGGTGAACGCGGCCGCGGCGGCGCCGTGGATCGTCGGCTCGGCGATCGCCGGGTTCCTGGTGCTGTCCCGGTTCGTGCCGTCGGTCCCGGGGGCGCTCGGCGCGCTCGGGGCCGGGCTGGTCGCGGCGATCGCGACCGGCGCCCTCTCCGGGGACGGCGCCGCCGTCGAGGGCTGGACCCTTCCGGTACTGGTCGTCCCTACCTTCGACGTGGGCGCGCTGCTCGCCGTCGCGCTGCCGCTCGCCGTTCTGGTGATCGCGGCGGAAAACGCGCAGGCCTACGGCGTGCTGCTCAGCCAGGGCTACCGGCCGCCGGTGAACGCGATGACGGTGGCCAGCGGCATCGGCGGCGCGCTGGCGCCGCTGTTCGGCGGGCACAACGCGAACATTGCCGGCCCGATGACGGCGATCTGCGCCGGTCCGCAGGCGGGCCCTGACAAGGACGCCCGGTACGCGGCGAGCGTGGTCAACGGTGTCGTGTTCATCGCCTTCGGCGTGCTCGCCGGCCTGGCGATGACCGCGGTGACGGCGCTGCCGGTCGAGTTGGTCTCGGCCGTCGCGGGCCTGGCGATGATCGGGGTGCTGGTCTCGTCGTTCCGTGGCGCTTTCGGCGAGGGCCGGTTCCGGGTGGGGGCGCTGACGGCGCTGGTCGTGGCCATGAGCGGGATCGCGCCGCTAGGGATCTCCAGCCCGTTCTGGGCGCTGGTGGCCGGCGTGCTCGGCTCGGCGGTCCTGGAGGGTCGCGACTTCAGGTCGGCGCCGGCGTGAGCCCGGTCGCCGGTGCGGCCGCGGGCCGCGCCCGGGCGGGCCGGGAGGGTCAGGCCGGCGGCGGCGGGGCCAGGCCAGGGACCTGACGGGTCCGCCCCCGGAACTCGGCGACGACCGCCCCGTCGGCGGTCCGGACCGTCACGTCGTAGAGCCCGGACCGCCCGGCCAGCGCGCGCTCCGCCGCCTCGGCGGTCAGCAGGTCGCCGGTCCGGGCCGGGCGCAGGAACGCGATGTCCGCGCCGGTCGCCAGTGCCGAGACGCCGTAGGCGTTGCACGCGTACGCCATCGCGGCGTCGGCGAGCAGGAACAGGTAGCCGCCGTGGCAGACGCCATGGCCGTTCGCGTGGTCCTCGCCGACCGTCATGGTGGCGACGGCGCGGCCCGGCGCCACCTCCGTCACCTCGACGCCCGCGATGCGGGCCGCCCGGTCCGCCGCCCGCATCGCGGCCGCGCTCTCGTCGGCGATCCGCTGACCGTCGGTGCCCGCACTGCCCGTCGTCGTCACCGGCACAGTCTCGCCCACCCGGCGCCCGCCGGCCGACGGGATGTCCCGACTAGGCTCGCCGGCATGAGCAGCGGGGCGGGGACCGTGACGGGCCAGCAGGGGCGTACCGCGCCGACCGGACCGCTCGAGCGGGTGCTGCTCGTCTGGGACGCCCCGAACATGGACATGAGCCTAGGCTCGCTGCTGGGCGCCCGGCCGACGTCGGCCTACCGACCCCGGTTCGACGCCGTCGGCCGCTGGCTGCTCGATCTCGCCGGCCCCGAGGCCGAGGCCGAGGCGTGCGTGTTCACCAACGTCGCCGCGGGCAGCATCGAGATCGTCCGGCCCTGGGTCGAGGCGCTGCGCAACGTCGGCTTCGCGGTCTTCGCCAAGCCGAAGAGCAGCGAGGACTCCGACGTCGACGACGACATGCTCGCGCACATCGACCTGCGCGCGGCCGAGGGCAGGCTGCGGCACGTCGTCGTCGCGTCCGGCGACGGGCGGGCGTTCAAGGACCCGCTGGAGAAGCTCGTCGAGTCCGGCACCGACGTCTCGGTGATCGGGTTCCGGGAGTACGCCGGGTTCGCGCTGTCCTCCGAGGTGATCTCGTTCCTGGACCTGGAGGACATCGACGGCGTGTTCCGGGAGCCGCTGCCGCGGGTCTCGCTGGACACGCTGCCCGACGAGGGCGCCTGGCTGCCGCCGTTCCGGTCCCTGCGCTCGCTGCTCGAGCGGCGCTGACAGTGGCGGTGCTGCAGCGGCTCACCGCCCCGGTGGCGCTGAGCTGCGCGCCGGGGTTCCCGGTCGTCCGCGACGCCGTGCTCGACGTCGACGACACCGGCCGGATCGCTCACTTCGGCCCGGCGACCGACGCACCGGCGACCGACGCCGTCGTCCGGCCGCTGCCCGGGCTGATCATGCCGGGCCTGGTGAACACGCACTGCCACACCCCGATGTCGCTGCTGCGCGGGATGGGCGGCGATCTCCCGCTGATGCCGTGGCTGACCGACGTGATGTGGCCGGCCGAGGCGCTGCTGACCGAGTCCGACGTGCACGCCGGGATGCTCGCCGGCTGCCTGGACCTGCTGCGGACCGGCTGCACCACCAGCGTCGAGATGTACTTCTTCACCGACGCGCTGACCGACGCCGTCCGGACCGCCGGATCGCGCGCCGTGCTGACGCCGGGGATCATCGCCGCGCCCGGCTGGGACCGGCTGGGCACCTGGGAGCAGATGCGCGACGACGTGTCGGCCCGGATCGACGCGCACGGCCTGCACCCGGGCGGGGACGGCCGGATCGAGCTGGGCTACGGCCCGCACTCGGCGTACACCCTCCCGCCCGGTGCGCTGGCGTCGATCTCCGAGCACGCCCGTGAGCGGGGCGCGCTGGTGCACACGCACGTCGCCGAGTCCCGCAGCGAGGACGCCCACCTGCGCGACGAGCACGGCTCGGTCCCGGCGATGCTGGACGCGGGCGGCGCGCTGGGCGGCCGGATCCTGGCCGCGCACTCGGTGCACCTGTCCGACGACGACATCGCCACCTACGCCCGGCACGGGGTCGCGGTCGCGCACTGCCCCGGCTCCAACGCCAAGCTCGCGGCCGGGACGGCGCGATTGCTGGACCTGCGCCGGGCCGGCGTCCCGGTGGGGCTGGGGACCGACGGCCCGGCCTCCGGTGACGACCTGGACCTGTGGCACCAGGCCCGGCTCGCCGGGCTGCTCGCCCGGATCGGGGCCGACGACGCCGCGGCGATCACCGCCGCCGAGGTGCTGCTGATGGGCACCGCCGACGCCGCGGCCGCGATCGGGCGGGACGACCTGGGCGTGCTCGAGGGCGGCCGGCGGGCCGACGTGGTGCACATCGACACCGACGACTCCGCGTTCGTCGCCCCGGAGGACGACGCCCAGCTGGTGTCGAACCTGGTGTGGGCCGGCGGCTCGCGGCTGGTGCGCGACGTGTGGGTCGGCGGCGAGCAGGTCGTCGCGGGCGGCGAACCGACGATGGCCGACCGCCGGGAGTCGCTCGCCGCGGTGCGAGCCGTCTCGGCCCGACTCCGAAAGGCGCTGGCGTCCTGAGAGGTCAGGGGCCGAGCACCGACGCCAGGTAGGGATCGGTGAACCGCCGCTCCGGGTCGAACCGGTCGCGGACCTCGCCGAACGCCGCCCAGCCCGGGTAGGCGACGGCCAGCTCGTCCGGCCCCCACTCGTGCCGGGTCGTCCAGCAGGGGCGGCCGCCCGCGTCCTCCAGGACGGCACCGGCCAGTCGGCGTACCGGCTCCTCCGCCGCGCCGCGGGTCCGGATCCGCAGGTAGGCGGTGTCCCGGCCGGACGCCGGGTGCAGGTGGCCGGTCTCGGCGGGTCCCAGCCGCACCCGGACCGGGCGCAGGTCGTGCCCCCGGGTGGCGACCGCGGCACCCAGCTCGCGGAGCACCGTGCCGAGCGCGGCGCGCGGCACCGCCCACTCGGCGAGATCGGGGTCCCACGGCTGCGGATCGGGCAGCACCTCGTGCGGCGGGCCGGCGGTCCCGGGTGCCCAGCGGTGCGGCGGCGGCCACGACGACCGCGCGGACCACCACGACGACGCCAGCCGGGACACCGCCCGGCCCCAGGTCCCGGCGTATCCGCCGCGGGCCTCGGCGACATCGGCGGGCAGGTCGTCGGTGTCCTCGGGCTCGGCCCACCGGACGATCGCCTGGCCGGTGTGCACCGCCACGTCGCACTCCGTCCAGGCGTACCCGGTCAGCACGCCGTCGGCGAGCAGCTCGCTGGTCCGGGTCGACTCCTCGTGCACCCGCAGCCTGCGCAGCGGCACCGTGCGCAGCTGCACGGCGGTGAGCACGCCGAGCGCGCCGAGGCCGCAGCGGGCGGCGTCCAGGTCCGATCCGGTCACCTCGCGGACCCGGCCCAGCCCGTCCACCAGCCGCACCGCCAGCACCTGGTCGGACAGCGACCCGACGGCCGGTTCGCCGCCGTACATCCCGAGCCCGGTGGCACCGGCGATGGTGGCCCGCGGCGCGTCCGGCACGGTCGCGAGCGCGCGCCCGGACGCGGCCAGCGTGGTGCACAGGGCGGCGATCGTCTCCCCGGCACGGACCCGCACGGTGTCCTCGGCGACCTCGACGACCCCGGTCAGCGCGGACGCGTCGAGCAGCACGTCGTCGGTCCGGACCAGCGGTCCCGGCGCCCGCGCCCCCGCTCCGGTCGGGCGCACCCGGGTGCCCCGCTCGGCGGCGCGCCGCACCGCCGTCACCACCCCGGCCTCGTCCAGCGGGCGGTCGGTGCGACGGGGTCCGGTCGCCGCGGCATCGGTGCTCATCGACTGCAGGGTAGAGCGCCCGGGCGTCACCGTGCGGAAGGATCCGGGTACGACGCGGCGACGTCACCCCGCACGACTTCGTCGAACGTGGTGACTCAGGTGACGGTGGTGACTGCAGTGTTCGGTGATGCTGCAGAACGGACTACGACAGACCCCTTGTGACCCGGACGGCCGCCCGTTACGGTCACACTCCGTGGCGATCATGTCGCCGCGTGAGGCAGGGCCGACGCCGTCCCCGCCTCGTCGAGCCCGCGCCTCCGGAATCGCGCTCCCCACGGTTCCGGGCCGGCTCGATCGCGTCCGGCACCGCCCGACCGTGCCGGCACGGGTACGCGCGAGGGCCGGGACGCCCGGTCGGCTCCCTCCGACCCGGCGTTCCGGCCCTCGCCTTGCGTGCTGACGACCCTGCTCCCCAGCCGGTCGTCACCCACCCCGCGGCCCAAGGTCTCCGCGGGACGTCTTCTCACCTCCCGGGACGTCCCGGGGGCGCGCTGGTTGCCTGCGCCGTGACGATCAGGCCGAACGGGTCAGCCGGTGCCGCCCGGCGCCGCCGAGCAGGTCGGCGACCGCCGCCCGGTCCGCGGCCCGCGCGGCGTCCCGACGGCGCCGCAGCATCGCCAGCGCGGCGTCGCCCGGGTCGTTCCAGGTGCCCCGGCCGACCGGCTCGGACTGCTGCGGGACCGGCGAGGCGAGCGGATCGGTGTGGAACGCGGCGACCGCGTCGGCGGTCTGCCGGGCGTCGGCGGCCGGGGCGCGGCGGGTGGTCCGGACGGTGCCGCGGTGCACCCGCCGCACGGCGTTGCCCGCGGAGCCGGAGCGCTGCCGGTCCCGCCACCCGCCGACGGTGAGCGAATGGAAGATCGGGGTCTCGTCCGCGATCTCGTTGTGCGACTCGTGCCGGCCCGGGAACGGCCATCCGTCCCGGGTGGCCCGCCGACGCCGGATCGACGACTCGAGACCGCCGGAACCGTGACCGCTGGATCCACTCTCGAACTCGTACACCCGCCGTACCTCCTGCTCGCTGACGTCGGTTGTGTGCCGCAACTGGTTCGCCCGAAGTCCGTACCCGTCGTACCGCCGTTCGGCCCACTCACTCCGTCAACGGGTGACACCCGAGCGGGGAAACGGCGGTTACAGCGACACCGGCAAGTGCGCTCGTACGGGTGGCGCAGCCCGGCCGTCACCCTGCGTCGCGTGTACGGAGAGTGTGTGTCCGGCGCTCTTGTGGAGCAGCGAGTAATTGTCAACCCGTCCCGAACCCGGGGCGGAGGTGTCGCTCCGGCTGCTCCTACCGGCTTCGGGGCACGTCCGGGCGGTGATCGGGCGGTGGGTGACCGGTCCGCCACCTGACGGTGTCACCGCCGGACCTCGGGGTGTCCACTACACGGGTGTAGTTCGACGCTGCGTCATCTCCGGTGGTCCACACTGCTCCGACCGCGCGGTGGCTGGGCCGTCCGAGGGGTGCGAGAGGTTCCCCGGATCGCGTGCCGGGCGGGCGTCGCCGGACGGCCGGTCGCCGGCGCGTCCCGGTCCGCGAGCCCGGATCGCCGGCACCGTCGTGCCGGTCGTCGGCACCGCCCTGCCGGACCGCCGGCACCGTCCCGGGGCGACGGGCCGGCCCCGGCCGGATACCGCCGGGTGGACCGCCCCGGCCGGGCCGGCGCTGGGCCGTCCGAGCGGACCTGGGTGCGGGCTCCGCGCGCGGCGGGCCGGCAGCCGGACCGGGGTCTAGCGTCGGGGTGATGGCGGACGGTGCGGGACCAGGCGACGGCCGGCCGGACCCCGGGACGGCCACCGACCCGGACACGACGCGCCCGGAGACCGCACGGCCGGACACCGCGCACCCGGACACCGCGCACCCGGAGACCGCACGGCCGGACACCGTGCAGCCGGGCATCGCGCACCTGGAGACCGGCACCGGGCACGATCCCGGGTCCTCCGCGGCCGCGCTCGCCGAGGGAGCCGGACCGCCCCTCGCCGAGCCCCGGGGCGGCGCGGCGTCCGATCCGGAGGCCGCCCTGTCCTGGTCCGACACCCCGCAGCAGGCCCCCGGGGCCCGGCGATCGCGCCGCCCGGCGGACCGCTCGGACGTCCCGGCACCGCTGCGGGTGGCCTCCGAGATCTGCGCCCGGATGCTGGTCATCGCGGCCGGACTGGCACTGATGATCTTCCTGGTGATCCAGCTGCGGGTGGTCGTCATCCCGGTCGCGATCGCCGTGCTGCTGGCCGCGCTGCTCGCCCCCCTGGTCCAGTGGCTGCACGACCGGCGGGTCCCGCGCGGGGTCGCCACCGGGCTGGTGATGGTCACCGGGCTGGCCGCGCTCGGCGGGCTGCTGACCCTCGTCGTCAACACCCTGGTCGACGGCACCGCCGACCTGATCGGGCAGCTCACGATCAGCGTGGCGTCGCTGCAGGGCCTGGTGGACGCCACCCCGTTCCAGGTCGACGTCGAGCAGCTCGGGAACCAGCTGCTGGAGACCCTGCAGGACAACCAGCAGACCCTCACCTCGGGTGCGGTGAGCACCGCGACGACGGTCGGCGAGGTGCTGGCCGGTTTCGCGCTGTGCCTGTTCGCACTGATCTTCATGCTCTACGACGGCCGCCGGATGTGGGGCTTCCTGCGGCTGCTCGCACCGGTCGGCCGGCGCGAGCGGGTGGACGTCGCCGGTCGGCGCGCGTTCGCCTCGCTGGTCGGCTACGTGCGGGCGACGGTGCTGGTCGCGATCGTCGACGCGACCGGGATCGGCCTCGGGCTGTGGATCACCGGCGTACCGCTGGCGCTGCCGCTGACGGCGCTGGTGTTCGTCGGCGCCTTCATCCCGATCGTCGGCGCCGTGGTGACCGGGGCGATCGCCGTGCTGATCGCGCTGGTCGCGAACGGCCTCGGGACCGCGCTGATCGTGCTCGGTGTCGTGCTGGCCGTGCAGCAGCTGGAGAGCCACGTGCTCCAGCCGGTGCTCCTCGGACGCGCCGTGCGGCTGCACCCGCTGGCCGTCGCGCTGGCCGTCGCCGCCGGCGTGGTGATCGCCGGCATCGTCGGTGCGCTGCTCGCGGTCCCGCTGCTGGCGGTGCTCACCGCCGCCGTGCGCTCGCTCGTCGCACCCCGGGAGGTCACACCCGAGGCCGTCGATCCGCTGCGGCCGCGCGACGGGAACCCGCCCGCCGAGCTCACCGGGAGATCGTGAACCCTGCCGGGCGGGCGAACCGGTGGGACGATCGGTCCGTGCGCTATCTCGTCACGGGAACGACCGGGTACATCGGTGGACGGCTGGCACCGCGGCTGCTGGGGCACGGCCCGGAGGCCGATCTGGTGCCCGACCCGGACGCCGGCCCGGTGCACGTCCGCTGCCTGGTCCGGAACCCGGACAAGCTCGCGGACGTCCCGTGGGCCGGCGACGCCGAGATCGTCACCGGGGACCTGCTCGATCCGGAGAGCGTCCGGGAGGCGTGCCGGGACGTCGACGTCGTCTACTTCCTGGTGCACTCGCTGTCCGACTCGGACTTCGCCTCGCTCGACCGGCGGGCGGCGCTGATCCTCGGTGAGGCCGCGCGCGAGGCCGGCGTGCGGCGGATCGTCTACCTGGGCGGGCTGCACCCGGACGGCGACCCGGCCGAGCTGTCGGCGCACCTGGCGTCCCGGGTCGAGGTCGGGGAGACGCTGCTGCGGTCCGGGGTGCCGACCGTCGTGCTGCAGGCGGCGGTGATCCTCGGCTCCGGATCGGCCAGCTTCGAGATGCTGCGCCACCTCACCGAGCGGCTCCCGGTGATGGTCACCCCGCGCTGGGTGCACAACCGGATCCAGCCGATCGCGGTGCGCGACGTGCTGCGCTACCTGATCCGGGCGGCCGAGCTGCCCGGGCGGCTGAACCGGACGTTCGACATCGGCGGGCCGGAGATCCTCACCTACGTCGAGATGATGCAGCGCTACGCCGCCGTCGCCGGGCTGGGCCGCCGGCGGGTCGTCCCGGTGCCGGTGCTGTCGCCGTCGCTGTCCGCGCACTGGATCAACGTCGTCACGCCGGTGCCGAAGTCGATCGCGACCCCGCTGATCGAGTCGCTGGTGCACGAGGTGGTCTGCTCCGAGCAGGACATCCTGGGCTACGTGCCCGACCCGCCGGAGGGCCGGATCGGCTACGACCGGGCGGTGCGGCTGGCGCTGTCCCGGATCACCGACGGCGAGGTCGAGACCCGCTGGTCCGGCGCGACCGTGCAGAACGTGCCGTCCGATCCGCTGCCCAGCGACCCGGAGTGGGCGGGCGGCAGCGTCTACCTCGACGAGCGCGAGCAGGACTGCGGCGCCTCACCCGAACGGCTGTGGACGGTCGTCAAGGGCATCGGCGGGGAGCGCGGCTGGTACTCGTTCCCGCTGGCCTGGTCGGTGCGCGGATGGATGGACCGGGCCGTCGGCGGGGTCGGGCTGGCCCGCGGCCGCCGCGACCCGGACGACCTGCACACCGGCGACGCGCTGGACTGGTGGCGGGTGGAACGGCTGGTGGAGCCCGGCAGCGACAGCCGGCACGGGGACAGCCGGAACGGGGACGGGGCGGCGCTGCTGCGGCTGCGGGCCGAGATGAAGGTCCCGGGCCGGGCCTGGCTGGAGATGACGGTCCGGCCCCGCGACGGCGGATCGACCTACCATCAGCGCGCGGTGTTCATCCCGCACGGGCTGCCCGGGTTCCTGTACTGGTGGTCGGTCGCGCCGTTCCACGGGATCGTCTTCGGCGGGATGGTCCGCAACATCACCAGGACCGCCGAGCGGGCCGACGACGGCGCACCCGACACCCCGCCGGCGAGCCGCAGGCCGTCCTGGCTGCGGTCCCGCCGGTCCGCCGGCCGCGCCGCCTGATCCCGGTCAGCCCGCGGCGTCGCGGCCCCACAGCACCGGCGGTGCCGACGGGTTCAGCGCGGCCCGCAGCACCGCCGACTCGCGCTCGGACACCGAACGGGCGAAGTGCAGCACGACGGCCTCGGTGTCGCCGGCCGCGTCCAGCAGCTCGCGCAGCGCCTGCGCGGTCTCCTCCTCGCGGGTGGCGGCCGGGCGGTAGAGATAGGCCCGGCCGTCGAGTTCGCGCCGGACCCAGCCCTTGCGGTGCAGGTTGTCCAGCACCGTCATGACGGTGGTGTAGGCCAGCGGGCGGGCCGGTGCGAGGCGGGCCCGGACGTCCCGGACGCGGCACGGTGCGGCACCGTCCCACAGCACGTCCATCACGGCTGCCTCGAGCTCACCGAGTCGACCTCGCATGGTGCCTCCCGGTCTACGAGGGTAACCGCAACCCCCCATGCGCCCCAGGGCTCCGTCCGGCGGACCGCTCCGCCGCCACCCGGCCGAGCAGCCGCGGAGCCGGATCGAGGACGACCCACCGGCCCCCGGCCGCCTCGATCCCCGGCAGCTCCGCGCGCACCTCGTCGGCGAGCTCCGGCATGAACAGCACGACCCGGTCGGGCTGCAGCCGCGCCAGCTCCGCCGGGGCGACGACGGGCACGTCGGTGCCGGGCATCCGCCTGCCCTGCTTCGCCGGCGCCGCGTCGCCGACCGCCGCGAGCAGGTCCGACCGGATCCCGGCCCGGCAGACCAGGGGGACCGACCGCGACGCGGCGCCGTAGGCGGCGACGGTGCGGCCCGCGGCACGCTCGGCGACCAGCCAGGCGTGCAGCGCGCCGGTGCCGTCGGCGGCGGCCTGCAACCGGCCCAGCCCGGCCGCGGTCCGGACCCCGAGCCCGTCCTCGGCGCTGAGCAGCCGCCGGGCCCCGGCGTCCGGCTCGGCCCCGGCCCGGGCGGTGACCAGCAGCGTTCCGCCGGAGAGCGGGTACCACCAGGCGCGGTGCAGGCCGATCCCGTGCCCGCGCAGCGCCGCGTCCAGCGCGGGCAGCGACCAGTAGGCGTGGTGACCGTGCCGCAGGTCGTACCACTGGCCCTCGCGCAGCACGGTGCCCAGCGACAGGAGCTGCAGGGCGAGCGTCCCGCCCGGCGCGAGCAGGGCCGCGCGGCGGCGCAGCGCGGTCCGCTGGTCCGGCTCGTGCAGCAGCCCGTAGACGTCGACCACCAGGTCGGCGGGCCCGGCCCCGGGATCCGCCGGATCGAGCGCGGTCATCCCCCGGCCGGTCAGCCGGGGCAGCCAGGACTCGCCGTGCGGGCTGCCGAACTCGGCCACCCGGCCGCCGGTACGGACCAGGCCGGCGTCGGCGAGCCGGGCGACCGACCGGTCGCTCTGCGCGGCGAACGCCAGCGGCTCGACGCCGTGCAGCTCCTCGGCGACCGGCACGTCATCGGCGAGCTGGGCCAGGCCGCAGCGCCCGCACAGCCACATCCGCAGCGGGGCGACCGGATCGGGCAGCGGCGCGTCCCGCAGCGGCATGCGGTCCCACGGGGGCTGTTCGCCGAGGTCGAGGACGATCTCGCCGCGATCGGAACGGCAGGCGCGGCAGCGCACCGGTTCCGGCATGGCGCCCACCCCCGATCAACTATGGGCGACAGTAGTCCGCGACGGCGGCCACGCCTCGGCCACCCGTTCGGAGCAGTACACATTCGCCGAGCGTCACCGACGGCGTTCTCTCTCGTTGTCGTCCCGGGTACGAGAAACGGGCCGGGGCCCGGACACGCCACCGGGCGTGACCGGAGCGGCCGGGGGGGGGAGCGGCGGGTGAGCGTGCTGAGGACCGTGGTGCCGGGGTCGCTGCTCGTCGGGCCGCCGGGGCCGGACGCGTTCGCGGTGCGCCGCAGGCGCCGGGTGGCCCGGGACGCGGTGGACGGCCTGCACCTGCACCGGGCCGAGGCGGTGCTGCTCGACGTGTCCCGCGGAGCCGGCTACGCGGTCGTGATCGACGCCCGCCCGGAGGCCGAGACGTTCGGCCGGCTCGCCGTGTCCGTGCTGGACGGCGGGCGGCTGCTGCTGGTCCCGCCCGGCTGCCTGCACGGCGTGCAGGCGCTCACCGACGGCACGATCGTCGAGACCCGGTCGGCGGCCAGGCCGAGCCGCCGGGACCGGGCGACCGTCGATCCCGACGACCCGGACCTCCAGCTGCGCTGGCTGCGGTCCCGGCCCGCCAGGACACCGGCCCCGGACCGCTCGTGGACCGGTCTGTGCAGCAGGCTCGGCGCCCCGGCCGGGCCCCGGCGGGACCGCGTCTCCATCTGGTGACCCGGGCCGGTGCGGCGTGAGCACAGGCACTGTGACCCCGTTCGCCCGGCTGTCAAGGTCACGATCAGGTCACGTAGTCTGCCCTGAACGCCCGGATCGACGTCGCCCCAGGCTCCCCACCGGTGCTCCCGTGCGCCGGTCGAGACTCCGAGGGGTGCTCCTGTGCTGAGCGAGCGCGAGACACGGCGGCTGCACGAGATCGAGATCCGGCTGCGGCTCACCGATCCACGCCTGGTGCGCCGGTTCGCGGCGCTCACCGGCGCGAACCGGCCGGCCGGCCCGGGGCGCGCGCTGCGTCCGGCCACCCCGGGGAGCCTGCTGCGTCCGGCCGCGCCGGGAAGCCTGCTGCACGGCCCGGGCGGGTCGGGTCGTTCGGTGCACGGGGCCGGGCCGCTGCCGTCGGTGCTGCTGGGGGTGTCCCTGCTGGTGCTGCTGGCCGGAGCGGTCATGGTCGCGGTGCCGGTGGTGATCGCCGGGATCGTGCTCGCCGCGCTGTCGCTGGGCGTCGCGGCCACCGTGCCGCGGCGGCGCCGACCCGGGGGCTGAGCGGGCCGCCGGGCCACGCTCACCGCGCCGGTCGCGCCGGGCCGGCCCGGCCGCCTGACACCCCGTGCCGCGGCCACCGCCGCGCTGCCGCCACGTCCCGCGCTGTCGCCACGTCCCGCGCCGCGGTCAGCGGGCCGCACGCCACGTCGTACCGGCCGCCCGCGCGCCCGGTGCTGCCGCTGCCCGGCGCTCAGCCGTGCGCGAGATCGGAGAACCGGCTGTAGTGCAGCTGGTGCGCCACGGTGATCGTCGTCGTCGGACCGTTACGGTGCTTGGCCAGGATCAGGTCCGCCTCGCCGGCCCGCGGGTCGTCCTGCTCGAAGGCGTCCGGGCGGTGCAGCAGCACCACCATGTCGGCATCCTGCTCGATGGATCCGGACTCACGCAGGTCGGACAGCATCGGCCGCTTGTCGGTCCGCTGCTCGGGACCACGGTTCAGCTGGCTCATCGCGACCACCGGCACCTCGAGCTCCTTGGCGAGCAGCTTGATCTGCCGGGAGAACTCCGAGACCTCCTGCTGGCGGGACTCGACCTTGCGGCCCGAGGTCATCAGCTGCAGGTAGTCCAGGATGATCAGCTTCAGGTCGTTGCGCTGCTTCATGCGGCGCGCCTTGGCCCGGATCTCCATCAGCGTCAGGTTCGGCGAGTCGTCGATGTAGAGCGGCGCCTCGGAGATCTCCGACATCCGCCGCGCCATCCGCGTCCAGTCCTCGTCGGACATCCGGCCGGCCCGCATGTCGGCCAGCCGGATCCGTGCCTCCGCCGACAGCAGACGCATGACGATCTCGGACTTGCTCATCTCCAGGGAGAAGAACGCGCTGGTCATGCCGTTCTTGATGGAGCAGGAGCGGGCGAAGTCCAACCCCAGGGTGCTCTTCCCGAGCCCGGGCCGGGCCGCGACGACGACCATCTGCCCGGGGTGCAGACCGTTGGTGACCGCGTCGAGATCGGCGAACCCGGTGGGGACGCCGGAGGACATACCGCCGCGGGAGGCGATCGCGTCGATCTCGTCCATCGTCGGCTGGAGGAGCTCCTCCAGCACCGTGTAGTCCTCGGTGGTGGTGCGCTCGGTGACCTCGTACACGGCGGCCTGCGCCCGGTCGACGACCTCGTCGACCTCGCCGCCCTCGGCTCCGTGGTAGCCGAGCTGCACGATCCGGGTGCCGGCCTCGACCAGCCGGCGCAGGATCGCCTTCTCCCCGACGATCTCCGCGTAGTACGCCGCGTTCGCCGCGGTCGGCACCGTCGCGATGAGGGTGTGCAGGTACGGCGCGCCGCCCAGGCGCACCAGCTCGCCGCGGCGCTGCAGCTCGGCCGACACGGTCACCGCGTCGGCCGGCTCACCGCGGCCGTAGAGGTCCAGGATCGTCTCGTAGACCGTCTGGTGCGCGGGACGGTAGAAGTCCTCCGGGCGGAGCACCTCGACGACGTCGGCGATCGCGTCCTTGCTCAGGAGCATGCCGCCCAGTACCGACTGCTCCGCGGTGAGATCCTGCGGCGGCTGACGATCGAAGGTGCCGCTCCCGCTGCCGGAGCCGCCCGCCTGGTCCTCGTCGCGAACGGCTCGAGGCCGGCCGGTGGGACGATCGTCCGTCAGAGCCATACGCAGCGTCACCCCCGGTGGACAGCATAGCGAACACACGTTCGAAGCGCGAGAGCCGTCCTCGGCGTACTCGCGTGGGTCTCCCGTGATGGTCCGGCCCGGGCGCCCGCCACCGGGCCGCCGGTCGTGCGGGCGGGTGCGGGACGTACTGCCGAGCCGGTCGGACCGAGGCTAGGTCGGCGCACACCCCCGGCACCAACCGGCCTGGTGATCAACCTGGGGACGGACTGTGCACGACCGCCGCCCATCCCGGGACCGTGCTGTGGACAACCTGGGGACAGCGCATCGATTTCTGCCATCATCGCTGGTCAGTGGCATGGGGACAGCTGTGGACAACATCGCTCTGGCGTGTCGTCGCAGGGCCGCTTCCGGCGTGTCGGAGTGCGCCGGACACCGTTCACCGCCCGGCGCGTCCACAGCCCCGCCCGACGAGCCGATCGTCACCGCGCGGCGTGTCGTCTGTGTGACAGCGGATCCGGTCCGTCCTCACCCGACCGGGCGGACCCGTCCACTCGCGACTCCGGAGCGCGTCCGCGGACCGGTCGCCGACCCGTCGCGGGCGGGTCCGTACATACGACAGAGCGGTGCCCGGAGCACTCGGCTCCGGACACCGCTCTGACTACTCTCAGTGGTCGACCGACCACCGCACCGCTCAGCTCGCGACGACCGCGATCGGCAGCTCGGTGGTGACCTCCGGGTGCAGGCGCACCTGCACCTGGTGCTTGCCCAGGGTCTTGATGTGACCCGGGACGTCGACGATCCGCTTGTCCAGCGTCGGACCGCCGGACGCCTTGACCGCCTCGACGACCGCGGTCGGGGTGACCGAGCCGAACAGCCTGCCGTTGTCGCCGGCCTTGGCCGGGACGGTCACGTTCAGGTTGCGCAGCTGCGAGTCGACCTGCTGGGCGTGCCCGAGGTCCCGGATCTCGCGGGTCTTCTGGGCCCGGCGGATCTGCTCGACCTGCTTCTCGGCACCACGGGTGGCGACGACCGCGAGCTTGCGCGGCAGCAGGTAGTTGCGGCCGTAGCCGTCCTTGACCTCGACGATGTCGCCGGGCGCGCCCAGGTTCGGGACGTCGGCGTTGAGGATGAGCTTCATCTGCGTTCTCCTCGTCAGCGCGCGGTCGAGGTGTAGGGCAGGAGGGCGACCTCGCGGGAGTTCTTGACCGCGACGGCGACGTCCCGCTGGTGCTGACGGCAGTTGCCGGTCACCCGACGGGCACGGATCTTGCCCCGGTCCGAGATGAACTTCCGCAGCAGACCGGTGTCCTTGTAGTCGATCAGCTGGGCCTTGTCCTTGCAGAACGCGCAAACCTTCTTCTTCGGCTTGCGCACGATGGCCTTGGCCATGGTGGTGCTCCTGGTGGGTCTACCGCCCGTGACGGGCGGTGGGTACGTGGATCAGAAAGGGGGCTCGTCGTCGGACGCCGCGCCGCTCCCGGCGGGCGGGGCCGAACCCCAGGGGTCGTCATAGCCGCCGCCGGAGTTGCCTCCGCCGGAGCCGCCGCCCTGCTGGCCGCCGCCGCCACCGCCGTCGTAGCCGCCGCCACCGCCGCCGCCACCGAAGCCGCCGGAGCCTCCGCCCCGGCTGACCTTGTTGACCTTGGCGGTCGCGTAGCGCAGCGAGGGGCCGACCTCGTCGACCTCCATCTCCACGACGGTGCGCTTCTCGCCCTCACGGGTCTCGAAGGACCGCTGCCGCAGCCGCCCCTGCACGACGACCCGCGCACCGCGGGTCAGCGACTCGGCGACGTTCTCCGCCGCCTGCCGCCAGATGTTGCAGCGCAGGAACAGCGCCTCGCCGTCCTTCCACTCGCCGGACTGGCGGTCGAAGGTCCGCGGCGTCGACGCGACGGTGAAGTTGGCGACCGCGGCGCCGGAGGGGGTGAACCGCAGCTCGGGATCGGCCGTCAGGTTTCCCACGACGGTGATCACGGTCTCGCCGGCCATGACAGCCCCTCTCAGCCGGCGGCGGGCGCCGGCGTGCGGGTGACGTCCTTGCGCAGCACCTTGGTGCGCAGCACGGACTCGTTCAGACCCAGCTGGCGGTCCAGCTCGGCGACGGTGGCGGGCTCCGCGGCGATCTCGACGACCGCGTAGATGGCCTCGCTCTGCTTCCTGATCTCGTAGGCCAGCCGGCGCTTGCCCCAGACCTCGATCTTCTCGACCGATCCGCCGTCGCTCTTCACGACGGTGAGGAACTGCTCCAGGGACGGCTGCACGGTGCGCTCGTCCAGGCTGCCGTCCAGGATGACCATGACCTCGTAGTGACGCATGAGAACCACTCACCTCCTATGGACTCGAAAACGGTCACGGCCCGGACGGCCGTGACAGGAGGTTCTCAGTGCCCCCCGACAGAATCGCCGCACGGCCGGAGCCGGCAGCGGACCTGCGGGATGACCGGGCAAGGCTACCAACGGCCGTCCGGCGCCCCACCTGCGGGTACGCGGGCGCCCGGGCGGTTCTGTCGGGGGCGCTCGCTACCGTGACCCGCATGCAGATCGGAGCACACGTCCGCGACGCCGAGGACCCGCTGGCCGCGGCCGAGGAGGTGGGGGCCGAGGTGATCCAGCTCTTCCTCTCCGACCCGCAGGGCTGGAAGAAGCCGCCGCCGCACCCGCGGGCCGCCGAGCTGGCCGGGTCCGGGGTCGCGGTCGTGGTGCACGCCCCCTACACCGCGAACGTGGCGTCCACGAACAACCGGATCCGGATTCCGTCCCGCAAGATCGTGCAGCAGCACCTGGCCGGCGCGGCCGAGGTCGGCGCGTTCGGCCTGGTGGTGCACGGTGGTCACGTCACCGCGGGCGAGGACCCGGCCGCCGGGATCGACAACTGGC
The DNA here is from genome assembly GCF_058448985.1 of Pseudonocardia sp. DxW. Taxonomy (NCBI): domain Bacteria; kingdom Bacillati; phylum Actinomycetota; class Actinomycetes; order Pseudonocardiales; family Pseudonocardiaceae; genus Pseudonocardia; species Pseudonocardia sp. DxW. The sequence goes on along the minus strand of NZ_JBZFLK010000004.1, from coordinate 245,616 downwards.
GCAAGTTCGTCGAGCGCCAGGCCGGCGAGCACGGCTTCGACGTGCCGGTCCTGATCGAGAACACCGCGGGCGGGGACAACGCGATGGCCCGCCGGTTCGACGCGCTCGGCCGGCTGTGGGACGCGGTGGGCGAGTTCGGCGTCGGGTTCTGCCTGGACACCTGTCACGCGTTCGCCGGCGGGGAGGAGCTGGCCGGGATCGTGGCGCGGGCGAAGGCGATCACCGGCCGGATCGACCTGATCCACCTGAACGACTCGCGCGATCCGTTCGACTCCGCCCGCGACCGGCACGCCAACATCGGTGCGGGCACCATCCCGCCCGACGAGCTGGCCGCCGTGGTCGCCGAGGCCGGCGCGCCGGTGGTCGTGGAGACCCCGGCCGAGGGCCAGGCCGCCGACATCGCGTACCTCCGCGAGCACACGCGGAGCTGAGTCACCGCCAGGCGAACACCGGCTGTTCCAGGTGCGCCACCCTGGTCGGCCGCCCGTGCAGCACGACCTCCCGGAACTGGTGCAGCACCGCACCGGTCGGAGCGTGCACGTAGCGGTCGAACAGCGGCACCTGGATCACCGGGGACCCGGACTCCGGGATGGTCAGGAAGCGGGGTTCGCGGTCGATCTCGGCGAGCGGGAGCCGGTGCAGCTCCGCGACCTCGTCCGGGTTCGGGAACGGCTCCCCGGCACCGCCCGCCCAGAGCACCACCGGCGTGATGACGTACCCGGAGCGGGTGGGGTAGTCGTCGAGCAGGCCGAGCACCCGGTCCGGGCCGAGGTCCAGGCCGACCTCCTCGGCCACCTCGCGGCGGGCGGCCTGCTCGGCCGTCTCGCCCGCGTCGAGCCGGCCGCCGGGCAGTGCCCACTGGCCGGAGTGCGCGCGTAGCGACCGGGCCCGGCGGGTGAGCACGAACGCGACCTCGGTGGCCAGCGGGCCGTCGCCGGTCGCACCCGGCACCGGGAGCAGCGTCATCGTGACCGACGCGGGCCGCTTCCCGGCCCGCTCGGTGTCGGTCGCGGCGCGCCGCTGCAGCACCGGCAGCGCCGCCTCGATCCGTTCCCGCAGCCGCTGCTGCACCCGGTCCGGGACCACCGCGTCGTCGCCCATGCCCCGATACTTCCGCACCCGTGCGCGGTGGCCCGCCTCGCGAGACCACCGTCACCCGTCACCGAGATGCAGCTCAGCGGGCGCATCGCACACCGGAACGCCCGCTGAGCTGCATCTCGGCGGGGTGCGGGGCGGAGCGGGGCGGGGCGCGGTGCGGCGGGGCGGGGTGCGGCGGGTCAGGTGCGGGCCGCCACCCGGGTCGCGGGCGGCCAGACCGGGTCGGGCGCGGTGTCCCGCCCGCGCCGCAGGATCTGCCGCACCACCAGCACGCACAGTGCCACCACGACGGCGTCCCGGACCAGGACGGTGACCAGGAACGGCTCCATCGGCAGGCCCTTGTCGGCCACGCCGAGGTACTGGTACATCCGCGGCACCCAGACCAGGGCGTCGATCACCATCCAGCCGAGCAGCAGCCGCCAGCGCGGGATCGCCAGCACCGCGAGCGGCACCAGCCAGAGCGAGTACTGCGGGCTCCACACCTTGTTGAACAGCAGGAACGCGGCGACGCACAGGAAGGCGAGCTCCGCGACGGCCGGCGGTTGCGGGGCGCGCAGCGCGAGCCAGGCGATGGCGGCGACGGCGAGCACCATCAGCACCGCGGTGACCGCGTTCAGGATGGTCGGCGGGGCCCCGTCGACGAGTGGGCCGTCGAACCCGGCCCAGCCGGTGAACCAGCTCAGCGAGTACCAGATCGAGTCCGGATCGGCCGGACGGGTGCGGTTGAGCAGGAAGAACTCGGCCCATCCGCGCGGCCAGGCGAGCGCGACCGGCACGTTGACCGCGGCCCAGGCGGCGACCGCGGCGCCGGTCGCCCAGCCGGCCCGCACCAGGCCGCCGCCGGGGCGGCGCCGCCACCCGACGAGCAGGATCGGCACCAGGAGCAGCAGCGGGTAGAGCTTCGCGGCGGCGCCGAGCCCGATCAGGACGCCGGCCCAGCCGGGCCGGTCCCGGCGCAGCGCCAGCAGGGCGCCGGTGGCGAGGGCCACGGTGAGCGCGTCGAAGTTGGTGAACACGTGCACCAGGGCCAGCGGGGACAGCGCGACCAGCGCGGCGTCCCACGGCCGGTTCGGCCGCAGCCGCAGCACCGCCCAGACCACCGTGAGCCAGGCCGCCGACAGCCAGAAGGCCGTCATGTTGAAGTAGACGACGACGTCGAGCGCGGTCGGCAGCGGCAGCCGCTCCGCCAGCCACTGCCAGCCGTCGGTGAGCTGCGCGTTGAGGTACTGGAAGAACCCGGTGAGCACCGGGTACTCCATCCAGCGCTCGACCCGGGTGCCGTCGGAGCGGGTCTCGAACCAGGCGTCTCGGTAGGGGACGCCGTCGTCGGCGAGCCCCTCCAGGCCGTAGAGCGGGACCGTGTCGGAGTAGCACATCGCCACGTACTGGCGGTCGTTACGCCAGTCGAGCGCCAGCACGCCGTCCGCGGTGCGGTACTCCTGCAGGCAGGCTGCCTTGCCGAGCCAGCTCATCGCCAGCACGACGACGGCGAGCAGCAGCACGGCCCGCAGCGGCGTCCAGTAGCGGGCCCGGCCGATCAGCGCGTGCCTGCCGAGCGGGCCGCCGACCAGCCGGCTGGCCGAGCGGGCGAGCGGCTCGGTCCAGCTCGGGACCTCGCGGACGGTCGGGCCGTCCCCGGTGTGCGGTTCCCCGGGGGGATCGGCGCCGGGGCGGCCGGGGTCGCTCAGCCCCCACCGCCGTTCGGGTCGTCGGAGCCGTCCTGGCCGCCGCCGGAGTCCGGGCCGCCGCCGTCGGAGAACGGGTCGCCGTTCTCGAACGGGTTGCGGTCGCCGCCCCCGTCGCCACCGGAGCCGTCGTCCGAGGAGTCGCCGTCGCCGCCGGAGCCGTCGCGCCCGGAGCCCTCGTCGCCGTTGCGGTCCCGGCCCTCCTCGGGCTCCCGGCTCGGCTCCGCGCTCTCCCCGGCCGAGGACGAGTCGTCGCCGGAGCCGGTCTCGGCGGAGACGTTGCGGGCCGGCGGGGCCTCGCCGATCGGCCGGAAGCTGGAGAACTGCTCGGGCGGGGTGCCGCGCAACACGTCGTCCATGAACGACTGCCAGATCTGGCCGGGCAGCATCCGGCCGAAGATCGCGTTGCCGGAGGCGTTGCGGATCGGCGAGTTGTCGTCGGTGCCGACCCAGACGGCGGTGGAGACCGACGGCGTGTAGCCGACGGTCCACGCGTCGTTGTTCTGGCCCTCGACCGAGCTCTGCACGGTGCCGGTCTTGACCGCGACCGGGCGCCCGCCGTTGAGGCCGATCCGGGACGAGCTCGCGACGTCGGTCATCGACTCGGTGACGTTGCGCGCGACCTCCTGGGGCATGACCTGCTCGCCGTCGTCGGTCCCGCCGCGGTCGTAGATCACCCGGCCGTCGTTGGCGGTGACCTTGCTGACCATGTACGGCGCGCGCTTCACGCCATCCGCGGCGAACGTCGCGTAGGCCGCCGCCATGTCCTTCGGGTGCACCTCACGGTCGCCGAGCGAGATGCCGCCGGTCGGGTCCGGCAGCAGGTCGGCGGGGATGCCGGCCTGGTGCGCGGCATCGGCGACGCGCGCCGGGCCGACGTCGAGGCCCATCCGGTAGAAGACGGTGTTGATCGACTTGGTCATCGCCTCCTTGACCGAGCAGTTCGCGCAGCTCACGCCCTCGGAGTTGGTGACCCGGGTACCGGCCAGCGTCTGCGGCGACGACCCGTCGTAGGTGGTGCCCAGGCCGATCGGGTCGGGCGCCTGCAGCGCCGCGGCGACCACGAACGGCTTGAACGACGACCCGGGCTGCTTCAGCACGGACGCGTAGTCCAGCCCGACGCCGTTCTCGCCGCCGTAGTAGGCGATCACGGCACCGGTCCGCGGATCGACCGACACCAGCGACGAGCGCAGGTTCTCCGGCTGCCCGTCCAGGCTCTGCGCGACGGCCTCGGCGGCCTCCTCCTGGGCGGCCGGGTCGATCGTGGTGGTGATCGTGAGCCCCTGGGTGTTGAGCTCGGTCTCGGAGATCCCGAGGCCCTCGAGCTCACCGCGGGCTGCGTTGTAGATGTGTCCCCGGTCGTCGCCGGGGATGCCGCCGCCCTCGGCGGCGGACGACTCGTTCCAGCGGGGGAACTGCTGCTGGTCCCGCTCGGCGTGGCTGAGCCAGTTCTGCCCCACCATGCCGTCGAGCACGAAGTTCCAGCGCTGCTGTGACATCTCCAGGTTCTTCGCCGGGTCCCAGCGCGACGGCGACTGGATCACGCCGGCGAGCATCGCCCCCTCGGAGACGCTCAGCTCCGACACGTCCTTGCCGAAGTACGCCTGGCTGGCCGCCTGCACGCCGTAGGCCCCGCGGCCCAGGTAGATCGCGTTCAGGTAGTTCTCCAGGATCTGTTCCTTGGTCATCTCCTTGGAGATCTTCGCCGCCAGCACCACCTCGCGGAACTTGCGGAACAGCGAGTTCTGGTCGTTCCCGGTGGTCACCTTGATGTACTGCTGGGTGATCGTCGAGCCGCCGCCGATGCCGCCGGTCAGCTGGTTGATCACCGCCCGGCCGATGCCGGAGATGTCGAAGCCGGGATTGGAGAAGAAGCTGCGGTCCTCGGCGGACAGCACGGCCTGCTGCACGGGCACCGGGATCCGGTCCAGCGTGACGCTGGTGCGGTTCACGTTGCCGGGCCGCACCGTCGCCAGCGGCGCGCCGTCGGCATAGGTGAACGTCGCCACCTGGGTGACCGCGATGTCGTCGGCGGCCGGCACCGGGAAGACCAGCCAGCCGATCGCGAAGGCGACCAGCGGGCCGAGCACGGAGACCCCGGCCGCGGCGATGAGCCAGTTCCGGATCCGGCGCCTGCGGCTCGGCCTGCGCCCGTCGCCGCCGTCACCGCCGGGGCGGCGGCCGTCGGTGCGGCCGGGCGGCCCGGGCGGGCCACCGGTCCGGCCCGGCGCCGCGGCCGGCGCGGGAGCACCGCCGCGGGGCGGGCCGGGCCGCTGCGGGGACGGCGGGGCCTGCTGGGCGCCGTGGGCGACCGCGCCGAAGTTGCCGATGCCGGAGTCCTCGTGGGTCAGCAGCGGTGGCGGCGGCTGGGGGAGCGGCCGGGGCCTGCCCCCCTGCGGGACGGGCGGGGGCGCGCCGGGCGGCCCCGGGCGCGGGTTCGGGCCCGGACGGCCGGGGGGCGGTCCGGGTGGCGGTCCGGCCGGTGGCGGGGCCGGCGGACCGGGCCGGCGGGGCCCGGCGCCGGGGCGGGGAGCCGGCGGGGGGAGCGGGCGGCCGGGGGGAGGCGGCGGTCCGGGCGGCGGGGTGTGTCGGGGGTCACGCTCGTCGTTCACCGGGGCGGCTCCGTGGGGTGCGGTCTCGCTGGTCCGCCGGTCGCCGGGTCGGGGGTGCCCGGGACGGCGGTGGTCGGTGGCCGGACCCGCGCCACGGCGGGCCCGGTGGGCTCCGGCGCGCGGTCCGTGATCGGCGGGCGGGCCGGCGGGCGGGGCGACATGGGCTCAGCCACCCGCCGTCCGGCGGCCGCCGCGCGGACGGCCGGTGCCGAGGACGAACGAGCGGACCAGATGGTTCCACTGGCAGGTCCGGCAGACCTCGACCACGTGCACGGTGAACTCGCGATGGTGCGCCGCGAGCTGCTCCAGGTCCTCGGTGGAGCGGGCCGAACCGGAGATGTGCCGCAGTGCCTCGCCGAACACCCAGGACACCTGGCTGAGCTGGTCCCGGCGGCAGACCGGGCAGATCTCGTCGACGGTCCGGCCGTGGAAGCGGGCGGCACGCTGCAGGTAGGCACCGGCGTCGCACACCTCCTCGGGATCGACCCGACCGGCACGGACGTCTGCCAGCAGCGCGCGGCGCTGCAGGGCGTAGTCCACCACCTGTCGCGGGCTGAGCACTCGACCAGGGTACGCGCGACCGTGATCCGCGCCGACCGCCCGCCCCGTGCCAGTGGCCCGTTCCGTGCCTGGTCGGGGCACTCGTCCGGATCGGTGGTGGTTGTGACGACGATCATTCGACGAGCGAACCGATGTATCGGGCCGATATGGTCGGGCCGCGGTCCGTCCGGGATCGCGCGGCAGCGAGGGGGGCGTGCGGTGCTGGAGTTCGCCGTTCTCGGGTTGCTCCAGGAAGGACCGCTGCACGGCTACGAGCTGCGCAAGCAGCTCGGCCGTCGGCTGGGTGGTCTGCGGGCATTCTCCTACGGCTCGCTCTACCCGGCACTGCGCAGGCTGCTGCGGGCCGGACTGATCGCCGAGACCGGGCCGGATCCCGCCGACGTCGAGCGTGCGGTCGGGGCCGGCTGGTCCCGGCGCGGCCGCCGCGTGTACCGGATCACCGCAGAGGGCAAGGAACGGTTCGGCGAGCTGCTCGACGACGCCGGACCGCAGGCGTGGGAGGACGGCAGCTTCGGCGTGCACCTGGCGTTCTTCTCGCGGACGCCGGCCGACACGCGACTGCGGATCCTGGAGGGCAGGCGCCGGGCGGTGGAGGAGCGCCGGGACGGCCTGCGCGCCGCGCTCGGCCGGACCGGCGAGCAGATCGACCGCTACACCCGCGAGCTGCACCGCCTCGGGCTGGAGAGCTCCGAGCGCGAGGTGCGCTGGCTGAACGAGCTGATCGCGGCCGAGAACGCCGAACAGCCGCACGAGACCATCCCCGGCGACGGCGCCGGAACGGACGCCGGACCCGGGTCCGGCGGGGAACGACAGGACGAGACAACAGGAGGAGCCTGACATGAGCCAGGTTCGGGTCGCGGTCGTCGGCGTGGGTAACTGCGCGGCGTCGCTGGTCCAGGGTGTCCACTACTACGCGGACGCCGACCCGTCGACCCAGGTCCCCGGCCTGATGCACGTCGACTTCGGCGGCTACCACGTCCGGGACGTGACGTTCGTGGCCGCGTTCGACGTCGACGCCAAGAAGGTCGGCCACGACCTCGCCGACGCCATCTCGGCCAGCGAGAACAACACCATCACGATCGCGGACGTGCCGCCGCTCGGGGTGGCCGTGCAGCGCGGCCCGACCCTGGACGGCCTCGGCCGCTTCTACCGGGAGACGATCACCGAGTCCGACGACGAGCCGGTCGACGTCGCGCAGGCGCTGCGCGACGCGGGCGCCGACGTGCTGGTCTCCTACCTGCCGGTGGGCAGCGAGGAGGCGGACCGGCACTACGCCCAGGCCGCGCTGGACGCGGGCGTCGCGTTCGTCAACGCGCTGCCGGTGTTCATCGCGTCCGATCCGGTGTGGGCGGAGAAGTTCCGCGCCGCGGGCGTGCCGATCGTCGGCGACGACATCAAGTCCCAGGTCGGCGCGACCATCACGCACCGGGTGCTGGCGACGCTGTTCGAGGACCGCGGTGTGCAGCTCGACCGCACCATGCAGCTCAACGTGGGCGGGAACATGGACTTCCTGAACATGAAGGAGCTGGACCGGCTGGAGTCCAAGAAGGTCTCCAAGACCCAGGCGGTGACCTCCCAGGTGGACCGGGACATGGGCCGGGGCAACGTGCACATCGGCCCGTCCGACTACGTCGCCTGGCTGGACGACCGCAAGTGGGCCTACGTCCGGCTGGAGGGCCGGGCGTTCGGCGACGTCCCGCTGAACCTGGAGTACAAGCTCGAGGTCTGGGACTCGCCGAACTCGGCCGGGATCATCATCGACGCCGTCCGCGCGGCCAAGATCGCCAAGGACCGCGGCATCGGCGGACCGCTGCTGTCGGCGTCGAGCTACTTCATGAAGTCGCCGCCGGAGCAGTACCGCGACTCCGTCGCGCGGGACAAGGTGGAGGCCTTCATCCAGGGCGAGATCGACAGCTGATCATTTTCTCAGGGCATCGGCCCGGCAGCGACCACGCAGGTCACCGCCGGGCCGATGCCGTTTCCGGAACAGGAAGTCTCCGATCTGAAATCTTCTCATAATTGTTCGTGAGCGCAGTCATCCCATTATTGTGTGCTGGGTCATTTATCTGAGCGATATCTGTTCGTAATGTGGTGGTCGGCCTTGTGCGATCTGTGCCCACCCGGGGTGCAGGGCGCAGGGTCTCCGCCGGACGACGACGCGGGCGGGTTGCACGGCCACCGGATACGGCGTTCCCAGCGCCGCACCACGAACTCCCCTCGGGCCGGCGCACCCCACCCCCATGGTTCGCCGGCGGTGCTACCCCCGAGGACACACCGTGCCCCAGCGTCCCACCGCTCCGGCGCTCCGCGTCGCCGTCGTGGCCACCACTGCCGCCGCGGCCGCAGCCCTGTCCGTGCTTCCCGCCGCCACCGCGGCCCCGGCCCCGGACACCACTCCCGAACTCGGCACCGCGACGGTCACCCACGACGTCGTGCCCGCCACGAACGTGCTGCCCGTCTCGCTCACCACCGCGGGCAACCCGGCCGCGCAGAACGTCGCCGCCGCCACCGACGCGGCCGCACAGGCCGGCCAGGCCGTCGCCGCGCGCCAGACCGCGCTGTCCACCGCGATGGCCCAGATCGGCAAGCCCTACAGCTGGGGCGCCACCGGCCCGAGCGCCTTCGACTGCTCCGGCCTGGTGTCCTACGCGTTCTCCGCCGCCGGCAAGGACGTGCCGCGCACCAGCCGCGCCCAGGCGACCGCGGGCACCCCGGTCAGCCGCTCCGAGCTGCAGCCCGGTGACCTGGTCTTCTTCTACAGCCCGGTCAGCCACGTCGGCATCTACATCGGCGGCGGCCAGATCGTGCACGCCTCGACCAGCGGCAAGCCGGTGAAGATCGACGACATGGACCGGATGCCGTTCAACTCGGCGCGCCGGATCTGAGCCGCGGGGTCCGCCGCGCGCGGACCCGGCAGCGCGCCGTAGGTTCCGGCGCATGACCGCTTCGCACCGCCCGCTCGCCCTGATCACCGGTGCCTCCCAGGGCATCGGCGCCGCCGTCGCCCGGCAGCTCGCGCCGCGCTACGACCTGATCCTGGGCGGGCGCGACGAGGAGCGGCTGGCCGCGGTCGCCGACGAGCTCACCGCGGCCGGCCCGGTCGGCGTCCGCACCCTCGCCGTCGAGCTCACCGACGACGCGGCGCTGGCCGGCGCGCTGGCCGGGATCGACCGGCTCGACGCGCTGGTGCACTCCGCGGGCACCGGCGAGCTCGGGACCGTCGAGGAGACCCCGGCGCAGGCCTGGCGCAGGCAGTTCGACGTGAACGTGGTCGCCGTCGCCGAGGCCACCCGGCTGCTGCTGCCGGCGCTGCGCGCGGCCGGTGCGGCCGGCGGGGCCGACGTCGTGCTGGTGAACTCCGGCGCGGGCTTCACCGCCAGGCCCGGCTGGGTGTCCTACGCGGCCAGCAAGTTCGCGCTGCGCGCGTTCGGCGACGCGCTGCGCGCCGAGGAGTCGGCCCGCGGCATCCGGGTCACCTCGGTGCATCCCGGCCGGGTGGACACCGCGATGCAGCGGGCGGTCGTCGCGCACGAGGGCGGCGAGTACGACGGATCGCGCTTCCTGCGCCCGGAGTCGGTCGCGGCCGCCGTGCTCGCGGCGCTGACCGCGAGCCGGGACGCGCACCTCACCGAGATCGTGGTGCGGCCGCAGGGGTGAGCGCCGCGACCGTGCGGAGCTCGGCGAGCGCGGCGACGACCGGCGGGGTGCTCGCGACGGCCTCGCGCACCACCGCCAGGATCGTGCGCACCGGCACCGGCCGGACGACCGGGACCGCCCGGGTCCCGGCCGGGAGCCGCACCGCCCCGAGCTCGGGGAGCACGGTGATCCCGATCCCGGCCCCGACGAAGGCCAGCGCCGTCGGGTAGTCGTGCGCCTCCACGTGGAACGGCGGCCGGAACCCGGCGGCCGAGCAGGCCTCGACGAGATTGCGCCGGCACCAGCCGCGGGCGAAGTCGTTGTCCACCCAGCGCTCGCCGGCGAGCTCGGCCAGCTCGATCTCGGACCGGGCGGCCAGCGGATGGCCGTCCGGGAGGACGACGACGTACGGATCGTCGAGCAGGTGCACCACGCCGAACCCGGGCCGGCCCCGGAAGTCCGGCCGCTCGACCGCGATCTGCACGTCCGAGCACTGCGCCGGATCGTCCGGCAGCGACTCGCGCAGCGCCAGGTCCAGACGCACGCCCGGGAAGTCGGCGGTCAGCCGGTGCACCACGCCGGGCAGCCAGGCGGCGCCGACGGAGGCGAAGTAGGACAGCGACAGCGTGCCGGTCCGGCCGGCCCGCAGGTCGGCCACGACGGTCTCGGCCTCGCCGAGCCGGGCGAGGATCGCATCGGCCTGCTCGGCCAGCACGGTGCCGGCCGCCGTCACCCGCAGGCCGCGCCCGGCCCGTTCGAACAGGGCGAGCCCGGTCTCCCGCTGCAGCGCGGTGACGTGCTGGCTGACCGCCGACGGCGTGTAGCCCAGGTTCGCGGCGGCCGCCTGGACCGATCCGCTCGCGACGACGGACCGGAACACCCGCAGGCGGTGCGTGTCGAGCATCGGCCAATCGTACAGCGCTACTGAATCCATCGGTAGGAAGAGTCGCTGGTACTTAATGGTTCGCGGGAGCAGGCTGAGCACATGACGCCGTTCCCCGCCCGGTACCGGGCGCTGCTCCCGCTCGCCGCCGCCGCTGTCACCGTCGTGCTCTGGGCCTCGGCGTTCGTCGGGATCCGGGCGGTCGGCCACGATCTGTCGCCGGGCGCGCTGGCGCTGGGCCGGATGCTGGTCGGCTCGGCGACGCTGACGGCGATCGTGCTGGCCGTGCACACCCGGCGCGGCCGGCCGGTGCCCCGGCCGGCGCCGGGACTGCTCGGTGCGGTCGCGCTCTGGGGTGCCGCCTGGTTCGGGCTCTACAACCTGGCCCTCAACGCGGCCGAGCGGCACCTGGACGCCGGCACCACCGCGCTGCTGGTGAACGTCGCACCGGTGGTCGTCGCGGTGCTCGCCGGACTGCTCCTCGGCGAGGGCTTCCCGGTCCGGCTGCTGATCGGGATGGCGGTCGCGTTCGGCGGCGTCGCGCTGATCGCGGCGACCACCTCGGCCGGCGGGACCGACGTCGCCGGGGTGCTCCTCGGGCTGGTCGCGGCACTGGTCTACGCCGGCGCCGCGGTCGCGCAGAAGCGGCTGCTCGCCCGGATCGACGCGCTGACCGTCACCTGGCTCGGCGCGCTCGCCGGGACCGTGGCACTGCTGCCGTTCCTCCCCGCCCTGCTCGGCGAGCTCGCCACCGCACCGACCGGGGCACTCGCCGGGACCGTGTACCTCGGCGTGTTCCCGACCGCGATCGCGTTCCTGACCTGGGGCTACGCCCTGTCCAGGACGAGCGCCGGCCGGCTCGCGGCGGCCACCTACGCGGTCCCGCCGATCGTGGTGCTGCTGTCCTGGGGCCTGCTCGGCGAGATCCCGGCCCCGCTGGCACTGGCCGGTGGTGCGCTGTGCCTGGCCGGTGTCGCCGTCGCGACCCGGCGCGGCCGCCCGATCCCCACCGGATCGGTCGGACGACCGATCCCCACCGGCTGATTCCGGTCTACCCTCGCCGGTATGGGGGACGAGCAGGGGGACGACGGCAGGGCCCTGATCCGGGTGTCCGATGCCGAGCGACAGGAGACGGCCGAGCGCCTCAAGATCGCCCACGACGAGGGCAGGCTGTCGCTCACCGAGTACGACGAGCGGCTGCGCGCGGCCTACGCGGCGACGGTGCGCGCCGATCTCGTGGCGCTCGAGGCCGACCTGCCCCGGGTGCGCCGCAAGGACCTGCCCGCGGTGCGCGCGGAGCGGGCGGAGGCCGAACGGGCCGACCAGATCCGCGAGTACACCAAGGAGTGGCGGTCGTGGGCCGGGGTCGCGGTGCTGCTCACCACGATCTGGGGGATCACCTCGATCGCGTCCGGCCAGCTGAACTTCTTCTGGCCGATGTTCCCGATCGGCATCTGGGGCGCGGTGCTGGTCGCGCAACTGTTCTGGCGCGACGACGACTGACCCGGGACTAGAGTCCTGGCATGCTCGATCCCGGCCGCGTCGACCTGGCTGCGCTGGCCGACGCGCTCGACGACCGGTCGCCCGACGTCCGGTGGTACCTCGATCCGGACACCGGGGCGGTCGCGGCGCACCCCGCGGGGGACCCCCCGCCGGCCGGCGACCGGGTGCTGATCGAGCCGGTGACCAGCCGCGAGTCGTACCGGGACATGTCCGACTTCACCGCGGGCGTGCAGCACCGGCGGGCCGGCGCGCTGCTGGACCGGGCGATCGACGGGCGGGGCGCCTTCCGCCGGTTCAAGAACACGCTGTTCGAGTTCCCCGAGGTGCGCGACCAGTGGTACCGCTTCCGGGACGCTCGCTCCCGGCGCCGCGCCGTCGACTGGCTGGCCACCGCCGGGCTGATCTCCGAGGCCGACGCCGAACGCGTCCGGGCCCGCCATCCCGATCCCGACCCGTCGAACGAGGACGTGCCCGCGGCCGTCGCCGACGATCTCGTCGCGCACTACGGTCCGCGACTGCGGCAGGTGCTGCTGTTCGGCTCGTGGGCCAGCGGCGAGGGATCGGTGGAGTCCGCGATCGACCTGCTCCTGGTGCTCGACGACGAGCAGGCCCCGGTCGACCCGTGGCAGGAGCTCGCCTCGGTGGACGAGGTGCTGTGGCGGCACACCCAGCGCAGCGGGCTCACCATCAGCGTGCTGCCGGTCGGTCAGCGTGAGCTCGCCCGGCCGGACGATCCGACGGTGATCCGGGCCCGCGCCGAGGCGGTACGCGTGCGATGAGCACCGGCCGGCACCGCCCCGGGATCGCCAGGGCCCGCACCGAGCTCGCGGGTGCCCGGCTGCTCGCCGGGCACGGCTACGCCGACGCGGCGGTGTCGCGCTCGTTCCACGCCGCGTTCCGGGCCGCCGAGACGGCGCTGCTCGTGCTGGGGGAGACTCGGGCCGAGCACTCCGACGTGGTCAGCGCGTTCGTCCGCCGGGTGGTCCGGGAGCGCTCGCTCGACCCGCGGGCCGGGCGGCTGCTCCGCTCACTGTACAACCGGCGCGGCCTGGCCGACCACTCCGACGTGCCGGCCCCGGCCGCCGAGGCGGACGCCGCGCTGGCCGACGCCGCGTTCGTGATCGACGCGGTCGCGGCCTGGCTCGCGGAGCCCTCGCTCAGCAGCCCGCCGGACCCGAGCAGCGGCACCACCCGGCGGCCGGCGCGGCCGGTCCGCCGGGCCCGTCCGGCGCGGGCCGCCGACTCCTGACCGGGCCCGGACCGCACCGGGTCCGGACCGCACCGGGTCCGGACCGGGCGTCAGAAGAAGTCGCCGCCGAAGTCGCCGCCGCCGTCGAACATGCCGCCGCCGTCCCCGCCGTCGAACCCGCCGGGATCGTCGAAGCCGCCGCCGTCCGTGCCACCGTCCATGCCGCCGCCGTCCATGCCGTCGGCTCCGGCGTAGGCGGCCTGGTCGGCACCGGCCATCCCGCTGAACAGCGAGGTGAACAGCAGCGCCGATCCGACGCCCCACGCCCCGCCGATCAGCGCGGGCTTCCACCACGGCTCGGAGTACCAGCCGCGCGGCACCGGGCGCCCGGCCACCGTCCCACCGGGGTAGTAGTGGTTGTTGCGGTCGGTCGGCTGCGGCGACGCGCCCAGCGTGCGCCCCTCGACCTCGACCTCGCGCTCCTCGGTGACCGCACCGGCCCGCGCCTGGCCCGGGAGCGGCGGCAGCTCGGGGCCGGGGTCCATCCCCATCGCGGTCCGGGCGGCGCGCACGTAGTACAGGCCCTCGTACGCGGTCTCGGTGACCTGGCGGGTCTGGGGCACGGTCCGCGCCTGCTCCATCTGCGACCCGGCCGCGGTGTAGCGCTCCGCGGCGTCGGCGAGCGCCTGCCGGGACGGCTCGTCGGTCCCGGTCAGCGACAGCACCTGGCCGCCGAGCCGCTCGACCCAGCGGCGGGCCTCGGCCTTCGCGTCGTCGAGCTGCGCGGCCTGGTCCGCCTGATGCCTGCGGACCAGCCAGACCACGGCGGCGACCGCCGCCAGCGCGACGATCAGTGTGAGCAATGCTCCGGTCATATCGGACCTCCCACCCGGGTCAACGCACGAGATGCCCGCCGCGTTCCGGGCGCCGGCTTCAGCGGACGACGTTGACCAGGCGGCCCGGCACCACGATCACCTTGCGCGGCTCCGCACCGGCCAGCGCCGCGACAATCTTCTCGTCGGCCAGCGCCGCCGCGCGGATCTCGTCCTGCCCGGCGTCGGCCGGGACCGTGATCCGGGACCGCACCTTGCCGTTGACCTGGATCGGGTACTCGACGGTGTCGTCGACCAGGTACCGCTCGTCGGCCTGCGGGAATGGCGCGTAGGCCAGCGAGCCGTCGTGCCCCAGCTTCTGCCACAGCTCCTCGGCGATGTGCGGGGCCAGCGGCGCCAGCATCAGCACCAGCGCCTCGGCGACCGGCCGCTCGACCGGCGCGGCCCGCTTGGTCAGCACGTTGTTCAGCTCGATCAGCTTCGCGGCTGCGGTGTTGTAGTGCAGCGCAGGGACGTCCTCGCGGACGCCGGCGATCGCCTTGTGCAGCGCGCGCAGCACGTCCTCGCCGGGCTCGGCGTCGACGACGGTGACCTCGCCGGTCTGCTCGTCGACCAGGTTGCGCCACACCCGCTGCAGGAACCGCTGCGGGCCGACGACGTCGCGGGTCGACCACGGCCGGGAGGCGTCCATCGGGCCGGTGTACATCTCGTAGAGCCGGAACGTGTCCGCGCCGTAGCGGTCGCACATCTCGTCCGGCGTCACGACGTTCTTCAGCGACTTGCCCATCTTCCCGTACTCCCGGGTGACGGGCTCGCCGTTCCACGTGAAACGCGGCGTGCCGTCCGGGCCCGCCTCCTCGACGACCTCCTCGGCCGGCACGTAGGTGCCGCGGGCGTCGGTGTAGGCCCAGGCCTGGATGTAGCCCTGGTTGAACAGCCTGCGGAACGGCTCCTCACTGGACACGTGGCCCAGGTCGAACAGCACCTTGTGCCAGAACCGCGAGTACAGCAGATGCAGCACCGCGTGCTCGACGCCGCCGACGTACAGGTCGACGCCGCCCGGGTCCTCGGTGCCCGGCTGCGCCTCGGACGGGTCGGTGCCCAGCCAGTACCGCTCGGCCTCCGGCGAGACGAACCGCTCGGAGTTCTCCGGGTCCAGGTAGCGCAGGTAGTACCAGCAGGAACCGGCCCACTGCGGCATCGTATTCGTCTCGCGCCGGTACGCCCTCGGACCCTGGTCGCCACCGGCGGCGCCCAGGTCCAGCTCGACGTACACCCACTCCGCGGCCCGGGACAGCGGCGGCTCGGGCTCGCTGTCCGCGTCGTCCGCGGCGTAGGTCTTCGGCGCGTAGTCGTCGACGTCGGGCAGCTCGACCGGCAGCTGGTCGGCGGGCAGCGAGATCGGGCCGTGCTCGTCCCACACGATCGGGAACGGCTCGCCCCAGTAGCGCTGCCGGGAGAACAGCCAGTCCCGCAGCTTGTACTGCACGACGCCCTCGCCGGAGCCCTTGGCCGCCAGCCAGTCGATGATCGCCCGCTTGGCGTCGGCGACGCCCAGGCCGTTCAGGCTGATCTCGTCGTTCGCCGAGTTGACCGCAGGCCCGTCGCCGGTGAACGCCTCGCCCGACCAGTCGGCGCCCGGATCCACGGTGCGCACGATCGGCAGGCCGAACGCGGTCGCGAAGTCCCAGTCCCGCTGGTCCTGCGCGGGCACCGCCATGATCGCGCCGGTGCCGTAGCCCATGAGCACGTAGTCGGCGACGAAGACCGGGATCTCGGCCCCGTTCACCGGGTTGACGGCGTACGCGCCGGTGAAGACGCCGGTCTTGTCCCGGTTCTCCTGGCGGTCCAGCTCGGACTTGCGGGCCGCCTCGGCCCGGTAGGCCGCGACCGCCTCCGCCGGGGTCGCCGCGCCGCCGGTCCACCGCTCGTCGGTCCCGGCGGGCCAGGCCGCGGGGGTGATCTCGCCGACCAGCGGGTGCTCCGGCGCCAGCACCATGTAGGTGGCCCCGAACAGCGTGTCCGGCCGGGTGGTGAAGACCTCGATGCCGGCGTCGGCGTCGCACACGCCGAACGTGACCCGTGCGCCCTCGGACCGGCCGATCCAGTTGCGCTGCATCGCCTTGACCGACTCCGGCCAGTCGACCCGGTCCAGGTCGGCGATCAGCCGGTCGGAGTAGGCGGTGATCCGCATCATCCACTGCCTGAGACTGCGCCGGAACACCGGGAAGTTGCCGCGCTCGGAGCGGCCGTCGGCGGTGACCTCCTCGTTCGCCAGCACGGTGCCCAGCCCCGGGCACCAGTTGACCGGCGCCTCGGAGATGTAGGCCAGCCGGTGCGAGTCGATCAGCCGGCGGCGCTCGCCCTCGGACAGCCCGGTCCACGGCCGGCCGTCCGGGGTGGGCCGCTCACCGCTCTCGAAGGACGCGCGCAGCTCGGCGATCGGGCGGGCCCGGTCCGCGTCGGTGTCGTACCAGGCCTCGAAGATCTCCCGGAAGATCCACTGCGTCCAGCGGTAGAACGGGATGTCGGTGGTCGAGACCGACCGGCGCGGGTCGTGCCCCAGGCCCAGCTGGCGCAGCTGCTGCCGGTACCGGGCGATGTTCGCCTCGGTGGTGGCGCGCGGGTGCGTCCCGGTCTGCACGGCGTACTGCTCGGCGGGCAGCCCGAACGCGTCGAACCCCATCGGGTGCAGCACGTTGTGCCCGGTCATCCGCAGGTAGCGGCCCAGCACGTCGGTGCCGATGAAGCCGAGCGGGTGCCCGACGTGCAGGCCGGAGCCGGACGGGTACGGGAACATGTCCATCAGGTAGAACTTCGGCTTCTCCGAGCCCGGCTCGCCGGGGCCCGGGGCGTGGAAGGTCTGCTCGGCCTCCCAGAAGTCCTGCCACTTGCGCTCGATCCGGGCGGCCATCTCGGCGTCGTACCGGAAGGCCGGACGGTCGGTTCGGTCACCGGTCGCCGGTGCCGCGCTGGTCTCGGTGGTCATGTCCGCTTCACCTCGGGAAACATGTCGTGACGGCCCGTGCCCGGGGCCCGGAACACGCTGCGACCCCTCCGCACCCGGTGCAGGAGGGGTCGTCGCCGCGCCGGCGTGTCGTGACGGCGGTCTCGCTGCCGACCTCAGCCCGGCGCGGCGCCGGGAAGTCGGTGCTGCCGGTGGGGCAGCCGACGTCGGGCCGCGCACATGTGACCAGGGTAGCCGGGGCGGGCGGGCCCGCTGCGCCGGGTTCTACCCTGGTCACGTGCCCACCATGCTGCGCCTGGTCCTCGCCGTCCTGCTCCTGCTGGC
The DNA here is from genome assembly GCF_058448985.1 of Pseudonocardia sp. DxW. Lineage (NCBI taxonomy): Bacteria > Bacillati > Actinomycetota > Actinomycetes > Pseudonocardiales > Pseudonocardiaceae > Pseudonocardia > Pseudonocardia sp. DxW. The sequence continues at coordinate 228,324 of NZ_JBZFLK010000004.1, read as the reverse complement.
CGGAGCGGTGCTCGTCGTGCTCGCCGTGCTCGGTGCGAGCGGCAGGCTGCCGCGCAACAGGTTCGTCGGTGTCCGCACGCCGAGCAGCCTGCGCACCGCGGACGCGTTCGCCCTCGCCAACCGGGTCGCCGCGCGCCCGCTGGGCGCGGCCGGCCTGATCGGGCTGGTCGGCGGGACCGCGCTGCTGCTCACCGACCGGGGTGGCGCGGCCCCGTGGGTGCTGGCCGTCATCGCGCTGGCCGGGGTGGTCGTCATGGCCGGTCTCGGCGGCTCGTTCGGGGCCCGGGCCGCGGAGATCGCGATCGCCGAGCAGGCCCCCGCGCCGTCCTGCGCCGGTGTCTGCACCGGCTGCGACCTGGTGGCCGGCTGCGGCGGCCCGGCGGAGTCCGACCGGCGGGCCGGGGAGCGCAGCGCGGGCACCGGCCGCTGATCCCGGCGGGACCCCGGATCAGCCCGGCGGCGGGAGCGCCCGCTCGATCTCGTCGGCGGCGGCCGGTGCGCCACCGGCCGCGGCGATCTCGCCGGCCATCCAGCTCAGCCGCTCGCGCACCGCGGGATCGGTGCTGACCTGCTGCACCGCCGACCACAGCCGGTCCGGGGTGAGGGTGGCCGGATCGAGGGTGACGCCGAGCCCGAGCTCGGCGATCCGGTCGGCGTTCGCCCGCTGCTCGGCCATCTGCGGCAGCGCCACCAGCGGGACCCCGGCTGCGAGGCCCTCCATCGTGCCGCCCATCCCGGCGTGCGTGACGAAGGCCGCGGCGTGCCGCAGCACCGACACCTGCGGGACGCTGCGGTGCACCTCGACCCCTGCCGGCAGCGGGCCGAGCTCGGCCGGGTCGACGTCGCCGACGGCGAGCACGACGTGCCGGCCACGCCCGGCGAGCCCGGCCAGGATCGTCCGGTAGAGGGCGGGGCGCCGGTTGTAGGCGCTGCCGAGCGACACCAGCAGCACCGGCCGGTCGCCGTCCGGCGGGGTCCAGCCGGTCTCGGCCGCGCGGTCGCCGAGCACCGGGCCGACGAACCGGAATCCCTCGAAGGTCTCCCCGGCGTACTGGAACGCCCGGGGCAGGGTGACCAGCCGCTGGGCCGCGGCGCTGCCCTCGAAGAACCCCCGGACGTCCCGGATTCCCTCCCTGCGCAGGTAGGAGCCATATCTCATCATTATGGCGAGAAACCGTGGGGCGAGCGGGTTCAGCCGCGTGTAGCGGTTCATCGACCAGTGCCGGTTGCTGACCAGGTTCGGCCAGACCTCCACGCCGAGCGGCACGTAGTGCGACGCGGTGGCCATCGGCGGCAGGGTAGCTCCGCCGGTGCGTCCGCCCGGATCAGTTCTGCGCGGGGTCCGCCGGGAAGGTGGCGAGCAGCGCGAGCGGGATCCCCTGCCGGCGCAGCACCCGCTCCCACAGCCGGTCGTGCGAGGTCGTCAGCAGGTCGTCCGGGAGCCCCGGCACGACGAACCAGTCGCCGCGGGCGATCTCCCCGTGCAGCTGCCCGCCGTCCCAGCCCGAGTAGCCGGCGAAGATCCGCAGCCCGCGCAGCCGGGGTGCGAGCGGGGCCGGATCGGAGTCGAGATCGACCAGCTGCACCGGGGGCCGGACCGGCATCAGGCCGCTCAGCCCGCGGGTCGACTGCCCGGTGCGCAGCGCGGCGAGGCAGAGCGCGGTCTGCGCCTCCACCGGCCCGCCGACGAACATCGAGCCGGGATCGCTGGTCACCCCGGCCCATCGGGGGAGCACGTCGCGCACGGCGGACCGGCCGGGCCGGTTGAGCACGACGCCGAGACTGCCGTGCGGACGGTGCTCGATCATGTAGACGACCGTCCGGGCGAAGTTCGGATCACCCAGACCGGGGGCGGCGACGAGCAGGCTGCCCGGTGTGACCGGGGGAAGGGCGGCGCCTCGGGTGGCGCGGTGTTCCCGCACGGCGTCAGTTTCGCACCCGCCCCGGGGGTCCGCTTTCGGCACCCGTGTGCAGTAGCGCCACCCGACCGATGGACGCCGGACCGGGCGGGTCGTCCGGGGCGCTCGGCACCCGGCGCGGACGATCGTGTGTACGGACGTCTGAACGGGGTCACCGGCCGGGCACGCTCCGTACGTACGTCATAGACGATCGTCTATGACGTACGTACAGCTCAGAGGTTCTCGGCCGCCCAGGCCCGCAGCGCCGCCTCGGCCTCGTCCGGCCCGAGCGGGCCCTGCTCCATCCGCAGCGCGAGCAGGTGCTGGTAGGCACGGCCGACCGCCGGGCCCGGCGGGATGCCGAGCAGCCGCATGATCTGGTTGCCGTCGAGGTCCGGCCGGATCGCGTCGAGCTCCTCCTGCTTGCGCAGCTCGGCGATCCGCCGCTCCAGCCCGTCGTAGTTGCGCTGCAGCGCCGCCGCCCGCCGCCGGTTGCGGGTGGTGCAGTCGGACCGGACGAGCTGGTGCAGCCGGTCCAGCAGCGGGCCGGCGTCGGTCACGTACCGGCGGACCGCCGAGTCGCTCCACTCGCCCTTGCCGTAGCCGTGGAACCGCAGGTGCAGGTAGACGAGCTGGGAGACGTCGTCGATCAGTGCCTTCGGGTACTTCAGCGCGCGCAGCCGCTTGCGGGTCATCTTGGCGCCGACCACCTCGTGGTGGTGGAAGCTGACCCGGCCGTCCGGCTCCTTGCGCCGGGTGGCCGGCTTGCCGATGTCGTGCAGCAGCGCCGCCAGCCGCAGCGTCAGGTCCGGGCCGTCGGTCTCCCGCTCGATCGCCTGCTCCATGACGACCAGCGAGTGCGTGTAGACGTCCTTGTGCTGCATGTGCTCGTCGGTCTCCAGCTGCATCGCCGGCACCTCGGGGACGACGTGCTGCGCCAGCCCGGTGTCGCAGAGCAGCTCGATCCCGCGCCGCGGGTGCGCGCCGAGGACCAGCTTGGAGAACTCGGCCTGCACCCGCTCGGCGGTGATCCGGGACAGCTCGTCGGCCATCGCGGTCATCGCCGCGGTCACCCGGTCGGCCGGGGTGAAGCCGAGCTGGGACACGAACCGGGCGGCCCGCAGCATCCGCAGCGGATCGTCGGCGAAGGAGCGCTCGGGGAGGTCCGGGGTGTCGAGGACGCCCTGGGCGAGGGCGGCGAACCCGCCGTGCGGGTCGACGAACCGGCGCTCCCCGAGCTCGACGGCCATCGCGTTGACCGTGAAGTCCCGCCGGACCAAATCGCCCTCGATGTCGTCGCCGAAGCGGACCTCGGGATTGCGGGACCTGCCGTCGTAGGTGTCGGCACGGAACGTCGTCACCTCGATCACCTGATCGCGGCGGCGCAGCCCGACGGTGCCGAACGCGATCCCGGTGTCCCAGACCGCGTCGGCCCAGCCGCGGACGGCCTCCAGGATCTGTTCCGGCCGGGCGTCGGTGGTGAAGTCCAGATCGCCGGAGTCCCGGTCCGACACCCCGGTGCCGCGCAGCAGCGCGTCCCGGACGCTGCCCCCGACCAGGTAGATCCGGTGCCCCCGCTCGGCGAACCGGGCCGCCAGCTCGTCGGCGACGGCCGGCACGTCCAGCATCTGCATCACGGCGTCCTCCTGCGAGCGCTTCAGCCCCTCCGGATCCGGCCCGGGGCCGGACTCCCGACCGCCCCGGGCAGCCGGGCGCGGGTTCTGGGCGGAGGTCACGGGACGCGAGGTGACGGACGGCGTGGACACGACCGGCCAGTGTAGGCAACGCGCCCGGGCGGGGCCCGCGGGTACGGGTCCGGGCGGGACGGCGGGCCCGCAGATCAACGGGCAGCCGACCGCCGCGAGCCCGATCGGTGACGGCTCGTCGACCCACCGAGATGCCACCGTCTCGTTACCATCGCCACATGTCCACCTCCCGCGGCCGCTCCGGGGGGCGTCGCGCGGGACGCTCGTCCGACCGGCGCCGCCGCCTGCGCACGGTGGACGAGACGTCCGCGGGTGGCCTCGTCGTCGATCCGCGCTCGGGCGCCGCGGCGCTGATCGGCCGGCTGGACCGGCGCGGCCGGCTGCTGTGGTCGCTGCCCAAGGGGCACATCGAGGCCGGTGAGACCGCGGAACAGGCGGCCGTGCGCGAGGTGCAGGAGGAGACCGGCATCATCGGTGAGGTGCTGGCACCCCTGGGCACCATCGACTTCTGGTTCGTGGCCGAAGACCGCCGCGTGCACAAGACCGTGCACCACTACCTGATGCGCGCGCTGGGCGGCGAGCTCTCCGACGAGGACGTCGAGGTCTCCGAGGTGGCCTGGGTGCCGCTCGGCGAGCTGGAGGGCCGGCTCGCCTACGCCGACGAACGCCGGTTGATCCGGCACGCGGCCAACCTCCTGGAGGAGACCGCGTGAGCCGGGTCGCGGCCCTGGTCGCGATCCTGCTCGCCGCCCTCCTGTCCGGGTCGGTGGCACTCCCCGCCCCGGCGCGGGCCCAGGAGCAGCCGGATGTGGCACCGGTCCGGCTGGAGGTCGACGCGATGTCGCCCCGGGTCGTCACCTCGGCCGGGCCGCCGGAGCTCGTCGTCACCGGTTCGGTGACCAACACCGGACCGGATCCGGTGGACGACCTCTCGCTGCGGGTGCAGCGCGGACCCGCGGTCGGCGGCGAGCCGGCGCTGCGCGCGGCGTTCGCCGGGGAGGCCCCGGTGGACGACGCGACGCCGGCGTTCACCGAGCTGGGGCCGGTCGCCCCCGGCGGCTCCGTCCCGTTCCGCTACTCGGTCCCGCTGACCGGTGACCGGGCGGACTCGCTCGCGCTGCCGGGCCCGGGCACCTACCCGCTGCTGGTGAACCTCAACGGCACGGTGAACGGCACCCCGTCCCGGATCGCCGGGATCCGCAGCGTGCTGCCGGTCTCGTCGCTGCCCGGCGCGCCGGCCGACCCGGGCACCTCGGCGACCCCGGTGTCGATGCTGTACCCGATCACCGACGCCCCCCGGCGGATCCCGCCGGTGCCGGGGCAGGTCCCGGTGCTCACCGACGACGACCTGGCGACCTCGATGGCTCCCGGCGGGCGGCTGTACGGCCTGGTCGACGCGCTGTCCGACGGCGCGCCACCCGGCTCGCCGGTCCGCACCGCGCTCTGTCTGGCGATCGATCCCGAGCTGGTGGCGACGGCGGCGGCGATGAGCGGCGGCTACGAGGTGACCGTCGGGCCGGGCGGCGAGACCGCCCCCGGGCGGGGCGCCGCGGCCGCGGCCGAGTGGCTCGAGGCGCTCCGGGGTGCCGCGGCCGGGTCCTGCGTGCTGGCCCTTCCCCCGTCCGACGCCGACCTGGTCGCGCTGGTCCGCGCCGGCCAGGCGGAGCTGGCCCGCACCACCCTCGAACAGGGCCGGGCCGCGCTCGCCGAGCTGCTGGGCGCCACCGTCCTGAGCGACGTCGTGTGGCCCGCCGACGGCGTGCTGGACGAGCCGACCCTGGAGGCGCTCGGCGGCGGCACGCGGTTCCTGCTGTCGTCGGACGGCGTGTCCTCCGGGCAGACGTCCGGGGTGGTCCGGCTCAACGACGGTCCCGCCGGTGGGGACCGGGCGGTGCTGGCCGATCCGTTGCTCGCCCAGGCCGCGACCGGCCCGGCCGTCGTCGAGCTGCAGGACGGTGGCGCCGGGGGTCTGGCCGGCCAGGAGCTGGCCGGGGCGCTGGCGTTCCGGGCGGGCACCGGCGGCACGGCCGGCCCGGATGGCCCGGCCGGTTCGCTGCTCGTCGCCCCGCCGCACGGCTGGGCCGCAGGCCGGGAGGCCGCCGCCGGGATCCTGTCGGCGCTGACCGCCCTGATCCAGGACGGCAGGCTCGCCGCGGCCGGGCTGCCCGGCGTCGCGGCCCAGGCCGATCCGGCCGCCGAACCGGCCCGGCTGTTCTACCCGGTGCAGGCCGGCGGGGCGGAGATCCCCGGCCCGGTGATCGACACGGTGGCCGACCAGGTCCGGTCGATCGAGGGACTGCGCGGCGCCGCGGAGGCCCGGACCGGGGTCGGCGCGAGCCCGGCCGAGGTGTTCGATCCGCTGGTCCGCGGGACGCTGCGGGCGGCGTCGTCGTGGTGGCGGGCGGACCCGGCCCGGGCCGAGCGGGAGGCCGCGATCGTGGCCGGGCGGATCGAGCAGATCCGGGCGTCGGTGCGGGTCGTGCAGCCGCCGAGCCCGTACTCGCTCGGCACCAGCGACGCGCCGCTGCTGATCACGGTGGCCAACGGGCTGCCGGTCACGATGAACGTCCGGGTGGTGCTGTCCAGCACCACCGGCCTGCGGGTGGCCCCGATCCCGGTGCAGGCGGTCCCGCCGCTGGGCCGGGTGCAGGTCCGGGTGAGCGCGCAGGTGACGCGGTCCGGCCAGTTCGGGGTGGACGCGGGCCTGCGCACCCCGGACGGCGCGGAGCTCGGGCCGGACACCCGGCTCCGGGTCCGGTCGACCGTCTACGGCACCGTCACCGTCTGGCTGACCGGGATCGCCGGCGCGTTGCTGGTGGTGCTGGTGGTGCGCCGGATCGTCCGCCGGGTGCGCGCCGGGAGCGGCTCCGGCGACGCCTCGGGGGGCGGCCCGGCAGGCGGCCCGGACAGCGGGCCGGACGGCGGGCCGGACGGTGCTGCGGGCCCCCGGGCGGCGTCGCCCACCGGCGCCGGCGGCGAGGCCGCCGCACCCCCCGCCGCGGACCGGGCACCGCCGCGCTGAACGGCGGCCCACTCACCCGCAACGGGTCGTCCACGGATCCAGGACGACCGTTCGTCGCATGAAAACGACATTTCGCCGAATACCGTCGGCTGTGCGGCGAACCTGTCCGGACCCCCGGCCGATGACTGTTCGAGCGGGTCGCGAAGGCGGTCCTCGACTCGTCCGGAAGGGACGGGGTGACGTAGGCTGATGCCCGACGAGACATCAGCGCGCCAGGGGGAGGCGAAGCCGTTGAACGGGCAGATCGACGAGCGCGCTGCCCGTACGGAACTTCACCCGAACCCCCAGGCCGACGCGGCGGGCACGCACCCCTCGCTGGACCCGGCCGGTGCCGTCGATCCGGCCACCGCCACCACCCACGACGGCCGTGAGCAGTCCCCGGCGGCCGACGGCGGGGCGACCGCCCGGGTGCCCGCGCAGACCCGGGCCACCGAGCGGATCCCCGCGGCGCGGGACGCCGTCGGCACCGCGGCGGGCTCCCCGCTCACCGACCGTTACGTGCTCCGCCAGCGGACCGGCTCCGATCCCTCGGCCGGCGCCGAGTTCTGGCGCGCCGAGGACACCGTGCTGCGCCGTCCGGTCGCCGTCACCCTGCTCCGCAGGCTGCCCGCCGACGACCGTTCGGACGATCCGGAGGGCTCGGCCCGGGCCGGCGAGATGATCGTCCGCGCGCTGCGGTCGGGCTGTTTCGAGCACCCCGGCAGCGCGCGGCTGCTGGACGTGCTGGCCCCGGCACGCACGGCCTCCCGGCCGACGTGCTGGGCGCGGCCGTCGCCGAGTGGGTGCCGGGCAGGTCGCTCGCCGAGACCGTCGCCGACGGGCCGGTCCGGGCGCAGCGGGCGGCGAAGGCCGTCGAGACACTCGCCGCCGCCGCGACCGAGGCCCACCAGCAGGGCCTGGTGCTCGGCTGCGACCACCCGCAGCGGATCCGGATCACGCCGGACGGCCGCGCGATCCTCGCCTTCCTGCTGCCCCGCCCGTCGGTGTCGGCCGCCGACGACGTGCGCGGGCTGGGCGGGCTGCTGTACACGCTGCTGACCCGCCGCTGGCCGCTCTCGGTCGCCGACGCCGCCCGGGCCGGGCTGGTCGCCGCGGACCGGACCCCGACCGGCCGGCTGCGCTCGCCGGCGCAGCTGCGCCCGGGCGTCCCGCTGGAGCTGGACACGCTGTGCATGGGCGCGCTCGGCCAGGCGGGCGAGGGCGGTCTCGGGCGGGTGCACACCGCGGCCGCGATGCACCGGATGCTGGCCGACGTCGTCGCCGAGCACGCGGACCAGGCGTTCTTCCCGCCGGTGCACGACGGCGCCCCGTCCGATCCGGACGACGTCTGGCAGGACTCCGATCGGCTCCCCGACACCCGCAACGATCCGCAGCGCCGCCAGAACCTGCGGGTCGGCCTGGCCGTGCTGGCGATCGGCGTGCTCATCGTGCTCGGCTACCTGGGCATCCAGGTGGGCGCGCTGTTCGGCGGCTCCAGCACCCCGCCGGTCGTCATCCCGCCGGCCGCGACGGCGCCGGTCCAGCAGGGCCAGGCTCCGGCCGCGGTCGCCGCCCCGGTGCAGGACGTGTCGGTCCAGGTCTTCGACCCGGCCGGGGACGGGGACAACGCCGCCACCGTCGACCGGGTGGTCGACGGCGACCCGTCGACCACCTGGAGCACCAGCCGGTACTTCCAGCAGTTCCCGGCGCTCAAGCCCGGGATCGGGATCATGGCGTCGTTCGGCTCGCCGGAGCCGGTGAGCCGGCTGACGATCGACTCGGCGAGCGCGGGCACCGTCGTGGAGGTGCGCACGGCGCCCACCGCGGACGCCACGCTCGGGCAGACCGATCTCGTCCGCACCGTGACCCTGGAGCAGGGCGAGACGGTCGTCCCGCTGGACGCCGCCGAGCCGACCGGCCACGTCCTCCTGTGGATCACCGGCCTCGGCCCCGGCAACCAGAGCGAGATCGGCGAGATCTCCTTCGAGCGGGCCGTCCAGTAGCCCACCCCGGCAGCCCGCCGTTCGCAGCCGCGAACGGTACCGGCCGGACGCCGGTGGCCGGACCCGCACCGGACCTACCGTGCGCCGGTGCCCACCGTCGACCGGTCCCCGCGGCCCGCCGCGCCCGACCTGGACGAGGTGTTCCGTGCGCACGCAGACCGGCTCTGGTCGGTCGCGCTGCGCATCCTCGGCGATCGGGCCGACGCCGAGGACGCGGTCCAGGAGGCGTTCCTGGCCGCGCTCCGCTCGTCGCACTTCCGGGGTGAGGCCGCCCCCGGGACCTGGCTGCACCGGATCCTGGTGAACGGCTGCATCGACCGCATCCGGGCCCGGGCCCGGCGCCGGGACGCCGACGATGCCGGCGCGGCCGTCGTCCGGGATCCGGCCGGGCCGCTGGTGACCCGGCTGACGGTCGACGACGCGCTCGCCGTGCTGCCCGTCGAGCAGCGGGTGGCGGTGGTGCTGGTGGACGGGCTCGGCTACCCGGTCGCCGAGGTCGCGGAGATCTCCGGCGTCGCGGACGGAACGGTGAAGAGCCGCTGCGCGCGGGCCAGGGCCCGCTTGGCCGCGGAGCTCGGGTGCCTGCACGAGGAGGACCGATGAGCACGTCCGGGGAGCCTTCTCGCCACACTGACACGAATCAGTCGGAGAGTTCTTCTCGGAGCGACGAGAACAGGGATCCACCTGGTGAATGTCATATCGACGATAACGTTGCGGTGCAGGTGCGGCTCGGGGTGGCCCTCGGGCCGGTCCCGATGCCCGACGACGTCGCCGGCCGGATCCGCGGGCGGCTGCACGACGAGCTCACCGGCGGCACCCGCACCCCGCCGGACACCCGGTGGGCGACCGGCCGGTCGCCCACCACCCGCCCCGGTCGGCCGCCGCGACCCCGGAGCGCCCGGCTGCTCGCCGCGGCGGGCTCGGTCGCCGCGATCGCCGTACTCGCCGCCCTGCCCGCGTTCCTGCGGGCGGCCGCGGACCGGCCCGGCCCGGCCCCCCGGCCGGTCGCCGCCGACACCCCGGAGGCACTCCGCAGCGCCGCGCCGGGCGCCGGGGCCCCCGCCGGGCCGCTCGCCGATCCCGGGCGCGTGCGGGACTGCCTGACCGCCGCCGGCGCCGACGACCCGGACGCGCCGCTGCTCGCCACCCGGCCGTATCCGGTGCAGGGTGAGCCCGGGGTGCTGCTCGTCCTCGGCACCCCCGAGCCCGGCCGGCTGCGGCTGCTCGTCGTCCCGCCGGACTGCGGCCCGGGCAACGGCCGGGTGCTCCTGGAGGGCCGCGCTCCGTGACCGTTGCGGGACCGATCGGCCGGGCCCCGGTTCGCGCCCGGAGCACCGGGAATGCCCCTGTCTAGGATCTCGTTCGAGAGAACAGACAGCTACGACGCGGGGCAGACCCCCGCGGGCCCCGTCATCGCGCAGCCCGCACGGGCAGCGCCAGGAGGGATCGGTACCGGTGAGCACCCATGACACCGTGCACAACCTGATCATCATCGGCTCCGGCCCGGCCGGCTACACCGCCGCGGTGTACGCCGCACGGGCCCAGCTGGCACCGCTCGTCTTCGAGGGCAGCCAGTTCGGCGGGGCGCTGATGACCACCACCGAGGTCGAGAACTACCCCGGCTTCACCGACGGCATCATGGGCCCCGAGCTCATGGAGCAGATGCGCGGCCAGGCCAAGCGCTTCGGCGCCGACCTGCGCGCGCAGGACGTCGACGAGGTCTCCCTCGAGGGCGAGATCAAGGAGGTCCGGGTCGGGAAGGAGACCTTCCGCGCCCGGGCCGTGATCCTCGCGATGGGTGCCGCGCCGCGCTACCTGCACGTCCCCGGTGAGCAGGAGCTGCTCGGCCGCGGCGTCAGCTCCTGCGCGACCTGCGACGGCTTCTTCTTCCGCGACCAGCACATCGCCGTGATCGGTGGTGGCGACTCCGCGATGGAGGAGGCCACCTTCCTCAGCCGGTTCGCCGAGACCGTCACCGTCGTGCACCGGCGCGACGAGTTCCGGGCCTCGAAGATCATGCTCGAGCGCGCCCGGAACGACCCGAAGATGCGCTGGCGCACCAACACCGAGGTCATCGAGGTCACCGGCGACGGCTCGGTGAAGCAGCTGCAGCTGCGCGACACGGTGACCGGCGAGACCGACACGCTCGACGTGACCGGCATGTTCGTCGCGATCGGGCACGACCCGCGCAGCCAGCTGGTCCGCGGCCAGGTCCCGCTCGACGACGAGGGCTACGTGAAGGTGCTCGACCGCAGCACCTACACCGACCTGCCCGGCGTCTTCGCCTGTGGCGACCTGGTGGACCACACCTACCGGCAGGCCGTCACCGCGGCCGGGTCCGGCTGCTCGGCCGCCATCGACGCCGAGCGCTGGCTGGCCGGGCACCCGATCTCGCCCGAGCTGGCCGGCGGCGGCTACGGCGACGCGCCCGCCGAGGAGGTCGCCCGGGCCGCGCACTGACGCCCCGGCACGACCACCCCACCCACCACCCGACCCGTTCCGACCGAAGGAGAAACCCATGGCCAACACGATCGACGTCACCACCGGTTCGTTCGACCAGGACGTCCTCAAGAGCGACAAGGCCGTCCTGGTCGACTTCTGGGCCACCTGGTGCGGCCCGTGCAAGATGGTCGCCCCGGTGCTCGACGAGATCGCCGGTGAGCACGCCGAGAAGCTCACCGTCGCGAAGCTCGACATCGACGCCAACCCGGAGGTCGCCCGCGACTACCAGGTGATGTCGGTGCCGACGATGATCCTGTTCAGCGGCGGCAAGCCGGTGAAGCAGATCGTGGGGGCGAAGCCGAAGGCCGCCCTGCTGGCGGATCTCTCCGACCACATCTGACGATCACTCGCGCGCGTCTAGCGCATCGAGATCACGCTGCGTGTCCCGGTTGATCACAACCGGGACACGCGCGTGTACGCCCCGCTGCACTACCCCGCGGCCCGGGCAGGGCACAATGGTCGTCGGCCGTCGCCCGGTTCGACCGGGTGCGACCAACCGACAACGGGGCGCCACACGGCGCCATCGACTGCGAGCGAGGGGTGCATGCAGCTGCTCCGGCGCGGGGACTTCGGTCCTGCTGTTCTCGAGGTCCGGGTGACGCTGCAGCAGCTCGGTCTGCTGCCCGAACTGCCGGCGGACTCCGCGTCCCGGCATCAGTTCGACGACGCCATGGACCACGCCGTCCGGGTCTTCCAGCAGAGGCGTGGCCTGATCACCGACGGCATCGTCGGCCCGGACACCGCCCGCGCGCTGCGCGAGGCCGGGTGGACGCTGGGCGACCGGATGCTGTCGTTCACCCTCTCCACCCCGACCACCGGTGACGACGTCGCGATGCTGCAGGAGCGGCTGCTCGAGCTGGGGTACAACTCCGGCCGCCCGAGCGGTCTGTTCGACCAGCAGACCGAGCAGGCCCTGATGCGCTTCCAGCGCGACTACGGCATGGTCCCGGACGGCGTCTGCGGGCCGGAGACGCTGCGCGCGCTGCGCCAGCTCGGCCGCAAGGTGACCGGCGGTCGTCCGCACCTGCTTCGCGAGCAGGAGCTGCTGCGCCGGGCCGGGCCCCGGATGCGCGGCAAGCGGATCGTGATCGACCCGGGGCACGGCGGGAACGACCGCGGCGTCGAGGTCGCCGGCGTCACCGAGGCCGACCTGATGTGGGACCTGGCGCACCGGCTGGTCGGACGGATGTCCGCGACCGGCATGGAGGCGCTGCTGTCCCGGCCGGAGTGCGGGAACCCGCCGGACGCCGATCGCGCCGAGTTCGCGAACGAGGTCGGCGCCGATCTCGTCGTGTCGTTGCACACCGACGCGAGCTTCAGCCCGAACGCCCAGGGGCTGGCGACCTACTACTTCGGCAACGGCTCCGGCACCACGTCGAACGTGGGGGAGGCGCTCGCCGGGCTGATCCAGCGCGAGCTGCTCACCCGGACGTCGATGCTCGACTGCCGGAGCCAGACCTGCACCTGGGAGCTCGTCCGGCGGACCCGGATGCCGGCCGTCCGGATCGAGACGGGCTACCTGACCCACCTGGGGGACCGGCGCAAGCTGCTCGATCCCGGCTTCCGGGACGTGGTGGCCGAGGGCATCCTCGTCGCGGTGAAGCGGCTCTACCTGCTCGGCCAGGACGACCAGCCGACCGGGACGTTCACCTTCAACGACGTGCTGGCCCGCGAGTACGGCAGGGACCAGATCAGGGCCGTTTAGGCCCATTCCGACGTTTCCCGGCCCCGTACACCGGGGCCGTCCCGGAAGTCGATCAGCGGCGATCTCAGGAAGCCCTGAGATCGCCGCTGACGTATGTTCAGGCCCCGTTCGACGCCTGGCAGCGGCCGGCCCGAACGGGGGTCTTCGTCGCGACCGGCGCCGGGGCCTGCATCGGGATCGTCACCGTGTTGAACAGCTGTTCGAGAGCGGCCTCGACATCGGACTTCCATTCGATTCCGGAACGGAGCTCCATCCGCAGTCGCGGCCACCTGTGGTGCGGGCGGACGGTCTTGAACCCGACCGACCGGAGGAAGTCCGCCGGCACGACACAGTCGGCCTCGGTCCCGGGACGGGCGTCACCGAACGCCTCGACGGCGCGGACGCCGCGGCGTACCAGCTCCTTCACGACGGCCTGGGCGAGCGCGCGGCCCAACCCCTCCCCGGAGAACTCCGGCAGCACCTGCATCGTCGTGAGCAGCACCGCATCGGCGCTGACCGGGCCGGTCGGCATCTCGGTGGCCCGGGGGACCGAGACGGGCGGGGCGAACAGCACGTACCCGGCGGGGGCGCCGCCGACGTAGACGACCCGGCCGCAGGATCCCCACTCGAGCAGGACCTCGGACAGCCAGGCTTCCTTCTCCAGATCGGTGGTGCCGTAACCGTCAGCCTGTTCGGCCAGCTTCGGAGACAGTTCCCAGTAGACACAATTCCGGCAGCGCTTGGGCAGATCACCCAGATTGTCCAGATTGAGCGCGGCCACATGCCAGGACACGGATCGAACCTCCGGCTGTCGTCGTCGCGCGGGACTCGCGCACATCCGCGGAACGATCGGCCCCGGAGATCGTCCCCCGAACCGGCGCAACAGCCCCCGTCGCTGTATCCGGTCCCCGCAATGGACCCGGCGATCCGCCTGCCCCGAGGGTAAGCGGAATTCGGCGCCACCGTCACCCCGGAAAGGCCCACCGGTCCCTCCGTGACGACGAAGGGCAAGCCGATCACCCGTCGTGGTTACACTCGGCCGACCATTCATCTCGTCGAAGGGGAGCACCCCGATGGCCTCGCCCGATCGTCCGCAGCAGCCCGACGCCCGCCGCACCGCGGCAGCGGCGGCGGCCGCAGCGGCAGGGGAGGGCGTCGTGCCGGCCCCGCTCCCGGACGGGTTCGCGGCGCCGGCGCTGCTGCCCCCCACCGAGCGCTTCGCGGCGCGCACGGCCGGGATGACGGCGTCGGAGATCCGGGCGCTGTTCGCCGTCGCGAGCCGGCCGGAGGTGGTGTCGCTGGCCGGCGGCATGCCGAACCTCGCGGCGCTGCCGCTGCAGTCGCTCGCCTCCGAGGTCGCCGAGCTGGTCGACGTCGACGGGATGACCGCGCTGCAGTACGGCTCCGCGCAGGGCGTGCCGCAGCTGCGTGAGCAGATCTGCGAGGTCATGCGCGAGGAGGGGATCGAGGGCGACCCGAACGACGTCGTGGTGACGGTCGGCTCGCAGATGGCGCTCGACCTGCTCACCCGGATCTTCGTCGACCCGGGCGACGTCGTGCTGGCCGAGGGACCGTCCTACGTCGGCGCGCTGGGCAGCTTCGCCGCCTACCAGGCCCGCGTCGTGCACGTCGCGATGGACGAGCACGGGCTCGTCCCCGCGCTCCTGCACGAGGCGCTGGAGTCGTTGTCCCGGAAGGGCATCACCCCGAAGTTCCTGTACACGATCCCGAACTTCCACAATCCGGCCGGCGTGACGCTCGCCCACGAGCGGCGCCCGCAGATCCTGGATCTGTGCCGCCGCTACGGCGTCATGGTCATCGAGGACAACCCGTACGGGATGCTCGGCTTCACCGGCGAGGTGCATCCCGCGCTGCGGTCGTTCGACCCGGACGTGATCTACCTCGGGTCGTTCTCGAAGACGTTCGCGTCCGGCCTGCGGGTCGGCTGGGCGCTGGTCCCGCCGCTGGTCCGCGACCGGCTCGTGCTGGCCGCGGAGTCGGCGACGCTGTGCCCGCCGAGCTTCACGCAGATGCTCGTCTCGCGGTACCTGTCGCATCACGACTGGCGCAGCCAGATCAAGACGTTCAGCGAGAACTACCGGGAGCGGCGCGACGCGATGCTGGCCGCACTCGAGGCGCACCTGCCGGAGGGGTGCAGCTGGACTGTGCCGGACGGCGGGTTCTTCGTCTGGCTCACCGTGCCGGCCGGCGTGGACACGAAGGCGATGCTGCCGCGCGCGGTGACCGCACGGGTCGCGTACGCGTCCGGAACCGGCTTCTACGCCGACGGGTACGGCAGCCGGCAGCTGCGGTTGTCGTTCTGCTTCCCGACGCCCGAGCGGATCACCGAGGGGGTCCGCCGACTGGCGGCCGTCCTGGAGGCGGAGCTCGACGTGGTGCGCACGTTCGGCACGCCGGACCGGCCGGAGCTCAAGCGGGGCTCGGACAATCCGGCGCCCGACACGACCTGACCGTGTTTCACGTGAAACGCCCCGGATCGGAAGGTCCGGGGCGTTCCCGTCTCCGGGGCATGGAGCAGAATGCCCGGGTGAGCGATCGAACGGTGGCCGTGCTGGCCGGAGGTCTGTCCCACGAGCGCGAGGTGTCGCTGCGGTCCGGCCGCCGGCTCGCCGGTGCGCTCCGTGCGAACGGCGTGGACGTGCGGGAGTGGGACGTCGACGGCGCGCTCCTCGGCCGGTTGAACGACGAGCGCCCGGACGTCGTCGCGGTCGCACTGCACGGCGGCGAGGGGGAGAACGGGGCCGTCCAGCAGATCCTGGAGCTCCTGCACATCCCGTTCGTGGGCACCCCGTCGGGAGCCTGCCGGCGCGCCTGGGACAAGCCGAGCGTGAAGGCGGAGCTGGTCCGCGCCGGGCTGACGACGCCGGACTGGGTGGCACTGCCGCACTCCACGTTCCGGGAGCTCGGCGCGCAGGGAGTGCTGAGCGCGATCGTCGAACGGCTGGGCCTCCCGCTGGTGCTCAAGCCGGACCAGGGGGGATCAGCGCTGGGCGTCCAGGTGGTGCGTGACGCCGCCGAACTCCCGGCCGCGATGGTGAGCTCGTTCGCCTACGCCGACACGGTGCTCGCCGAGCGGTTCGTGAGCGGGACCGAGGTCGCGGTGTCGGTCGTGCACGACGGCGCCGAGCCGCGCGCGCTGCCCGCCGTCGAGGTCGAGGTGCCGTCCGGCTTCTACGACTACACCTGCCGCTACACGCCGGGTGCGGCGAGCTTCCACTGCCCGGCCCGGCTCCCGGACGATGTCCTGGCCATGCTGGCGGAGACCGCGCTCGCCGCGCACCGCCTGCTCGGTATGCGGGACCTCTCGCGCACCGACGCGATCGTCGACGACGAGGGGCGCGTGCACGTGCTGGAGATGAACGTGTCGCCCGGCCTGACCGACACCTCGCTGCTCCCGACCGCGGTAACCGCCGCCGGTTCGGACCTGGCGACCGTGTACCAGGCGTTGGTGGAACGGGCGGCCTCCCGCCCGGGCTGAGATGTTCCACGTGAAACCGGTGGATGTGGGCGCGCCGGTTTCACGTGAAACCCGCGCGGCGTCCGAGCTGGCGCGGGGCGACCGGCCGCGCTGCGATCCCTCGGGCAAGGGCCAGGGAGTACCGGACGGTCCGGACGTCGATCCGGCATCCACCGGCGCCCGGCCCGGGGAGCCAGGGGAGCGCGGCTCCGGCCGGGTGCTCGGGTGCGCCGGGCCGGGCCGCGACCCGTCCCTGGCCGGCGAGTTCGCGGCGGGCCGGACCGCACGCCGGCCGGCGCGGTCCGCAGGCGCGCCGGGTCGGCGCGGATCCGGCCGGTGCGCAGGCAACCGGGAATCGCGCCCGTGACCGCGGCTCGCAGCGCCGACCCGAGCTGAGTCCGGAGCCTCGGGGAGGCGGGGCCGCGCATGGGTGGCCCAGCGCTGCACCGGAATCGGCGCTCGCGGGCGGGATCGGGGGAGGCCAGGGCAGAGCCCCGGGTGTGCCGAGGCGGAGCCCCGCGTCGAGGCGGAGCCCCGCGCCGAGGCGGTGCCCCGGGTGCTGGGGCGGAGCCTCGGGTGCCGGGGCGGAGCCCGACCCGCCGGACTGGAGCCCGACCACCGCGGAGGAGCCGGACGCTCCGGGGGGCGGGATCCCGGGCACGCCGGCTGCGGAGCGCGGGAGCTCAGCTGCCGACTCCCGCACTCCGAGGTGCGGTCGGGGCAGCGAGAGCAGGGCCGAACGCGTCAGCGCGGAAGCCGGACACGCCGGAGCGGGGTCCAGCGCTCCGAGGCAGAGCCAGGCACGCGAGAGCTGAGGCCGAGCACGCCGGCGCGAACCCGAGCACACCAGCGCAGAGCCCGCACACTCCGAGACAGAGCCCGGGCAGGCCGACGCGGACCCGAGCCTGCCAGCGCCGAACCCCGCACGTTCCGAGACAGAGCCCGAGCACCCGAGCGCGGAACCCGCGCACTCCGCGGCAGAGCAGGGGCACACCGACGCAGAGCCCCGCCACGCCGGCGTGGCACCCGAGCACGCCGGCGCGGACCCCGGACACTCCAGGGCGACCGGCCGACCCTCCGGAGCGGAGACCAACACCCGGAGGGCCGCCAGGACACCCACCCGGCGCAGCCGCGGCGACCGTCGTCCCGCCCACCAGGTTCTCGATCCAGGCCGCTGAGCAGACGAGGCCCGGCCCGCTCCGCGAACGCACTCCGGCCGAAGCACCGATGCCCGGGCCGGCGCACCGGTCCGGGATGAGCACGCACGACCCGGGGGAGGGGAACGCCGGGTACCTCGGGAACGGGAACAGCGTGGCGCCGGCCCCGAGCGCAGTCCATGATCATGAAAAGTGCGAGCGACCTCTGCCGGCGCCCCGCCTCCGCCATCCGCGCGCGACCACCGAGCGCTGTACCGGGACGCGCCTCGGCCCACACCCCCGTAGCCCGTCGCTGTTCGGGCCGACCGTGTCACCGCGCACCGCCAGGCGGCCGGCAGCTGCCGACCCGGACCGTGCCGCCGATGGGACCAGCGCCCCACCGCGCGGAACAGCGGCTCAGTCCGCCCCTGGCAACGCCCGGCACCCTGCCGGAGTGATCGTGCGGCGACCCCGGCGCCGGCCGCCCAGCGGCCGATCTGGGGCGCCCTCAGATCCCGGCTGCCGGGCGAACCAGGGGAGGGGTCAGCCCTGGTCGCGCAGCCCCATCATGCCGGTGATCCGCTCGAGGTCCTCCACCGAACCGAACTCGACGACGATCCGGCCCTTCCGCTGACCCATCTCCACCTTGACCCGGGTGTCGAAGGTGTCGGAGAGCCGGTCCGCCATGTCGGTGAACTCGGGCCGCTGCACCCCCTGCTTGCGGGTCCGCGGCTCGCGCGCCGGGCCGTCCTGCCGGGCGAGCACGACGGCCTCCTCGGTCGCTCGGACCGACATGCCCTCCGCGACGATCCTCGTCGCGAGCTCCTCCTGCCGGCCGGCGTCCTCCAGGCCGAGGAGTGCCCGGGCGTGCCCGGCGGACAGAACGCCCGCGGCGACCCGACGCTGCACGGTCACCGGGAGCTTGAGCAGCCGGATCATGTTCGTGACGACCGGGCGGCTGCGGCCGAGCCGGTCGGCGAGCTCGCCGTGGGTGACCCCGAACTCGGCGAGGAGCTGCTCGTAGGCGGCCGCCTCTTCGAGCGGGTTGAGCTGGACGCGGTGGATGTTCTCCAGCAGCGCGTCGCGGAGCATGACGTCGTCGCCGGTGTGCCGGACGATCGCGGGCAGCGTGTCCAGGCCGGCCCGCTGGGCGGCCCGCCAGCGGCGCTCGCCCATGATCAGCTCGAAGTCGCGGCCGGCACGGCGCACCACGATCGGCTGGAGGAGCCCGAACTCGCGGATCGAGTGCTCCAGCTCGGCGAGCTGCTCCTCGTCGAACTGGCTCCGCGGCTGCTTCGGGTTCGGGACGATCCGCTTCAGCGGGATCTCCCGGTACTCGGCACCGCCGTCGACGACCGAGGTCTCCGCGTCGGTGCCGTCCCGGTGCGCGGACCGGTCCGGCCGGTGCAGCGGGGCGCCGGCGGCGCTCCCGGGGCCCGGGCCGTCCTCGGCCGGTGCGGTGGGGATCAGCGCGGCGAGGCCGCGCCCGAGACCACCCTTGCGTTCGGCCATCTCAGCGCCCGCCCGCACGGTAGGCGCCGGAGGCCCCGTGCTCGGCGATCTCGCGGGCGGCGTCGACGTAGCTCATCGCGCCGCGCGAGCCGGGGTCGTACTCGAGCACGGTCTGGCTGTAGCCGGGTGCCTCGGAGACCTTCACGCTGCGCGGGATGACCGTGCGCAGCGCCGTCGGACCGAAGTGCTGGCGGACCTCGGAGGTGACCTGGTCGGCCAGCTTCGTCCGCCCGTCGTACATGGTCAGCAGGATCGTCGAGACGTGCAGCGCGGTGTTGAGGTGCGACCGGACCAGGTCGATGTTGCTGAGCAGCTGGCCGAGCCCCTCCAGCGCGTAGTACTCGCACTGGATCGGGATGAGCACCTCGGAGGCGGCGACGAGCGCGTTCACCGTCAGCAGGCCGAGCGAGGGCGGGCAGTCGATCAGCACGTAGTCGACGTCCAGCTCGTCCAGGTGCTCGTCGGCGAGCGCCTGGGACAGCCGCGACTCCCGGGCCACCATGCTGACCAGCTCGATCTCGGCGCCGGCCAGGTCGATGGTCGCCGGCACGCAGAGCAGGTTGGGTGACGCGGTGCTGGTGACCGCGGCCTCCTCGAGCGGGATCTCGCCGAGCATGAGCTCGTAGACCGAGGGCGTCCCGGTCCGGTGCTCGACACCCAGCGCGGTACTCGCGTTGCCCTGCGGGTCGAGGTCGATCACCAGCACGCGGATCCCGTGCATCGCCAGCGCGGCGGCCAGGTTCACGGTGCTGGTCGTCTTGCCGACGCCGCCCTTCTGGTTGGCGACGGTCAGGACACGGCGTTCGGCCGGCCGGGGCATGCTGTGCCGATCCGGATGCAGCACGCGGGCGGCACGTTCGGCCTCGTCCGCGATGGGGGTCCAACCGAGACTCACGCGCGGCCCTCTCTCCGTCGATTCCCCTGGTGATGTTTCACGTGGAACAGCCGAGGACGGTGTCCTGCTCATCATCGCCGTTGTTTCCTCCGGTTGCGGCGGGGCGCGCCGATACGCGGAATCTCGACCACCGTGGTAAGCGGATCGACGACGCCGGCACCGCACTCGTGGATCCGGGCGTCGCCGCCCCCGAGGAGCCGGACCGCGTCCACATCGCGCGCGATCTCCTCCGGAGCGGAGGCACCCTTCAGCACCAGCATCGCACCACCGGTCCGCAACAGCGGGAGGCACAGCCCCGCGAGCCGGGCGAGTGGCCCGACCGCTCGGGCGGTGACCACATCGGCGCCCTCCCATCGTCGCAGAACGGAAGGCTCCTCGGCACGCCCCCGTTCGACGGCGATGTCGAGACCGAGGTCCGAGATCACCTCGTCCAGCCAGTCGACCCGGCGGGCGAGCGGCTCGACGAGCACGATCCGCAGGTCCGGGCGGGCCAGCGCCAACGGTATCCCGGGCAGCCCGGCGCCGGAGCCGACATCGACCACTTTCGCGTCCGGCGGTACCACCTCTGCGAGCACCGCGCAGTTGAGGACGTGCCGGTCCCACAACCGCTCCCGCTCGCGCGGCCCGATCAGCCCGCGCTCGATCCCGGACGTCGCCAGGTGCTCGACGTAGCGGACCGCCGAGGGCAGTCGCTCGCCGAACACCGACGCGGCGACGTCCGGGGTCGGCACCCCGTCGGCACTCACTTCGTGTGGACGACGACCTGCCGGCGCGGCTCCTCGCCCTCGCTCTCGCTGATGACGCCCTTCACCGTCGCGACCGCGTCGTGCACGACCTTGCGCTCGAACGGCGTCATCGGACGGAGCCGGACCGACTGCCCGGACTGCTTGACCTCGCGCGCGGTCTCCAGACCCAGGTCGGTCAGCTCGTCGCGACGGCGCTTGCGCCAGCCCGCCACGTCGAGCATCAGCCGGCTGCGGCTGCCGAGCTGCTGCTGCACCGCGAGCCGCGCGAGCTCCTGCAGGCTCTCCAGCACCGCCCCCTTGTCACCGACCAGCTTCTCCAGGTCGGTGTCGCCCTCGGCGCCCTCGATGCTGACGATGGCGCGGCCGCCGTCGACGTCGAGATCGATGTCGCCGTCGTAGTCCAGGATGTCGAGCAGACGCTCCAGGTAGTCACCTGCGACGTCGCCCTCCTGGATCAGCAGCTCGTCACCGGACGGCTTGTCCTGGACGCCGCCGTCCTGAGCAGTGGTGGACACGGGATCTCCTCTCGCTGGGGTGGGCAGGTGCGCGGCGCCGGGCCCGCGCGGCGGTGGGGTCCGCCGGGGCCGCGGGGCGCCGCGGGTCGGTCAGCGGCGCTTGCCGCGCTTGGACTTCGTTCCCTGGCGGCGCTGCACCGGCTTCGCCCCCGGCTTCTTGCCGCCGGAACCGTTGCCGTTCTTCGCGACGCCGTTCGTGCCCGAGCCGTTCGCGCCGGAGCCGTTCGGTGTGGAGCCGTTCGGTGTGGAGCCGTTCGGTGTGGAGCCGTTCGGCGACCCGCCCTCGGCGGAGGCACCGTCCGAGCCCTGCGCGGAATCGGCCTCCAGCGGCTCGTCGGCGATCCGGCGGACGTCCTGCGCGGTGCCCTTCCCGTCCTTGCGGACCGGCTTCTGCCCCGGACGCGGCGCGAGCGCCTTGGCGGACTCGGTCGCCTTCTGCTCCTTCTCCGCCTCCTCGGCGTCGATCCGCTTGTAGACGACCCACTGCTGGCCGAGCGTCCACAGGTTGTTCGCGACCCAGTAGAAGAGGACGGCGAGCGGCAGGAACGGCGCACCGACGACGACGCCGATCGGGAACACGTAGAGCATCAGCTTCTGCATGATCTCGGCCTGCGGGTTCGCCGCCGCGGTGCCGGCCGCGATCTGCGCCTGCTGGCGGGCGACCGAGTGCCGGGCGGTGACGTGCGTGAAGATGCCGGCCATGATCATCAGCGGAACCATGACGATCCACTGCGAGACCAGGTTCCCGCCCAGGTCGGCGACCGACGAGGTGTTCTGCAGCGGCCAGATCGCGGCGCCGAGCTTGGAGCCGAAGAAGTCGGAGTCGACGAACGACGCGTTCTCCGCGGCGTTGAACACGTAGTTCTCGGTCTTGCCCGGCTTGAACTCGCGCAGCACGTGGAACAGGCCGATGAAGACCGGGATCTGCACCAGGATCGGCAGGCAACCCATGATCGGGTTGGCGCCGTTCTGCTGCTGGAGCTTCTGCATCTCCGTGGCGAGCTTCTGCCGGTCGTTGGCGTACTTCTTCCGGAGCTTCTGCATCTCCGGCGCCATCTCCTGCATCTTGCGCATGGAGCGGACCTGGCTGACGAACGGCTTGTAGAGGATCAGCCGCAGGGTGAAGACGAGGAACACCACCGACAACGCCCAGGCGACACCGCTGTCGTCGCCCAGCACGAAGCCGAACACCTTGTGCCAGACCCACATGATGAAGCTGACGGGGTAGTAGATGAAGTCCAGCACGGGTGTGTTGCTCCTCGGGGTCTCGGGTCGGGCACGCTGTGCGGCGGGCCGCGCCGTCTGGAGGCCTTCGGTTCAGGACGGGTCGGTGGACGCCTGGCCGGGTTCCCGGCCGGTCCGCGGTGTTCCGCGAGGTCGCCGGGGTGGCACGGGGTCCCACCCGCCAGGGTGCCACGGCCCGCAGCGCAACAGTCGCCACGCGGTGAGCCCGAGGCCCCGGACGAGCCCGTGGGTGCCGAGCGCCTCGACGGCGTAGGCACTGCAGCTGGGGTGGAAGCGGCAGCTGGGCAGCAGGTTCGGCGAGATCCAGACCTGGTACCAGCGGACCATCGCCATCGCCACCCGGGCACCGAGCCCCGCGGGGGGTGCCGGCGGGTCGCCGCCGTCGGGGCAGCAGGGACCGCGGGCGGCGGCTTCGCGCTCCTCGCTCACCACGTCCTCCTCGGCTACGGCAGCGCCGTCGGCGCAGCGGCGGGCTTCCGGGCGTCCGGCTGTGCGGACCTCGGCCTGCGCGGACGGCTCGCCGACCGCAGCGCGGAGTCCAGGTCCGCACCGAGCTCGGCGGACGTGGCGGTGCCGGCCGGCGGCAACGCCCGTACGACGAGTGCCGCACCGGCCGGGAGCGTGTCCAGCCGGTCCGCCACCAGGTGCCGCAGACGACGGGTCACCCGGTGCCGGACGACCGCGTTGCCGACCGCCTTGCTCACGACGAAACCCGCCCGCGGCGAAGCGTGCTCGGGCACGCCGCCGGGGCGGGTCGGGTCGAGATGCACCACCAGCCTCGACCGCCCGGCACGTCGGCCGTTCCGGATCGTCGAGGCGAAGTCTGGCCGGCGGGTGAGCCGGGCGTGTGCCGGCAACACGGCGCTGGCCGGTCGGGGTGCCGGCCGTCAGGCCGAGACGTTGGTGCGCCCCTTGCGGCGGCGCGCGGCGAGAATCGCGCGGCCGGCACGGGTGCGCATGCGCAGCCGGAAACCGTGCGTCTTGGCCCGGCGGCGGTTGTTCGGCTGGAAAGTACGCTTGCTCACGGTCGGCTCTCCTGGTCGGCGGCTCGCAGGCGCCCTGCGACGCCGATGATCTCTACGGTCACTGGCACTGGTTCGTGGGCCACCGGCCGCCACGCTGCCCGCGTGCGAACGGGTGCGCGCTGGACGTACGTCATGCACGTCCTGACCAGTGTCCGAGCGTCAAGGGTACGCAGCGCGTTTCGAGGGGGTCAAACCGCCCCCGGACCGGCCGCCCCCGGGGCACCGGGGCGGGCCCCGGCTGCTAGCGTCCCCTTTCCCGCTGCTCCGTGGCGGGCGTAACGATCGTCCGCACCAGGACCGAGCCCACTGACGACCCGTCCGGCGGCCCCGCCGCGAGCCGGGCGGAGCGTGCTGCGTACCTTTACGCACAAGTGTGGACAACTCTGGGGATACATCTGCCCGCAGGTGCCGCGGACGCGTCCGAGCGAGTGAGGGCAGGTTGGTCCGGGGGGAGCAGCCGCGGACGGCGGCCGAGCGGGAAGGGGAACCGCGGATGACCGACCAGCCGGGCGATCTCGGCCGGGTCTGGAACCGGGTCATCGCCGACCTGTCGGGTTCCTCGGCGGAATCCGGTGCCCCCGCCCTGTCCCCCCAGCAGCGCGCGTTCCTCCGGCTCACCCGGCCGCTCGGGCTGCTCGACGGCACCGCGCTGCTCGCCGCCCCCTCCGAGTTCGCCAAGGACGCCATCGAGCGGATCCTGCGCCGTCCGATCAGCGACGCGCTGGGCAGGCACCTCGGCGTCTCGGTCAACCTGGCCGTCGTCGTCGACGCCTCGGCGGCCTCCGGCGGCACCGAGGTCCCCGATCCGCCCGGGTTCGGTCTCGCGCGGAGCGGATCGGCGGGCGACAGCGCCCGGGACACCGGTGCCGTCGACCGGTCCGGCCCGCAGGCCGGCGAGCCGTCCCCGCGGACCGAGGAGCCGGACACCGGCACGGCCGTGGCGACCGAGCCCGCCGCCGGCGAGGTGGCCGCCGAACCGGACCGGGGTCCCGCATACCCGGCCGATCCCGCTCCGGTGTCGCCCGGCGGCTGGGCCCCGCAGGCCACCCAGCCCGATCCGCCGGCCCGGGACACCGGCGGCACCGCGTGGCCCGCCTACACCGCGCCGCAGGCCGGTGACCCGGTCGCGCCGCGCTCGCAGACCCGGCTCAACGAGCGGTACACCTTCGACACGTTCGTCATCGGCGCGTCGAACAGGTTCAGCCACGCCGCCGCGGTCGCCGTCTCCGAGGCTCCGGCGCGGGCCTACAACCCGCTGTTCATCTGGGGCGAGTCCGGGCTGGGCAAGACCCACCTGCTGCACGCCGTCGGGCACTACGCCCAGCGGCTGTTCCCCGGGATGCGGGTCCGGTACGTCAGTACCGAAGAGTTCACCAACGACTTCATCAACTCCCTGCGCGACGACCGCAAGGTCGCCTTCCAGCGCCGCTACCGCGACGTCGATGTGCTGCTGGTCGACGACATCCAGTTCCTGGAGGGCAAGGAGGGGACGCAGGAGGAGTTCTTCCACACCTTCAACACCCTGCACAACGCGAACAAGCAGATCGTCGTCTCCTCCGACCGGCCGCCGAAGCGCCTCGAAACGCTCGAGGACCGGATGCGGACCCGCTTCGAGTGGGGGCTGATCACCGACATCCAGCCGCCCGAGCTGGAGACCCGGATCGCGATCCTCCGCAAGAAGGCCGCCCAGGACCGGCTCGCCGTGCCCGGCGAGGTGCTGGAGTTCATCGCCGAGCGGATCGAGCGCAACATTCGCGAGCTCGAGGGCGCGCTGATCCGGGTCACCGCCTTCGCGTCGCTGAACCGGCAGGCCGTCGACACCCAGCTCGCCGAGATCGTGCTGCGCGACCTCATCCCCGACTCCGCGGCCTCCGAGATCACCGCGCCGACGATCATGGCGGTGACCGCCGAGTTCTTCAGCGTGACGCTCGACGACCTCTCCGGGCCCGGCAAGACGAAGGCGCTCGCGCAGGCCCGGCAGATCGCGATGTACCTCTGCCGCGAGCTGACCGACCTGTCGCTGCCCCGGATCGGGCAGACCTTCGGCGGCCGGGACCACACGACCGTCATGCACGCCGACAAGAAGATCCGCAACGAGATCTCGCTCCGGCGGAAGACCTTCGAGCAGGTACAAGAGCTGACCGCGCGGATCAAGCTGCGCGCCCGGCACTGACTCCGCGCCGGCCCCGCCTTCGCACCGGCGGGCCCCGGCGTCGCACCTCTACTCATGGCGTCGCACCCGCGACCGGGCTCAGCGAGCCGCCCACGCCGGCCCCGAACCCCGCGGCCGGGCGGGCGGGACCGAGGGCCGACGAGCCGCACCGGCCGAGTTGTCCACCGCCCACCCCCACGATCCACAGCGCCGCGGACGCCGGGACCGCCACGCGACCCCGGTCACCGGCCGCGCCGGGACCGATTCCGTCGCACCCACACGGTTACCAGCCCTCAGACGGCCGCTGAGGCCCGTTCCCGGCCGTCCCGGGATGATCAGGTACCCCGGCGACGGCCGGCTCCGGCGCCCGGAGCCGGCACACCCTGATCCCGATCGGGTCCGGCGTGCCGACACCGGCGTGTCGCTCCCACGACTTCCGCTCGCCGTCCGGTAATGGGCGCTGGGCGCACGGCCACCCGAGCAGGTGATCATCCGCGCCGACCGGGTCGTCACCCTCCGTCGACCGGTTTGTGGCGCATGAGGCGAATGTGGGTTCAGAGCGCAACGTCAGGGTGCCGCTCGCCCTGCGGTCTCCATCACCCTGGGTCTACGATCCACCACGTTTCCACCCACATCTGGGGACAACTCTGTGGATGGACCGCGCCGGGCCCGTGGACGGATGCCCCACGATCCGTGGACAACTCCCCCCGGAACCCGGGATGGATCGGGGACGGATGGGTGGACGGGCCGTCCGTCCACCGCCGCGGGAAGCTGTCAACGGGTGCCCCCACCGTCACGTCCCCAGTCGACGCGGCCTGCTGACCAGCGCCGATGAGGTCCATCCACACTGTGCACAGCCCTTACTACTACGTCTGTTCTTCTCTCCTTCTTCTCTACTACTCAAGAAGAGGCGTGTGGAGGGACCCGGACGGGGTCCCTCCACGGGCACACCCGGTCGCCGCCCGTCCGGCCGGTGACCGCCGGGGCGGCGTGGAAACTGTCGGTGGGAGGCTCTACCGTGAGCGTCCCGGCGAACCCGGGTCCCGATCCCGCAGCAGCCGCCCGGTGGCGGCACGGCACCACCGCAGCGGGGGAGGGCACCGGTTCGCCGTCGCACCGCCGTCCCGCCGGCGGTCCGGGCCCGGCGACGGGCAGCGGGCCGAGGCGCTACCGGGGAAGGTTCTCGATGAAGTTCCGGGTCGAACGCGACGTCCTAGCGGACGCGGCTGCCTGGGTGGCGCGCAGCCTTCCGGCGCGCCCGCCGGTGCCCGTGCTCGGCGGAGTCCTCATCCAGTCCGATGGCGAGGCCGCCGAACGGCTCACGGTCTCCGGCTTCGACTACGAGACCTCGGCCCGGGTGGAGCTCGACGCCACGGTCGGCGAGCCGGGTCGCATGCTGGTGTCCGGGCGGCTGCTGGCCGACATCACCCGGGCACTGCCGTCCAAACCGGTCGACCTGGTGGTCGACGGGGCGCGCGCCACGATCTCTTGCGGCAACAGCCGGTTCAGCCTCCCGACGATGCCGGTCGAGGACTACCCGCAGCTGCCCGAGATGCCGCAGCGGGCCGGTTCGGTCGCCGCCGACGCGCTCGCCGCGGCGGTCGCCCAGGTCGCCGTCGCGTCCGGCCGCGACGACACGCTGCCGATGCTGACCGGCGTCCGGCTGGAGATCGAGGGATCCCAGCTGACGCTGGCCGCGACCGACCGGTTCCGGCTGGCCGTGCGCGAGCTCGAGTGGGTCCCGGAGGACGCGTCGATCTCGACCGCCGTGCTCATCCCGGCGAAGACGCTCGCCGAGGTCGCCAAGACGCTCGCCGGCTCGGGCACCGTCGAGATCGCACTGTCCGCCGGCGACGGCATGCTCGGCCTGACCGGCGGTGGCCGGCGGTCCACCAGCCGCCTGCTCGACGCCGAGTTCCCCCGGTTCCGCCAGCTGATCCCGGCCGAGCACACCACCGCCGTCGAGCTGGACGTGGCGCTGCTGGTCGAGGCGATCAAGCGGGTCTCGCTGGTCGCCGACCGGGTCGCCCAGATCCGGCTCGAGTTCGGTGAGGACGGTCTGCGGCTGGCCGCCGGCGGCGACGACGTCGGATCGGCCGAGGAGGAGCTCCCCTGCGCGCTGGACGGAAATCCGCTGACCATCGCGTTCAACCCGGGCTACCTGCTCGACTCGCTCGGCGCGCTGCACACCGACCGCGCGCAGCTGACCTTCACCACGCCGAACCGGCCGGCGCTGGTCCGGCCGGTGCCGAAACCCGCGACCGACGACGCCGAGGACGCACCGTCCCCGGAGAAGTCCGGGTACCTGCACCTGCTGATGCCGGTCCGGCTCCCCGGCTGAGCCCGCGCACCGCAGGCACCACCTCCCCCGCCCGCCGGCCGGCGGGGCGGAACGGGAAGACTCGGCCCCGGCGTGATCGACGCCGCCCGCCGGCTCCACGACGCGACCGGTGGCACGGACGGAGGAGCTCACTGTGCAGATCGGTCTGATCGGACTCGGCCGCATGGGCGGCAACATGCGGGAACGGCTGCGCGCCGCCGGCCACGAGGTGATCGGATTCGATCCCCGGCCCGAGGTCAGCGACGTCGCCTCGCTGCCCGATCTGGCGGCCGCGCTCGACGCACCGCGCACGGTGTGGGTGATGGTCCCGTCCGGCGAGCCCACCCGGAACACGATCGCCACCCTGGCCACCGTGCTGGGCTCCGGTGACCTGGTCATCGAGGGCGGCAACTCCCGCTACACCGACGACCGGCCGAACGCCGCGCTGCTCGCCGAGCACGGCATCGGCTACGTCGACTGTGGCGTCTCCGGCGGGATCTGGGGCAAGGACAACGGCTACGGCCTGATGGCGGGCGGCGAGGACGAGCACATCGCCCGCGCCATGCCGGTCTTCGACGCGCTCCGGCCGGAGGGTGCACGCGAGGAGGGCTTCGCGCACGCCGGCCCGGTCGGCGCAGGCCACTTCTCCAAGATGGTGCACAACGGCATCGAGTACGGCCTGATGCAGGCCTACGCCGAGGGCTTCGAGCTCATGCAGGCCAGCGAGCTGATCACCGACGTGCCTGGCGTCATCCAGGCCTGGTCGCGCGGCACGGTGGTCCGCTCCTGGCTGCTCGACCTGCTGGTCGCCGCGCTGAAGGACGATCCCGACCTGGACGGTCTCGAGGCGTGGGTCGACGACTCCGGCGAGGGCCGGTGGACCATCGAGGAGGCCATCGACCACGCCGTGCCGCTGCCGGTGATCTCCGCCGCGCTGTTCGCCCGGTTCTCCTCCCGGCAGGACGAGTCCCCGGCGATGAAGGCGGTGGCCGCGCTGCGCCAGCAGTTCGGCGGGCACGCCGTGAAGCGCTCCGGCCCGGCCGGTGCACCCGGTGACAAGGCGGGTCCGGCGTCCGCGGCGGGAGGCTGACCACTCGGTGTACCTCAGGCGGTTCTCGGTCACCGACTTCCGGTCCTGGCCGGAGGCCGAGCTGGAGCTCGACCCCGGCGTCACGGTGCTGGTCGGGTCGAACGGCGCGGGCAAGACGAACCTGGTGGAGGGCGTCGGGTACCTCGCCTCGCTCGGCTCGCACCGGGTCACCTCCGACGTCCCGCTGATCCGGCGCGGTGCCGAGCAGGCGGTCGTCCGCGGCGAGGTGCACCATCACGGCCGCATGCTCGGCGTCGAACTGGAGATCAACTCCGGGAAGCAGAACCGGGCCAGGGTGAACCGTTCCCCGGTCTCCCGGCCGCGGGACGTCCTCGGGATCCTGCGCAGCGTGCTGTTCGCGCCGGAGGACCTGGCGCTGGTCCGCGGCGACCCCTCGGAACGACGCCGGTTCCTCGACGAGCTGCTGGTCGCCCGCTTCCCCCGGTACGCCGGCGTCCGCTCGGACTACGACAAGGTGCTCCGCCAGCGGTCCGCCCTGCTCAAGTCGGCGAAGCCGGCGCTGCGGGCCGGGCCGCGGGGGAGGTCGCGGCCGCGCGCCGAGGCGCCCCCGGCCGACGACCTGCCCGACGACCTGACCACCCTCGAGGTGTGGGACGGGCACCTCGCCCGCACCGGCGCCGCGCTGCTCGCCGGCCGCCGGGAGCTGGTCGTCGCACTCGCGCCGTACGCCAGGGAGGCCTTCGCGCAGGTCGCCCCGTCGTCGGACCCGATCGGGCTGGACTACCGGTCCAGTCTCGGCACGGACGGGGTGGCGGACCTGCCGTCGTCGGCCGGGGACCTGGAGGCGCTGCTGCTCGCCCGGCTCGCCGACGTCCGCCGGCAGGAGATCGAGCGCGGGGTGTGCCTGGTCGGCCCGCACCGCGACGAGCTGGAGCTCGCGCTCGGCGAGGGCCCGGCGAAGGGGTACGCCAGCCACGGCGAGTCGTGGGCCTTCGCGCTGGCGTTGCGGCTGGCGTCCTACCGGCTGCTGCACGCCGACGACGTCGAGCCGGTGCTCGTGCTCGACGACGTGTTCGCCGAGCTCGACGCCACCCGCAGGCGGGCCCTGGCCGGGCTGGTCTCCGGGGCCGAGCAGGTGTTGGTGACGGCCGCCGTCGCCGAGGACGTGCCGCGCGAGCTGGACGGCGCCCGGTTCCACGTCGGGGACCGGCGGGTCGTCCGCGAACCGGACGGGGGAGCGGCATGACCGTTGCAGCGACTCCCTGTCACAGATATCTCGACCGCATCACGGCGACCTGGGGACAAGCCTGTGGATTCTGTGGACAACTCCGGAGCGGCGGGGAACGGGCGGCGCCGCGGCACCTCGAACCCCCGGACACGGCGTCGTGACGGCGGGGCGAACGGTCCGCGTCCTGGGGATGGACGCCCCGGCGAAGATCCGGCCGCCGATCACGGCCCGGTCACGGGCGGCGGGGTGCCCGGCGAGCAGGGTGATCTCCTGGCGGGGGAGCGGGCCGGTCTGCGCGGCGCCGATCTCGCCAGGGACGCGCTGCGTGCCGCCCGGGAGGCGACCGCGCGCAGGGCGGACGAGCGGGCCGAGGAGGCCCGGCCGAAGCTGCGGGTGGTGTCCGGGAAGGGCAGGCGCCGGCGCTGGTCCGGCTCCGGGCCGGACGACCGGGACCCGCAGCCGTTCGGCCGGGTGGTGTCCCGGGTGTCGATGGACCGGGGCTGGTCGTCCCGGCTGACCGACGCCACCGTCCTCGGCCGCTGGCCGCAGCTGGTCGGCCCGGACGTCGCCGACCACTGCATCCCGGTGTCGCTGCGCGACGGCGAGCTGACCCTGCAGGCCGAGTCGACCGCGTGGGCCACCCAGCTGCGGACGCTGCAGCGCCAGCTGCTGACCCGGCTGTCCGCGGCGGTCGGCCCGGACGTGGTGCGCCGGATCCGGGTGGTCGGCCCGAGCGGGCCGAGCTGGCGGCACGGGCCGCGGCACGTGCGGGGCCGCGGCCCCCGCGACACCTACGGCTGACCGCGGCCCGCCCGGCCGCCGCCGGAACCGTCACGGGCAGCCACGAACGGTCCGGCCGGGTCGCCGGCCGCCACCGGACGGGGCACCGGCCGGACGCGCCGGTGACCGGGCGTCGGCGCCGGACGGCCGGCGGCGCCGGAAACGTTCCGTGCGTATGACGGCCCCGTGACCGGCACGAGGGTGCGGATCGGGTCAGGAGTCGGACCGACCGGGCCGGGCCGCTCACGTCGCCGGTGAGCGCGAGATGACACGGCCGCGGCACCGTTCGACCCCGGGTCGGCACGGAACATCCCGCAGCGGAAGCCGTTCGCCCGTCTGTGACGGTTCTAGGCGGGTCCTGGCCGCCTTTCTGTCGGTGCCGCCGGGTAGACTTGTGGGGTGTTCCCGGGTGGCTCCCCTGACATGAACAGAGCGCCCGGTCGGTGGAACCGGATCGACGGTCGTCGCGCCCTTGCGGCGTCTGCGGATCGTCGGCGGTTCACGTGGCGAGGAGAACCAGCTACTCGTGGCTCAGGACAAGGCAGCGAAGAACGCCTACGGCGCGTCGTCCATCACGGTCCTCAAGGGGCTGGAGGCGGTCCGCAAGCGGCCCGGCATGTACATCGGCTCCACCGGTGAGCGGGGCCTGCACCACCTGATCTGGGAGGTGGTGGACAACTCGGTCGACGAGGCCATGGCCGGTCACGCCACGAAGGTCGTCGTGACCCTGCAGGCCGACGGCGGCGTCCGGGTGCAGGACGACGGGCGCGGCATCCCGGTCGAGATGCACCCGACCGAGAAGAAGCCGACCCTCGAGGTCGTCCTCACCAGCCTGCACGCCGGCGGCAAGTTCGACGACAAGTCCTACGCGGTGTCCGGCGGTCTGCACGGCGTCGGCGTGTCGGTGGTGAACGCGCTGTCCACCGCCCTCGACGTCGAGGTCCGCAAGGACGGCGTGATCTGGAAGCAGCACTACGACCACGCCCGGCCCGGCGAGCTGATCGAGGCCGGCACCACGAAGAAGTCCGACACCGGCACCACGATCACCTACTGGGCCGATCCGACGATCTTCGAGACGACCAGCTACACGCTGGAGACGATCCGGCGCCGGCTGCAGGAGCAGACGTTCCTCAACAAGGGCCTGACCATGGTCCTGCGCGACGAGCGCCGGCCGGAGAAGGCCGCCGAGCTGCTGCCGTCGAGCGACGGGGTGGACGAGGACGGCAACCCGGCCGAGGTCGTGCCGGTCGTCGACGCCGACGAGGAGCCGGACGCCGAGGGCTACGTCGCGAAGCCCAAGGAGTACGTCTTCCACTACCCGAACGGGCTGGAGGACTTCGTCGCGCACCTGAACAAGTCCAAGGACCCGATCCACCGCAAGATCGTGTCCTACACCGGCGAGGGTCCCGGCCACCAGGTCGAGGTCGCGATGCAGTGGAACTCCGGCTACTCGGAGTCGGTCTACACCTTCGCGAACACGATCAACACGCACGAGGGCGGCACCCACGAGGAGGGCTTCCGGCACGCGCTGACGGCCACCGTGAACCGGTACGCTCGCGACAAGAAGCTGATCAAGGAGAAGGACCCGGCGCTGTCCGGCGACGACATCCGCGAGGGTCTCGCCGCCATCGTCTCGGTGAAGATCTCCGAGCCGCAGTTCGAGGGCCAGACGAAGACCAAGCTGGGCAACACCGAGGTCAAGTCGTTCGTCCAGCGGGTGTCGAACGAGTGGCTCGCGGACTGGTTCGAGCGCAACCCCACCGAGGCGAAGACGATCGTCAACAAGGCGGTCTCCTCGGCGCAGGCCCGGCTCGCCGCGCGGCGGGCCCGGGAGCTGGTCCGCCGCAAGAGCGCCGGCGACATCGGCGGCCTGCCGGGCAAGCTGTCCGACTGCCGCTCGCGCGACCCGGAGAGCTGCGAGCTCTACATCGTCGAGGGCGACTCCGCCGGCGGCTCGGCGAAGGCCGGCCGCGACTCGATGCACCAGGCGATCCTGCCGATCCGCGGCAAGATCATCAACGTCGAGAAGGCGCGGATCGACCGGGTCCTGAAGAACACCGAGGTCCAGTCGATCATCACGGCGATGGGCACCGGCATCCACGACGACTTCGACCTGGCGAAGCTGCGGTACCACAAGCTGGTGCTGATGGCCGACGCCGACGTCGACGGCCAGCACATCCGGACGCTGCTGCTCACGCTGCTGTTCCGGTTCATGCGGCCGCTGATCGAGAACGGCCACGTCTTCCTCGCCGCCCCGCCGCTCTACAAGATCAAGTGGGGTGGCCGCGGGTCGGAGCCGGAGTACGCGTACTCCGATCGCGAGCGCGACGGGCTGATCGAGGCCGGCCGGGCGGCGGGCAAGAAGCTGCCGAAGGACGAGGGCGTCCAGCGGTACAAGGGCCTCGGCGAGATGGACGCCAAGGAGCTGTGGGAGACCACGATGGACCCGTCGAACCGGCTGCTGTACCAGGTGAGCCTGGACGACGCCGCCACCGCGGACGAGCTGTTCTCGGTGCTGATGGGTGAGGACGTCGAGTCCCGCCGGTCGTTCATCACCCGCAACGCCAAGGACGTGCGCTTCCTCGACGTCTGATCGGACATCTGATCCAGACGGACGTATGAACTCACAGGAGACTTCGTGACGGACACGATCGATCCCGCGGCCCCGGCCGCGGGCGGCGGCGAGGGCGGCGGTGGCGGCCGGGTCGAACCGGTCGATATCCAGCAGGAGATGCAGCGCTCCTACATCGACTACGCGATGAGCGTGATCGTCGGGCGGGCGCTGCCGCTGGTGGAGGACGGCCTCAAGCCGGTCCACCGCCGCGTCCTGTACTCGATGGGCGAGAACGGCTTCCGGCCGGAACGGTCGTACGTCAAGTGCGCCCGCGTCGTCGGTGACGTGATGGGCAACTACCACCCGCACGGCGACTCGGCGATCTACGACGCCCTCGTCCGGATGGCCCAGCCCTGGTCGATGCGCTACCCGCTGATCTCCGGGCAGGGGAACTTCGGCTCGCGCGGCAACGACCCGGCGGCCGCCATGCGGTACACCGAGTGCCGGCTCTCGCCGCTGGCGATGGCGATGCTGCAGGACATCGACGAGGAAACCGTCGACTTCCTGGAGAACTACGACGGCAAGACCCAGGAGCCGGTCGTCCTGCCGTCCCGGGTGCCGAACCTGCTGATCAACGGCAGCTCCGGCATCGCGGTCGGAATGGCGACGAACATCCCGCCGCACAACCTGCGCGAGGTCGGGGACGGCGTCGTCTGGGCGCTGGAGAACCCGAACGCCACCGACGACGAGCTGCTCGACGCGCTCATGGAGCGCATCAAGGGCCCCGACTTCCCGACGCACGGCCTGATCGTCGGGCGGGACGGCATCGAGTCGGCCTACCGGACCGGCCGCGGCTCCATCCGGATGCGCGCGGTCGTCGAGGTCGAGGAGGACACCAAGGGACGGACCACGCTGGTGGTCACCGAGCTGCCCTACGTGGTGAACCCGGACAACCTCATCGAGTCGATCGCGACCATGGTGCGCGACGGCAAGATCGCCGGCATCTCCGAGGTCGTCGACGAGTCGTCCGACCGGATCGGCATGCGGATCGTGATCACGCTCAAGCGGGACGCGGTCGCCAAGGTCGTGCTGAACAACCTCTACAAGCACACCCAGCTGCAGCACAGCTTCGGCGTGAACATGCTGTCGATCGTCGACGGCGTGCCGCGCACGCTGCGCCTGGACCAGGTCGTCCGGCACTACGTCCGGCACCAGATCGAGGTCATCGTCCGGCGGACCCGCTACCGGCTGCGCAAGGCCGAGGAGCGGGCCCACATCCTGCGTGGTCTGGTCAAGGCGCTCGACGCGCTCGACGAGGTCATCGCACTGATCCGGGCGTCGGCCACGGTCGACGTCGCCCGGGCCGGCCTGATCGACCTGCTCGACGTCGACGAGATCCAGGCCCAGGCCATCCTCGACATGCAGCTCCGGCGGCTCGCCGCACTGGAGCGGCAGAAAATCATCGACGAGCTGGCCGAGATCGAGCTCGAGATCGCCGACTACCAGGACATCCTGGCCCGCCCGGAGCGTCAGCGGGCGATCGTCCGCGACGAGCTCCTGGAGATCGTCGAGAAGCACGGCGACGACCGCCGCACCCGGATCGTCGGCTACGACGGCGACGTCACCGACGAGGACCTGATCGCGGTCGAGGACGTCGTCGTCACGATCACCCGGACCGGCTATGCCAAGCGCACGAAGACCGACCTCTACCGGGCGCAGAAGCGCGGCGGCAAGGGCGTGCAGGGTGCCGCGCTGAAGCAGGACGACATCGTCGCCCACTTCTTCGTCTGCTCCACGCACGACTGGATGCTGTTCTTCACCAACCGCGGGCGGGTCTACCGGCTCAAGGCCTACGAGCTGCCCGAGGCGAACCGGACGGCCCGCGGCCAGCACCTGGCGAACCTCCTGGCACTGCAGCCGGAGGAGGAGATCGCCCAGGTCATGCAGATCAAGGACTACCGGGCGCGGCCGTATCTCGTCCTCGCGACGCGAAACGGGCTGGTGAAGAAGTCGCGGCTCACCGACTTCGACTCCAACCGGACCGGCGGCCTGATCGGCATCAACCTGCGCGACGACGACGAGCTGGTCGGCGCCGTGCTCTGCTCCTCCGACGACGACCTGCTGCTCGTCTCCGCGGAGGGACAGTCGATCCGGTTCACCGCCACCGACGACGCGCTGCGCCCGATGGGCCGGGCGACGTCCGGCGTGCTGGGCATGCGCTTCAACAGCGGTGACCAGCTGCTCGCGCTCGGCGTGATCCGCCCGGACACCTTCCTGCTGGTCGCCACCACCGGCGGCTACGCGAAGCGCACCCCGATCGAGGACTACCCGGTGCAGGGTCGTGGCGGGAAGGGAGTGTTGACGCTCCAGTACGACCGTCGCCGTGGCACGCTGGTCGGTGCACTCATCGTCGGTATCGACGACGAGCTGTACGCGATCACCTCCACCGGCGGGGTCATCCGGACCTCTGCCCGCGAGGTGCGGAAGGCCGGTCGGCAGACGAAGGGAGTCCGCCTGATGAACCTGGGCGAGAGCTCCACGCTGCTGGCGGTCGCCCGCAACGCGGAGGAGACCGAGGAGGACCCGGGCCAGCAGGCGTAGGCGATCGCGGGTGGCCGGTCGGCGTGACCGGCCACCCGCGCCGTCGACCGGCCGGGGTCGTCTGCAGGACTGCAGCGACGACAAGCGAGGAGAGCTCCAGCTCGTGAGCACCGACGACCGCACCCCGTCGTCGCCGGACGAGGGCCGCACCGTCGCCACCGACGCGGACCAGACCGGCGCCCCGGCTGCCGAACCGGCCCCCGAGGCCGGCGACACGACCCCGGCGGCACCCTCCGCGGACCCGCAGCCCAGCCCGGTCCCGCGGACCGAGCCCGTGGCGGAGGAGCCCGCCGCGGTCGATCCGGCCGGCGCGTCCCCGCCGCCGTGGCGCCGGGTGCCGGACCCGAACGAGCAGCCCCGCGAGGCGGAGCAGCCGACCGTGGCGGACTCGCTGCTGAGCGAGGCACCCACGGCGTTCCTCACCGCGCCGGGCGCCGGCGGCACCGCCACCGCGGTCCGCGAGCCGGAGCAGCGGGAGACCACCGGCACCGAGGCGCCCCGCGCGTCGGTCCGCAACCGCCCGCCGCGTCAGGCGCTGCTGCAGCTCAAGCGGTTCGACCCGTGGTCGGTGCTGAAGATGGCGCTGGCACTGGCGATCGTGCTGTGGCTGGTGTGGATGGTCGCGGCGGGCGTGCTCTACGGCGTGCTCGGCGGGATGGGCGTGTGGGACCGGCTCAACGGCACCTACGCCGATCTCGTCACCGGCCAGGAGGCGACCGGCGGTGCGCTGATCAGCGCCGGCCGGGTGTTCGGGCTGGCGGCCGTCGTCGGTGCGGTGAACAGCCTGCTGTTCGCCGTCGCCATCACGATCGTGGCGTTCGTCTACAACGTCGCCGCCGACCTCGTCGGCGGCGTCGAGGTCACCCTCTCCGAGCGCGACTGAGGGCCTGTTCCGCACGGGATCCGGCGGGTCCGCGGGGAGGACCCCGCCGGTAACCCGCTCGACCCCGTGCGGTACTGTTCCTCCTGTCGCAAGGGCCTATAGCTCAGTTGGTTAGAGCGCATCGCTGATAACGATGAGGTCGCTGGTTCAAATCCAGCTAGGCCCACACCTCCCGCCTCCGAAGTACTCGTGAGGAGACCGTCGATGAAGAAGCTGCTCGTTCTGGCCCTGGTGGCCGGCGCCGCGTACGTCGGCTGGTCCCGCCTCCGGGGCGTCGGGTCCGACGATCTCTGGCACGAGGCCACGACTCGCTGAACCCGTCCACCGGGTACGGTGAGTCGACCCACCCGGGGACGTAGCTCAATTGGCAGAGCACCGCCTTTGCAAGGCGGGGGTTAGGGGTTCGATTCCCCTCGTCTCCACCATCGCTCACCAGTAGATTCGCTGAGGAGCCCGCTCGCGGACCGGCCGAGTGCCGCCAACCGCGTAGCCACAGCCTGTGCCACGGACACCGCGCGAGTCGGCTCGCACTGCCGGGTGCACCTCGTGTGGATCAAGGCGCCGAAGGGAGCGGATCCTCACCGGGCCGATGGCAGGCTCAGCGTCGTGAGCCCCGAGGATCGCGCCGAGCACGTCCGCCACGTCCGCCGGCGACTCGCAGTCCTGCGCAGTGTCGCTCTCGGGCTCGACAACGCACGAGCCGTCACCGACATACTCATGGCGTCCGAGAACCGGACCGCCGCCCTCATGGCGCTCCAGGAACTGCTGGGCGTCGACGACACGGGTGCCCGCGCCATCGTCGAGCTGCAGTGGGCACGGCTCACCAAGGACACCCGCCCGCACGTGGCGCAGGAGATCGAGGAACTCGAAGCCGAGATCCGGGGGTTCGGAGACTGACATGGGCTCCGCCCACACCCGGCACCGCTGAGGAGACCAGGGCAGTGCTGGTCTCCTCACGGCGTGCCGAGAGGGCCACCGGACCGGGGGGAACCCTCTTCCGGAATCGGAGTCCAGGTGAGGGCGTGACCGACTGCGGGTGTGGGCCCGGGGAGAGGCGTTCGCCCACGCGACCGGACGAACGACGCCGAGGCAGCTCTGGGTGGCAGCCGCCTCGGCGCGCACGAGGCACCGATCTCGCCGGCGGCCGGGACCGGATCAGTGGCGGATGCCGATCTTGCGCATCTGGGGCATGACCTCGGCACCGAACTCCTTGAGCTCGGTGGTGTAGTCGTGGAAGCCGAAGATCGCACCACCCATGCCGGCCTCGGACAGCTCGGCGAACTGCTCGGCCACCTGCTCGGGGGTGCCGACGAGGTTCGGGCCGCCCCAGCCGGCGATGAAGCGCTCCTGGTACTTCTCGATCTGGCTCGAGAAGGAGCCGGACTGGATGCCGAGGACGTCCATGACGTTCTTCGCCCCCGCCCAGTCGCCGTTGTCGATGATGGCCTGCTGCGCGGCCTTCGCCTCCTTCTCGGTCTCGCGGCAGACCACCAGGCAGTAGGTCCAGACGTCGATGTCGCGCTCGTACTTGTCGTTGGCGAGACGCTTGATGCCCGTGATGTAGTCGGGCGCTTCCTCGGTCGGAAGCGCGATCAGATTGATGTCGACGTTCTTGGCCGAGAACTCCTGGCCGCGCGGGGAGGCGCCGGCGTTGAGCAGGGCCGGGCGCGGGTCCTGGACCGGCTTGGGGTAGGCGTGCGCGCCGGTGGACTGGAAGAACGTGCCGTTGTGGTCGAAGGCCCCCTTCTCGTTCCAGAGCTCGATGGCGAAGTCGATCCACTCCTGGCCGTACTCGTAGCGCTCGTCGTGTTCAAGCTGCTTGCGGCCGAACAGCTCCATCTCGGGGTTGAACCAGCCCATCACCAGGTTCATCCCGAATCGACCACCGGAGATGTGGTCGACGGTGGTGGCCATCTTCGCGGCGAC
This sequence comes from Pseudonocardia sp. DxW, assembly GCF_058448985.1. NCBI lineage: Bacteria > Bacillati > Actinomycetota > Actinomycetes > Pseudonocardiales > Pseudonocardiaceae > Pseudonocardia > Pseudonocardia sp. DxW. The sequence continues at coordinate 189,483 of NZ_JBZFLK010000004.1, read as the reverse complement.
GATCGGGTGCACGGTCGGCACGTGAGTGGTGGTGAAGATGCCGATCTTCTCGGTGGCCTGGGCGAGACCGGCGGCCCAGGTGTAGGTCTCGAAGCAGACACCGTTGAAGTTGGTCTCGCCGCCGAAGCCCGTCCAGCGACCGACCGGGACCATCGCCTCCATACCGAGCCGGTCGGCGGTGCGGGCGATCTCGAGCTGCTGTTCCCAGGTGACCCGGAAGCCGGTCGGCTCGTGACTCATCACGACACCGCCGCTGCAGTTCGCGGCGAAGATGCCGAGCTTGAGCTTCTGGTCGCTGAAGACCGGGTTCTCGTTGACCGGCTTGTCGTGGCCGAGCAGGCCGTCCGTCTCGTGCATGGGGTAGGTCACAGCAGTCCTCCATCATCGGTGATCAGGGATTGCGCGCCGGCAGTACGTCGCGCACCGGCGGATCGCTGTGAGCAGGAACGTAAGGATCAGCGAGGACGCCCGACTATCCGCGCACCGACCTGGGCTGTCCGGCAAACGACCGGATGCGGTGTTCGCACCCGGGCGCCGCGCCGCACAACCCGCGAGGGGTCGCTCCGCGGATAGCAGCACCCGGGATCACCTCCTAGCGTCGACGGGGTCGGAGATGTCACGGACGACGCCCGGGGTGGGAGATGAGCACGCCGAACGAGCCGCTGGCTCGATGCCCCGCCATGCGTACGGCGGATCCCGACGAGGCGCAGCAGGTGGTCTCCCGGGTGTACGTGCCACACCGCCTGCGGGCCTCCGACGTCCTCGACGCCCGGCTGAACCTGGCCGGGTCCACGCGACTGACCTTCGGCTACCTCTCCTACGGCACTGCGATCGAGTTGTCGGTGCCGCCGATGGTCGAGTGCTACCACCTCAACCTGACGGTGCGTGGCCGGACCGCCGTCCACCAGGGTGCGACGGCCACGATCACGAACGCCGGCCGGTCCGGGGTGTTGCTCTCGCCCTTCGAGGAGTCCCGGCTGCGGTGGTCGGCGGATGCCGCGCAGTTCGCGGTCAGGATCCCGGTTCGGTCCCTGTGGGCGCAGCTGTCGAGCTTGCTGCAGGAAACGGTGGCGGCACCGCGCTTCGACCTGCGCGTCGACCTGGACAGCGACGCCGGCCGAGGTCTGCTCGGGGCGGCGACGTTCCTGGCCGACCAGCTCGACGGGGGTGGCGCCGCCGATCTGGTGCACGAGCAGCTGGAGTCCTACCTGCTCACGCAGCTGTTGCTGGGGAGCGAGCACAACTACTCGGGGCGGCTGCACCACAGCGGTGCCCCGGATCGCCTCGCGGTGAGCGAGGCCGTGGACTACATCGAGGCATATCCGGAGCGGACGCTGGGGATCGCCGAGCTCGCGGCCGTGACGGGTGTGGGTGCGGCCGCGCTGCAGGCGGCGTTCACCGCCGAGCTGGGGGTTCGGGCGGAGACCTATGTCCGCGAGGTCCGGCTCGCCCGGGCCCATGCGCAGCTTCGCGAGCCCGGACCCGGGGACTCGGTGGCGGCGGTCGGGCGACGCTGGGGCTTCAGCAGCACGAGCCGATTCTGCACGGAGTACCGGGAGCGCTACGGGTGCAGCCCGGCCCGCCGTCCGCCGGTGTCGTGCCGCGGACATCGTGCGGTCGGGAACGGATAGTTCGAGGATCGAGGCCCTCCTAGCGTCGCCACGAGCACGGCACGCACTGTCGAGGAGGACGGACCGATGGCTGATCTCGAGCGGTTCAAGTTGGTGATCGGCGGCAAGCCGGTCGACGCCCTGTCCGGGGCCACGTTCGAGTCGCTGAACCCCTACGGCGGACAGCCGTGGGCAGTGCTCGCCGACGCCGGCCCGGAGGACGTCGACGCGGCGGTGGCCGCGGCCCGGGCGGCGCTCGACGGCGAGTGGGGCAGCGCGACCGGGTTCGTCCGCGCCCGGCTGCTGCGCCGGGTCGGCGACCTGATCGCCGAGAACGCCGAGCGGCTGGCGACGCTGGAGGTCAACGACTCCGGCAAGCTCTACCGGGAGATGATCGGCCAGATGGCCGGGCTGAACTCCTGGTTCGACTACTACGCCGGACTTGCGGACAAGGTCGAGGGACGCCAGATCCCGTCCCCGAACCCGAACTACCTGGTCTACACGCGCAAGGAGCCGATCGGGGTGGTCGCCGCGATCACCCCGTGGAACTCCCCGCTGCTGCTGCTGACCTGGAAGCTCGCGCCCGCGCTCGCCGCCGGCTGCACGATGGTCGTCAAGCCCTCCGAGCACGCGTCCGCCTCGACCGTCGCGCTGGTGGAGCTGTTCGACCAGGCCGGGTTCCCGCCCGGTGTGGTCAATGTCGTCACCAGCCGGGCCCCGCAGGTCGGAGCCGCCCTCGCCGGTCACCCGGGGGTGGACAAGGTGGCGTTCACCGGCGCCACCTCGACCGGGCGGCACGTCGCCCGCGCCGCCGCGGAGAACCTCAACCCGGTCACCCTCGAGCTGGGCGGGAAGTCCCCGCAGATCGTCTTCCCCGACGCCGACCTGGCTGCTGCGGCCAACGGGGTCATCTCGGGCATCTTCGCCGCGACCGGGCAGACCTGCATGGCCGGCTCGCGGCTGATCGTGCACGAGTCGGTGCACGACGTGCTGGTGCGCCTGGTCGCCGAGCGTGCGGCGGCGATCAGGCTCGGCGACCCGATGGACCCCGACACCGAGATGGGCCCGGTCGCGAACGCCCCGCAGTACGCCAAGGTGCTGCAGTACCTCGAGACAGCCCGGAACGAGGGTGCCACGGTCGCCTACGGGGGCGCCGCCGACGACGGCCTGGGCGGGCTGTTCGTCAAGCCGACCGTGCTCACCGGTGTCGGCCCGGAGTCGACGATCGTGCGCGAGGAGGTGTTCGGGCCGGTGCTGTCGGCCTACACCTTCCGCGAGGAGGACGAGGCACTCGAACTGGCCAACGACACCCCGTTCGGTCTCGCCGGCGCCGTCTGGACCAAGGATGTGCACCGCGCCCACCGGATCGCGGCCAAGGTCCGTGCCGGCACGGTGTGGATCAACGCATACCGGGTCGTGGCTCCGAGTGTCCCCTTCGGTGGTTACGGGCTGTCGGGGATCGGCCGGGAGAACGGCGTCGAGGCCGTCGAGGCCTACACCGAGAACAAGTCGGTCTGGGTCGAGCTCACCGGCGGTACCCGCGATCCCTTCACCCTCGGCTGAGCTGACGCCCGCACCGAGCGGGAGCAGCGCCCGATCCTGCCCGCGGCCGCCGTGGCCGCGGGCAGACCGCCGTCGTCGAGCGGCACCCGACCGGGCACCGTCCGGCGAGACCCGGTCCGTGGTGACGCCGTTGCAGCCGATGTCGCTCTCCGGACAGTGCTGTCGCGGAGCAGATGGTGACGCCGGGCACAGTCGGCTAGCGTCAGCCTCCTGAACAGCAGCGATGCCGCTGTGACGGGCAGAATCGACCATGACGGTCGTGACCCGCGGAGGCTGGACATGACAGGTGAGGGCACCGGCGCCGAGCTGGATGCACGGCCGTTCCTCGTGACGCGCGATCTCGAGGAAGCACAGCACTTCATCACCGACGTCTACATCCCGCACAACCTGCAGACCCGCGACGGCCGAGCCCTCGACTTCAAGCTGCGCTATCTCGCCTCCGAGCGGCTGACCGTCGGTCACCTCGTCTACGGCGCGGACGCCGAGCTCCTCGTTCCGCCGATGCTGGACTGCTACCACATGAACCTGACGCTCAGCGGGCAGACGATGGTGTCGCAGAACGGGCGCTGGGCCGCGACCCGGGCCAAACAGAGCGGGGTGTTCTTCCGGCCCGACGACCCGTTCACCGTGCGGTGGAGCCCGGAGGCCGTCCAGTACGCCGTCAAACTGCCGCGACGCCCGCTCGAGGCGCACCTGTCGAAGCTCGTCAACCGGCCCGTCGAACGCCCGATCGCGTTCGACCTGGGCTTCGACCTCGCCTCACCCACCGGGCAGTCACTGCTGGCCGCGGTCGACTACCTGCGCCGCGAGCTGTCCCGACCGGGCGGCATCTCCGAGATGCCGCTGGCCCGGGACCAGCTGGAGTCGCTCGTGCTCACCCAGCTGCTGCTGACCGTCCCGAACGCCTTCACCGAGCTGCTCACCGCCCCCTGCCGGCCCGCGCAGCGTGGGAAGGTGCAGCGGGCGATCGAGATGATCGAGGCCAACCCGCGGGCCGAGCTGTCACTCGGTGACCTGGCCGCCGCCGCCGGGGTCACCGCCCGGCAGCTGCAGCGCGGCTTCAAGGAGACCGTCGGCGTGTCCCCGATGGCCTACCTCCGCGCCGTCCGCCTCGACCGGGTGCACGCCGAGCTGCAAGAGGGAACGGGCGTCGTCTCGGTGACCGACGTGGCGATGCGCTGGGGCTTCTTCCACCTCAGCCGCTTCGCGCAGCAGTACCGTCAGCGGTTCGGCCGGCTGCCGTCCGAGACGGTGCGCCAGGTCCCGCGAGGCTAGCCGTCAGCGTCGGTGATCGGTGCCGATCCCGTCGCTACCGTTGCGCGGTGAGCCGCAGCTTCTCCGTCGTCTGTGAGATCGAGCCCCCCACCAGGCCGGACCTGACGCGCGCCCGGCACCAGATCGGCATGCTCGCCCCGGTCGTCGACGACTTCCTGATCCCGGACAAGCACATCGGCCGGGCGACGGTGTCGAGCATCGCCGTCGCGAACGAGGTGTACGCGATGGGACGTCGGAGCATCGCCTGCCTCAACTCCCGGGACCGCAACCTGCTCGGCCTCCGGCGCGACCTGCTCACGGCGGCCGCGTACGGGGTCGACCGCTTCCTGTTCGTCGCCGGCGACAAGCCGACGGCCGGTGACCGGGCCGGCGGGCTCACCGTGCGGACGATGATCGAGGAGGCCCGGGCCATCACCGGGCGGCCGGAGTTCGCCGGGGTGCAGCCGTTCGGGATCGGCGTCACGTCGGGCAGCCGCCGCCGGCTCGCCCCGTGGAAGCGGGCGGCGGACTTCGTGTTCCTGCAGGTCGGCTTCTCGGTGGACGAGGTCGTGCGGTGGCGCGAGGAGAACCCGACCGACCAGCCCGTCCACGCCGGCGTCATGGTGCTGGCGAGCGCCGGGATGGCGGCCCGGCTGCGGGCGAGCGTCCCGGACATCGAGATCCCGGATGCGCTGGTCGACCGGGTCGCCGCCGATCCCGATGCCGGGGTGGCCGCCGCGTGCGAGCAGGTCGTCGCGCTGTGGGACAGCGGGGCCTGCGACGGCGTGCACTTCGTCCCCGTCAGCCGCTACCGGCAGGAGGCGATCGAACTGGAGCGCCTGCTCCGGAAGCCGCCGGACGACGACCGCCCGGCGTAGCGCAGCACCACTTCTGACGTCTCGTCGAGCAGACCCGGATCGACGTCGGCCGCATCGGGTACGGCTGCTCCCCGGAGCAGGACGCGGAGATCAACGCCGGGGAGGCCGCCGCGCAGGACGAGTACTGGGCGCGGTGCGCGGACACCCCGCCCGGCGTGGACGGCTGCTAGACCGGGCTCGGGTCGGTCGTGATCGTCTGCCGGCGTTCGACCGTCGATCGCTGGGGTATCAGCTCCCGCCGGCAGCGGGACCCGGGCGCCCCCCGGTCGTGGCGTACCGGGCGGCGGTGGTGCGGACGGCCTCGTCGACCACCTCGGCGGCGCGTTCGGCGCTCACCTCCCAGCCGGGCACCAGCAGTGTGGGCCAGAAGACGTAGTTGGAGATCATCCCGAGGAACTGGGTGGCGGCGAGGTCGACGTCGTCGATCCGCACCGTTCCCTGCTCGTGCTCGGCCACGAGGTAGCTGCGCAGGGCCTCGAAGTAGGGCATCTTGCCGTGCGCGAACTGCGCATGGGCCAGCTCGGGGAACCGCGGGAGCTCGGCGATGACGATCCGGAACAGGTCGGTCATCCGGGGGCGGCCCAGCAGCTCGGCGTAGCGCCGGCCGAGGGTGCCGAGCCCTTCGACGATGTCGCCCGCGGGCGGCGGATCGGCCTCGTCGGCGGACGACCACGACTCGGTCACGATGGCGTCGAACAGGGCGGCCTTGCTCGGGAACTGCTTGAACAGGGTGGCCCGGGACACGCCCGAGGACTCCGCGATCCGCGCCAGCGACGTCCGGTCGTAGCCCTGCTCCAGGAACAGCGCGGTCGCGGCCGCCACGATCAGCGCGCGCTTCTCCCGGGCGACGCGCTGGTGGTACGTCGTCACGTCACCGCTCATGGGCCGAGCATACGAGGTGAGTGGCTTGACTCGCCATCGTTGCCGACCTAGTGTCCGAGGGGATGGTGAGTCGATCGGCTCACCACCGGTCGTCGCCCACCGTCGGCGATCCACCCACCTCCCGGAGGACACATCCGATGCCCCGCTTCGACAACCAGACCGTGCTCGTCACCGGTGGCACCGGCGGCCAGGGAACGAGCCACGTGCGCGCCTTCCACGCGGAGGGGGCGAACGTGGTGATCGGCGGCCTGGACGCCGAACGCGGCGCCGCGCTCGCCGACGAGCTCGGGCCCCGCGCGCACTTCGTCCACCTCGACGTCACCGAGGAGAGCTCGTGGGCCGCCGCCGTGCCGGCCGCCGAGCGTGCCTTCGGTTCGCTGGACGTGCTGGTCAACAACGCGGGTGTGCAGAACCCGCCGGCCCCGATCGAGCACACCGACCGGGCCACCTGGTCGCGCATCCTCGACGTCAACCTCACCGGGACCTTCCTCGGGATCAGGGCCGCGATCCCGGCGCTGCGCCGCGCGGGCGGGGGCAGCATCGTCAACATCGCCTCAATCATGGCCATGGGCGGCACGGCGCACTACGCGCCCTACGTCGCCGGCAAGTGGGCCGTGCGCGGCCTGACCCGGACGGCGGCGCTCGAACTCGGCCGCGACCGGATCCGGGTGAACACCATCCATCCCGGCGTGATCGCGACCCCGTTCATCCACGAACCGGCGGCCGGCGCCACCGCGGCGATCGCCGACTTCTACTCGCCCGAGCCGTTCGCCGTCCCCCGGCTCGGGGAACCGACCGACGTCACCCGGCTCCTGCTGTTCCTCACCTCGTCGGAGGCGTCGTTCATCACCGGATCGGAGTACGTCGTCGACGGTGGGCTGCTGCTCGGCCCGGCCCTCCCGGCCGAGGCCGCATGAGCACCCCGGACCCGTCCGGCACGGCGCACCTGCCCGACCACATCCGGCGCGCCGTCGAGATCACCCCGACCGCGGGCACCCGCGAACGGATCATCGACATCACCACGCGGGGGCGCCGCACCGGGCGGCCACGCCGCATCGAGATCTTCTTCTACCGTGCCGCCGGCGCCGTCTACCTGTGCAGCGGCGCCGGCGGCGGTGCGACCGGCTGGCACGCGAACCTGCTCGCCGATCCCGAGTTCACCTTCCACCTCAGGAACGGGATCCGTGCCGATCTGCCCGCCCGGGCCACGCCGGTCACCGACCCGGCCGAACGCCGGGCCGTGCTGGCCGAGATCGTCGCGGATCTCAACCAGCCGCACGATCCCGGCACCATCCGGCCGACCCGGCCGGAGGACTGGGCGGAGAGCCGGCTGATGCGCGTCGAGTTCCGGCACCGGCCGTGATCGCGGATCCGCCCGCCCGCGCTCAGACGACGGCGAGCGGATCCAGCATCGCCCCGGTCGCCCCGGCGATCTTGAGCGGCAGCGCGACGAACAGGAACTCGTGCACCCCGGCGGCGGCGAGCTCCTCCAGATCGAGGCTCTCCAGGATGTAGATCCCGCCTTCGACGAGCAGCCGGGTGTGCACCGGCTGCGGATTGGACGGCACGGCGGGATCCGGTGCGGGCTGCATCTCGAAGGTCTCGGTGTCGCTGCCCACCGCGATCACGCCGCGCTCGGCGAGCAGCTCGGCCGCCGACAGGTCGGGGCCGGGGGACACGTGCCGGGCCATCCGTTCGGCGTCCGGCCACAGGCCCATGTAGCCGGTGCGGAACAGCACGACGTCCCACCGGCCGATCGCGGTCCCCTGCGCCGCGGCGATCGCCTGCACCTCGGCGGCGTCGACCTGGGAGCCCGCCGGGAGGCAGTCCACCCCGCGGTGCCCGGCGACGTCGAGCAGCACGCCGCGGGTGAACAGCGGCGGGATGGTCGCCGCGTCGCCGACGGTGGGGCCGAAGTCGCCGAGGTGCTCGGCGGCGTTGGCGCCGCCGAACCAGTGGTCGTCGTCGCCGACGGTGATGTGCGCGAGCGCGTCGATGTGCGCGCCGGAGTGCACGGTCGAGGTGATCACCTCGGTCATGCAGGCGAGGCCGACCTCGTTCGGCGTGTGCGGCCACAGGTCGTCCCCGGCGACCCGCAGGCCGCGCGGGGTCCGGTAGGACTGCACCTGGAACGGCGGGTGGCCGGGGAACAGCGGCATCCCCGGGAACCGGGTGGCCGCCAGTACTGCCGGCCGGTGCGCACCAGCCCGGCGGCGGCCACCCGCTGCGCGGCGGGGACCTCGCCCGCCGGACCGGCGTGTCCGGTCACCGGGCCTCCCGGGCGGCCGCCACCGCCGCGACGACGCGTTCCGGTGTCATGGGCAGCTCGTCGATCCACACGCCGAGCGGCTTGAGCGCGTCGCCGATCGCGCTGGCGATCGCCGTCGGGGCGACCAGCCGGCCGCCCTCGCCGGCCCCCTTGACGCCGTACTCGGTGAACGGCGAGGGCGTCTCGCGGTGCTCCAGCACGATCTCGGGCGCCTCGTGCACGCTGGGCAGCAGGTACTCGCGGAAGGTGGGCGTGCCGAGCGTGCCGTCCGCGCCGTAGCTGTACCCCTCCATCAGCGCGGCGCCGATGCCCTGCACGATGCCGCCGACCACCTGGCCCTCGACCAGCGCCGGGTTCATCAGGGTGCCGCAGTCGTTGACCGCGTAGTACTTCAGCACCGTCACGACGCCGGTCTCCGGGTCCACCTCGACGATCGGGATGTGGCAGGCGTGCGACACCATCGGGTAGAAGGCGCCCATGTCCGTGCGGTCCGCGGCCGGCGGGGTGGAGTACGGGTGGTCGTAGGTGAAGGTCTCGACCAGCCCGCTCTTCTCCTCCTCGGGGTTGTCGTGCTTGAACAGGTGGGCGCGCATCGCGACGTCGGACATCGACATCGACGTGTGCGGCGCCCCCTTGGCGCGGAAGGTGCCGTCCACGCACTCGACGTCCTCGGGCGCCATCTCCATCGCGTTCGCGGCGATCCGGATCATCTTGGCGCGGATCGAGCGGGAGGCGCCGCGGGTCGCGCCGGACAGCATGATCGTCAACCGGCTGCCGCCCGGGCCCGCGGACAGCGCGCCGGTGTGGTCGAGTCCGCGTACCCGACCGAGACGTCCGCCGGGTCGATGCCGAACTCCTCGGCGACGACCTGGCTGACGACCGTCTCCGGGCTGTTGCCCCAGAGCGGGCAGCCGAGCTCGACCCGGACGCCGCCGGTGGCGTCGACGTTGAGCTTGATGCTCTCCGGGGTGCTGGTGGCGCCCAGCGGGGGATTGTCGTAGAGGAACCACCACTCGCTGGCGTTGTAGCCGGTGCGCTCCTGGCAGCTGGTCAGCCCGATCCCGAGGTAGCGGCCCTCGGCCCGCAGCCGTTCCTTCTCCTCCTCCCAGTACCCGAGATCGGCGATCTCCAGCGCGCGGTCCAGGACGGACTCGTAGTCGCCGCTGTCGTAGACGTTGCCGGTGGGGACCTTGTAGGGGAACTCGTCGGGCCGGATGAAGTTGCGCCGCCGCAGCTCGGCCCGGTCGATGCCGAGCTCGTCGGCGGCGGGGTCGACCAGGCGTTCCAGGATGAAGTTGCCCGGATCGGCGCCCGCGCCGCGGAAGAAGCCCTGCTGCACCTTGTTGGTGAGCACGCAGGAGACGTCGTAGCGCAGGCTGCCGATCCGGTACGGCCCGGTCGGCTGGGCCATCGCGTTGCCGTGCTGGCCGTGCGCGAACTGGAAGTAGGCGCCGTAGTCGTCGATGATCTTCAGGGTGAGCCCGGGAACTCGCCGTCGGCGGAGCGGCGAGCTCGGCGTCGTAGATCCGGTCGCAGCCGACGTTGTCGTTGGCCGAGATGTTGTCGATCCGGTCCTCGATGAACTTGACCGGACGGCCGGCGGCCCTGCTCAGCGCGCCGGCGATCGCGATCACCTTGTTGATCAGGTGCTTGCTGCCGAAGCTGCCGCCGGCCGCGCACGGGATCATCCGGAGCCGGTTGTTGGGCACGCCGAGCATCCCGGCGAACGACCACGGCAGGAAGTTGTGGGGGTTCGTGTTGGACCAGCCGGTCATGTCCTCCGCGTACGGGTCGTACGAGCAGATCGCGCCGGCGGTCTCGATCGGCTGGGCGCCCATCGGGTTGACGTGGGCGAGCGCCTCCGCCCCGGTCAGCACGGCGACCACGCCGGGCGGCGCCCGCGCCGCGCTGGTGTCGATCGAGACGATCCGGGCGTGCGCGTGCGGGCTGCGGAGCACCGCGGCGTCCAGCATCCTGGGGACGGTGACGTCGCCGATGTAGCCGCCGCGCCCGGCGAGCAGCCGCGGGTCCTCCTTGCGGGGCACGCTCCGGCCGACCCAGCGGTAGCCGGTCCGGTCCGGGGCGGCGGTGTCCGGTGTGTGCTCGGCGATGCTCATGCGTCCGCTCCGGTGGTGGCGTTCGGGTTCTCGGCGGCGACGAGCCGGCCTGCCGCGCACACCGGTCGGACGATGTTCTGGTAGCCGGTGCAGCGGCACAGGTTCCCGGAGATCGACTCGGGCACGTCGGCGGGTTCGGGCAGCGGTGTCCGGTCGAGCAGTTCGCAGGCCGACATCAGCATCCCGGAGGTGCAGAAGCCGCACTGCAGGCCGTGGTTCTCGACGAACGCCCGCTGGATGGGGTGCAGCGTGCCGTCCGGCGCGGCCAGCGACTCCACGGTGCGGATCGAGGCGCCGTCCAGCTGCGCGGCGAACAGCAGGCAGGACCCGGTGGTCCGGCCGTCGAGCAGCACCGTGCACGCGCCGCAGACCCCCTGCTCGCACCCGGCGTGGGTGCCGGTCAGGGCGAGCTCGTCCGCAGGAAGTCGACCAGCAGCGTGCGCGGTTCGACGAGGGTGTCGTGCGCGACGTCGTTCACGACGAGACGGATGCGGACCTTATCGGGCATCGGGGTCTCCTGGCCGGCTCGGGTGACGGCGGTCTGCAGGGATCGCCGGGTCAGCACGCCGGCGAGATGGCGGCGGAACGACGCGGAGCCGTGGCAGTCGCCGATCGGCTCGACCGCCGCCGCCGCCAGCGCGGCGGCCTCGGCGATCCGGTCGGTCCCGGGGACGGCGCCGAGCAGCGACGCCTCGGCGTCGCGGGCCCGCACCGGGCGCCGGTCCACCGCGCACAGGGCGATCCGGGCGGTCTCGACGACGCCGTCCGGGGTGAGCGTGAGGACCGAGCCGACGCCGCACATCGGCAGGTCACCGTGCCGCCGGGAGACCTCGACGAAGGCCGAGCCGGTCCGCTCCGGCCGGGTGCCGGGGATGCGGACCGCCACCGCCAGCTCGTCGTCGGCGAGGCTGGTGCGGAACGGCCCGACGAAGAAGTCGTCGGCGTCGACGAGCCGTTCCCCCGAGCTGCTCCGCACGACGACCTGCCCGTCGAGGGCGAGCAGCGCGGCCGGCAGCTCGGCCGAGGGATCGGCGAAGGCGACGCTGCCGACCACGGTTCCGCGCTGCCGTACCGAGACGTGCGCGACGTGCCCGCCCGCCTCGCTGAACAGCGGGACACCCGCGGCGATCCGCGGATCGATCTCGCAGGAACGTTGCCGGACGATTGCTCCGACGGTGATCACCCCGTCGGTGACCGAGATCGTTCCGAGCATCGGGGATGCGGTTGATGTCGATGATCACCGACGGGGTGGAGAGGCGGGTGTTCATCAGCCGGACCAGGCTCTGGCCGCCGGCGAGCACCCGGGCCTCGGGCCCGTGCTCGGCGAGCCGGGCGACTGCTTCCTCGACGCTGCTGGGCGCCAGGTAGGCGAACGCGGCAGGTTTCAACTCCACACCTCCATGTGCGGGGAAGGGGGCGACCGGACGGTCGCTAGTCGGTGTCGCCCATCACGAGCGCACCGAAGTGCTCGATGTGGTGGCGCATCTCCTTGCCGGCGAGGACCGGATCGCGCATGCGCAGCGCGGCCAGGATCGGCTGGTGGGAGTCGACGATCTCGCGGAGCTCGGTCCGCAGGCTGGCGTAGGTGATCAACGTGCGGATCTCGGCGTGCAGCGAGCGCCACACCTCGAGCAGCAGCGAGTTCCCGGCGGTCTCGAAGATCAGTTCGTGGAACCGGGCGTCGTGCACCAGCTGGGCGTGCAGGTCACCGTCCTCGGTGGCGGCGCGCATCGCGCCGATCTCCGCGTCGAGCAGGTCCAGGACGCGGTCGGTCATCAGCGGTGCGGCGGTGCGGCCGGCGACCTCCTCGAGCGCCGCGCGCACCGGGTACATCTCGCCCGTCTCCTTCCGGGAGATCGCCCGCACCCGGACCCCGCGGTGCGCCTGGCTCTCGACGAACCGCATGGCCTCCAGCCCGCGCAGCGCCTCGCGGATCGGGGCCTGGCTGACCCCGTACTCCTTCATCAGCCGGCTCTCGACGATGCGTTCGCCGGGCTGGAAGTCACCGTCCAGGATCCGCTGGAGGATCTTCTCCCGGAGCTGGTGGCTGAGGACGGATCGCGTGAGACCGGCCATCGGGGCTCCTCGGTGTGCGATGCGGTGGACCGCGCCGGTACTGCTGTAGGGCCGGGCGTCGCACCTCGCCGGAAGCTGTTCATCGAGTATCGATAATCGACTACCGTGTGTCAAGGGTCACGTCATCGAGCGGGCGGCTGCCGCCGGACCGGCCGGGTCAGGGGCGTTCCGGCAGCACGCACAGCTCGTTGCCCGACGGGTCGGCGTACACCCGCCAGGGGAGCGCGCCCCACTCAGGGTGCAGCTCCCGCCCGCCGAGCCCGGCGATCTGCGCGGCGACCTCGTCGGGGTCGTCGCCCGCCTCCAGCCGGACGTCGAGGTGCATCCGGTTCTTCCCGGCCCGCTTGGCGGCCGGCTCCGGGCACATCTCGAGCAGCGGGCCGCGCCGCGAGGGATGCCGCAGGGTGCGGGGCGCCACCCCGGGTGCATCGGTCCATCCGGTGAGCCGGGACCAGAACTCGGCGTCGCGGTCCGGATCGGCGGAGTCCAGCGGGAGCGCCGCGATCGGACCGGTGTCGACGTAGGCCGGGCGCTCCTCCATCACGCAGAACGGGTTGCCCTCCGGATCGGCGAGCACCACCCAGGGCACGTCCCGCTGGCCGATGTCGAGCGGTCGCGCGCCCAGGCCGAGCAGCCGGTCGACCACCTCGTCCCGCCGGTCGCCGCCGAACAGGTCGGCGTGCAGCCGCAGCGGCTCGGACGGCGGCTCGGCGACGCGCTGCAGGCACAGGTCCAGCACCGGCCCGCCCTCGACGGCGAGCCGGGTCTCGAAGATCCCGGGCTCGTCGGTGAGCCGCTCGCCGCCGACCACCGCCTCCCAGAACCGGCCCAGCCGGGCCGGGTGGACGGCGTCGAACACCAGGTTCTCCAGGAACACCCGCCCACCGTAGGTCCGAACGGAAAGCGGGGCCCGGCCGTGTCGGCCGGGCCCCGCATTCGTCGGCTACTGCGTACTCAATGATCCAGATGATCGGGTGCTGTTCTGATGAATCGCCCTCCCCAACCTCTCGACCCGGTCGCCGTCCCTGTGGCGTCAGGACTGCCTTCGTTCGATGCCCATATCTATAGTCAGCGCTGCAGATCGCGTCAAGCCCTCCGCGCCGGTTCCGCCGGATCGCGGTGATCGCCGGAGCGGTCCCGGCGCACTATGGTGCAGATCACCCCGGGTCGCGACCGGCCGGCGGGCGTGGCCGGTCCATCGCAGGTCGATCACCGGTCGGCGGGGCGCCGGTCTATTCTCGACGGCCGCGGCGGCCCGGCCGCGGACGCCCCGCGACGCCCCTCCCCGGTGATCGTTGTTGGAGGCTCGGGTGGGTGGGTGTAGCGTGATGATCGGTCACCGTAAGTTCTGAAGTTCGTTTCTCTGAGCGCGCTCGCGGAATGATGATGCGGGCGGATTCGCTGTCTGTGGTGTAGCTGTAGCTGGCTGCCGTCTGGGAATCGCAGTGACCCGGGCAGCCGCAGGACGTGGTTGTTCCGTCCACAAAGCTAGGCAACGAAGGAGCATCCACATGGCTACCGGCACCGTGAAGTGGTTCAACGCCGAAAAGGGCTTCGGCTTCATCGCCCCCGACGACGGCGGCGCCGACGTGTTCGTGCACTACTCGGCGATCGACGCCTCGGGCTTCCGTGAGCTCTCCGAGAACCAGTCCGTGACCTACGAGGTCACCCAGGGCGCCAAGGGCCCGCAGGCCTCGAACGTCACCATCTGACGTTCCTCGGCACACCGGCGGTGGTGTCCCTCCTCGGAGGGGCACCACCGCCGTCGTCGTTCGTGGCCCGCTGTCAATCGTGTGGTGCGGGTCACACTCATTTCCTGTCAGGTGCTGTCGAGAACGCCCGAACGGCTCCGTCCCCGGCGTGAACGTGACCAGAATGGGTCACGCCCGTACGGAGGAGGGTCACGATGGCCAAGTACCTGCTGCTCAAGCACTACCGCGGCGCCCCGGCATCGGTGAACGACGTCCCGATGGAGAAGTGGACCCCGCAGGAGATCACCGACCACGTCCGGTACATGCAGGACTTCGCGGACCGGCTGGAGCAGACCGGTGAGTACGTCGACGGGCAGGCGCTCGCCCCCGAGGGGACGTTCGTCCGGTACGACGGCGAGGGCCGCCCGCCGGTCACCGACGGCCCGTTCGCCGAGACCAAGGACCTGATCGCCGGCTGGATGGTGATCGACGTCGACAGCTACGACCGGGCCGTCGAGCTCGCCGGGGAGCTGTCCGCGGCGCCCGGGGCCGGCGGGGAGCCGATCCACGAGTGGCTGGAGCTGCGCCCGTTCCTGACCGCGCCGCCGACCATCCAGGAGTGACCGGCGATGGACGGCGCCCTGCTGCGGACGCTCACCCCGGCAGTGACCGCGATCCTGGTCCGCCGGGGCGCCGACTTCGCCACCGCCGAGGACGCCGTGCAGGAGGCGCTGGTCGAAGCGGTCCGGGTCTGGCCGTCCGATCCGCCGCGGGACCCGAAGGGCTGGCTGGTCACCACGGCCTGGCGGCGGTTCCTGGACGGGGCCCGGGCGGAGTCGGCCCGCCGCAGGCGTGAGGAGCTGGTCGAGGCCGAGCCGGCACCGGGCCCGGCGGCCGGGACGGACGACGCGCTCCAGCTGTACTTCCTGTGCGCCCATCCGTCCCTGCCGCCGTCGTCGGCGGTGGCGCTCACCCTGCGCGCGGTCGGCGGGCTGACCACCCGGCAGATCGCGCAGGCGTACCTGGTTCCGGAGGCCACCATGGCCCAGCGGATCAGCCGGGCCAAGCGCACCGTGGCGGACGTGCGGTTCGACCGGCCCGGGGACGTCGCCGTCGTGCTGCGGGTGCTGTACCTGGTGTTCAACGAGGGATACCGGGCGACCGGGGAGGTCGACCTGGCCGTCGAGGCGATCCGGCTCACCCGCCGGCTCGCGGCCGGGATCGACCATCCGGAGGTGGCCGGGCTACTCGCGCTGATGCTGCTGCACCACGCGCGGCGCACGGCCCGCACCGCGCCCGACGGGAGCCTCGTGCCGCTCGCCGAGCAGGACCGCGGCCGGTGGGACACCGCGATGATCGCCGACGGGGTGCGGGTCCTGCAGGCCGCGCTGGCCCGCGACCGGCTCGGCGAGTACCAGGCGCAGGCCGCCGTCGCCGCGCTGCACGCCGACGCCCGCACCGCGGCCGAGACCGACTGGGCGCAGATCGTGGAGTGGTACGACGAGCTCGTCGCGCTCACCGGCAGTCCGGTGGTCCGGCTGAACCGGGCGGTGGCGCTCGGCGAGGCCGACGGCCCGCGGGCCGGGCTGGCCGCGCTCGCCGAGCTGGACGGATCGCTGCCCCGGCACACCGCCGCGATGGCCTACCTGACCGAGCGCGCCGGGGACCCGGCGACCGCGGCCGCGCTGTACGCACGGGCCGCCGCGGCGGCGACCGACCTCGGCGAGCGCGACCACCTGGTCCGGCAGGCCGCGCGGCTCAACACCCGGCTGCGCGGCTGAGCAGCGGCCGGGCACCCGGCCGGGCGGTGCGGCCGCACCGCTCAGGCGTCGAAGTCGACCGTCGCGGTGGCGGACACCGGCCGACTCTGACAGGTGAGCACGAAACCGGCGGCGACCTCGTCGTCCTCCAGGGCGAAGTTGCGCCGCATCTCGACCTCGCCCGCGGTGACCCTGGCCCGGCAGGTGCCGCACACGCCGCCCTTGCAGGCGAACGGCATGTCACCGCGGACCTTCTGCGCGGCGTCCAGCACGGACTCGGTGCGCGGCAGGTCCAGTGTGGTCGACCGTCCGTGGAGGACGATCGTGACCGTGCTGCCGGTGCCGCCGGGCGCCGGATCGTCCTCGGCGCGGTGCGGCTCCGGCGGTGGCTCGCCGACGTAGAACAGCTCGCGGTGCACCCGCGCCCGGTCCACGCCGTGCTCGGTCAGCACGGTGACGGCGTCCTCGGTCATCCCGAGCGGGCCGCACAGCCACCAGTGGTCCACGCCGGGGACGTCCACCAGCGCGGTGAGCAGCCTGCGGAGGCGGTCGGCGTCGAGCCTGCCGTTGACGATCTCCGCCTCGGTGGGCTCCCGGGACAGCACGTTGATCAGGTGCAGCCGCGGGCCGTAGGCGTTCTTCAGGTCGGCGATCTCCTCGGTGAACATCACCGTGTCGGTGCGCCGGTTGCCGTAGACCAGGGTGACCTGCGTGTCGTCGTGCGCGGCGAGCACGGACGCGGCGATCGACAACATCGGCGTGATCCCCGAGCCCGCGGCGACGAGCGCGTGATGGGCGCCCGCGGCCTGCACCGGCGTGAACGACCCGCCCGGCGGGCCGACCTCCACCAGGTCGCCCGCGGTGAGCCGGTCGACCAGCCAGCCGGAGAACAGCCCGCCGTCGACCCGGCGGACCCCGATCCGCGGGGCGGCACCGGCCGGGGAGCAGATCGAGTACGACCGGCGCTCCTCCCCGTCGGCGGTCACCGTGCGCAGCGTCAGGTACTGGCCGGGCCGGAACGCGTAGTGCGCGCGCAGGTGCTCCGGCACGTCGAAGGTGACCGCGACGGCGTCCTCGCACAGCCGATCGACGTCGGCCACCCGCAGCCGGTGGAAGCCCGCCGGGAGGTCCGCCGGTGCGTCGACCGTGCCGGGTTCGGTGAGCAGCATCAGAGTTCCTTCATGTGCTCGAACGGCTCGCGGCAGGCCGTGCATCGGCGCAGCGCGGTGCACGCGGTCGGGCCGAACCGGGAGAGTTCCTCGGTCGCCGGCGACCCGCACTGCGGGCAGCGCACCACCGACGACGGCGGGTCCAGGACCAGCGGGACCGGGCCGGGCCCGGCCGCGGCGGCCGCGCCCGGCGGGGCGACGCCGGCGTCGGCGAGCTTGCGCCGGCCGGCCTCGCTGATCCAGTCCGTGCTCCAGGCGGGGGACAGGACGGTCGTCACCTCGACCGGGCCGTAGCCGGCCGAGGTCAGCGCACCGGCGATGTCGGCGCGCATCTCCTCGATCGCCGGGCAGCCCGAGTAGGTCGGGGTGATCGTGACGGCGACCCGGCCGCCGTCCTCGGTCACCGACCGGATCACCCCGAGATCGTCCAGGGTGAGCATCGGCATCTCCGGATCGACCACGGCCGCCACCACGTCGCGGGCGCCCAGGCCCGGCAGCAGGCCGGTCACCACGTCGCCCCCGGGTGCCGGCGGGCGAGGCTCTGCAGCACGACGAGTGCCTGCTCGAGCTTCTCGGTGTGCACGCCCTGGCGGCCGCCGCGGCCGCCGATGGTGCCGGCCGCGGGCACGTCCGGGCGGGTCAGCGTGGCGCGGTCGAGCACCCGGTCCAGCACGGCGTCGACCTCGTCGCGGGTCTGCGCCGGGTCGGCGGCGATCCCGGCGGCGACCAGCCTGCGTTCGACGTCGGAGGTGCGGAACAGCTCGCCGAGGTAGGGCCACACCCACTGCAGCGCGTCCTGCATGCGCGCGTGCGACTCGGGGGTCCCGTCGCCGAGCCGCAGCACCCAGCGGGCGGCGTGGTCGCGGTGGTAGGCGACCTCCTTGACCCCCTTCGCGGCGACCGCGGCGAGCACCGGATCGGCCGAGTCCCGCAGCCGGTGGAGCAGCGCGAGCCGCCAGGCGGAGAACACCAGCAGCCGGGCGACGGCGCGGGCGAAGTCCAGCTCGTCGGACGGCTCGGTGAGCGCGACGCAGCGGAACTCCGCGACCTCGCGCCAGTGCGCGAGATCGTCCTCGGTGCGGGCGGTCCGCCCGTCGAGGAGCCCCTCGACGTGCCCGGCCCGGGACAGCAGCACCCGGGCCTGGCCGAGCAGGTCGAGCGCGGTGTTGGCGAGCGCGACCTCCTCCTCCAGCTCGGGGGCGTTCGACACCCACTCGGTGAGCCGGTGGCTGTAGACCAGCGCGTCGTCGCCGAGCATCAGGCAGTACTCGGCGAGATCGGCCGGATCGGCGCCGTCCGGGACCGGCGCGGCGATCTCCGCACCGGCCTCGGAGAAGCCGGAGCCGAACGCCCATCGGGGGTCGTCGGCCTCGGTCAGCGCGTCGTAGACGTTCCCGGTCACAGGTGCGGCACCTCCTCCGGGATCTCGTAGAACGTCGGGTGCCGGTAGACCTTGTCCGCGGACGGCGCGAAGAACGGGTCCTTCTCGTCCGGGCTGGACGCGGTGATCAGGTCGGCGCGCACCACCCAGATGGAGACGCCCTCGTTGCGCCGGGTGTAGACGTCGCGGGCGTTGTGCAGGGCCATCTCGTCGTCGGCGGCGTGCAGCGAGCCGACGTGCACGTGGTTGAGGCCGCGCTTGCCGCGGACGAACACCTCGTAGAGCGGCCAGGACCGGCGGGCCGGCGTGCCGGCGCTCGGGGCGGTGGTCGGGGTGGTGGCCTCGGCGGTGCCGCCGCTGCCGGTGTCCGGGGTGGTCATGCGCCCGCCTCCGCCCGTGCCGCCCGCTTGTCCGCGTAGGCCCGGGCGGCCTCGCGCACCCAGGCGCCGCTCTCGTGCGCCCGGCGCCGGTGCGCCAGCCGCTGCCGGTTGGCCGGGCCGGCCCCGGAGACGACGGCGGTGAACTCCGACCAGTCCGGGTCGCCGAAGTCGTGCGCCTGCCGCTCCTCGTTCCAGCGCAGGTCCGGGTCCGGCAGCGTGACGCCGAGGGTGGCGGCCTGCGGGACGGTCATGTCGACGAACCGCTGGCGCAGCTCGTCGTTGGTGTGCCGCTTGATGCCCCACTCCATCGACTGCCGGGTGTTGGGGGAGTCGCCGTCGGCCGGGCCGAACATCATCAGCGACGGCCACCACCAGCGGTCCACCGACTCCTGCACCATCGCGCGCTGCGCGTCGGTGCCGTTCATCATCGCGAGCAGCGATTCGTAGCCCTGCCGCTGGTGGAACGACTCCTCCTTGCAGATCCGGATCATGGCCCGGGCGTAGGGACCGTAGGAGCAGCGGCACAGCGGGACCTGGTTGGCGATCGCGGCGCCGTCCACCAGCCAGCCGATGACGCCGATGTCGGCCCAGGACAGCGTCGGGTAGTTGAAGATCGACGAGTACTTCTGCTTCGCGTCGATCAGCTTCTCGGTCAGCTCCTCGCGGTCCACCCCGAGGGTCTCGGCGGCGGCGTAGAGGTACATGCCGTGGCCGGCCTCGTCCTGCACCTTGGCGAGCAGGATCGCGCGGCGGCGCAGCGAGGGGGCGCGCAGCAGCCAGTTGCCCTCCGGCTGCATGCCGATGATCTCGGAGTGCGCGTGCTGGGCGATCTGGCGGATCAGGGTCCTGCGGTACGCCTCGGGCATCCAGTCCCGCGGCTCGATCCGCTGGTCCGCCGCGATCGTCGCGTCGAACCGGGCCTGCAGGCTCTCCGGCGTGTGCGGGTCAGCCGTCGTCACGATCCACCTTCCAGCGACCGAATGTTCGTTCGTCCAGAGGGTGGACCAGTACCGGCCCGGAGCGCAAGTGGGACGGGACTCAGCCGGCGGCGGGATCCGGCTCGGGGGACCGCTCCATCCCGGTGGCGAGCCTGCGCAGCAGCTCGTCCAGGACGGCCACGTCGGGCCCGACGATCTCGGTGAACCGCTCCCGCACCCCGGCCACGGCGGCGTCCCAGCGGGCCAGCGCCGCCCGGCCACGGGCCGAGGCGAAGATCAGCACCCGGCGCCGGTCGTGCTCGTCGGGCCTGCGCAGCACCAGGTTGGCCGAGACCATGCGGTCGACCAGCTTGGAGCACTTGGGGGCGAGCATCAGCGCGTGCTCGGCGACCACGTTCATCGGGCAGCCGCCCCGGTCGGCGAGCAGCGACAGCACCCGCCACTGGTCGAGATCGGCACCGGCCGACCGCAGCGCGTCGTCCAGTCGTTGTGTCGCGGCACGCTCGGCCATCGAGAGCAGGCGCAGCGTCTCGTCGCTCACCCGAACGCACCCCGGGCGGACATCATCCTCGACCATCCCCCCGAACAGAGCAGGACACGCAGGTGGAAGACCTTTAGCGTAGCCGCATGACGCCCCCGCGTCTCACCGTGCCGCCCGCGTCCCGCCGGGACGTCCTCACGATGGCGCTCGTGGTGCCGCTGCAGGGCCCGGCCGGGATCTTCGGCCCGTCCTGCGAGAGCTGCGGAACGCTCGCCATGGAGGAGACCAACGACGAGGGCGGCGTGCTGGGCCGCGAGCTGCGGCTGCTCCCGGTGGACGGCGGCGCCGCCCCGGAGGAGGTCGCCCGCGAGGTCGCCGCGCTGGTCACCGCGGGTGCGGTGCAGGCGGTGACCGGCTGGCACATCTCGGCGGTCCGCGAGGCGGTCGCGCCGGCGATCGACGGCCGGGTGCCCTACGCCTACACCGCGCTCTACGAGGGCGGCGAGTCCCGGCCGGGGGTCTTCCTCACCGGCGAGACGCCGGACCTGCAGCTCGGCCCGACCCTGGACTGGTTCGCCGGGACGGCCGGCGTCCGGCGCTGGACGATCGTCGGCGACGACTACGTCTGGCCGCGCCGCTCGGCCGACGCGGCCCGCCGGTTCCTGCGCCGGATCGGCGGCACCGTCTGCGACGAGATGTACGTGCCGCTGGGCACCACCCGGTTCGACGACGTGCTGCGGCGGGTCGAGCGCAGCGGCTGCGAGGCCGTGCTGATGCTGCTGATCGGCGACGACGCCGTCGCGTTCAACCGGGCGTTCACCGCGGCCGGGATGGACCGCGACATCCTGCGGTTCAGCTCGCTGATCGACGAGAACGTGCTGCTCGCCTCCGGGGCGGAGAGCACCCGCGGCCTGATGACCTCGGCCGGCTACTTCGAGGACCTCGCCACGGCCTCCGGCCTGGACTTCGCGGCCTGGTACGCGCGCCGGTTCGGGCCGGAGGCCCCGGTGCTGAACAGCCTCGGCGAGTCCTGCTACGAGGGGGTCCGGCTGCTGACCGCGCTGATGCGCCGGGCCGGGGCCACCGACGTCCGGTCGATGGTCGCGGTGTCCGACGGGCTGTCCTACGAGAGCCCGCGCGGCACCGTCGAGCTGCGGGACCGGCACCTGCGGCAGCGGGTGTTCCTGGCCGCGGCGGACGGCCTGAGCTGGGACGTCCTCCAGCAGCTGTGACCGTTGACACCATGCGCCGTCCGCTATAGCTTTCCTGGGAAATTATTTCCTAGGACGAGCGAGGATGGCATGGCGACCTACACGTACCGGTGCGGCACCGACGGCCCGGTCGACGTCCGCCGGCCGATCGGCACCGCTCCCGCCACCCTGGCCTGCCCGGCCTGCGGCACCGAGGCGGTCCGGCTGATCACGCCGCCGATGCTCGGGTTCGCCGACCGGGGCCGGATGGGCCTGATCGACCGGGCCGAGGCGAGCCGGACCGAGCCGCAGGTCGTCACGTCGGTGCCGTCCGCGGGCACCGGGCCGCGCCCGGCCGCCCGCCTCGATCCGCGCACCCGGGGCCTCCCGCGCCCCTGAACCGCACCCGGACCACCACCGGCGACGGGCCACACCGGCCCGCCGCGCGATCCCCCCTGCCCGCACTCCCGGCCGTCCCCCCACCAGATGGAAGGTGTGTTCGTCATGCCCGAGGTCGTGTTCCCGCTCGACTCCCGCAAGAAGTTCACCGAACAGCAGATCGTCGGCCACAACCGGTGGCATCCCGACGTCCCCGCCCAGGTCCGGGTACGCCCCGGCGACAGCTTCCGGGTCGACTGTCGCGAGTGGTTCGACGGGGCCATCCGCAACGACGACTCCGCCGACGACATCCTCAACGCCCCGCTGGCCGGTGTGCACGTGCTCTCCGGACCGATCCACGTCGAGGGCGTGCAGCCCGGCGACCTGCTGATCGTCGACATCCTCGACGTCGGCCCGATCCCGCAGGAGGACTCCGGTCCGCTCGCCGGGCAGGGCTGGGGCTACACCGGCGTGTTCGCCACCCGCAACGGCGGCGGCTTCCTGACCGAGCAGTTCCCGGACGCCTACAAGGTGATCTGGGACTTCCGCGGCGGTGTCGCCACCTCCCGGCACGTCCCGCACGTGTCGTTCACCGGCATCGTCCACCCGGGACTGATGGGGACCGCGCCGTCGCACGAGCTGCTGCGCACCTGGAACGCCCGCGAGCAGGCCCTGATCGACACCGATCCGCAGCGCGTCCCGCCGCTGGCACTGCCGCCGAACCCGGACTCGGCGATCCTCGGTTCGCTGACCGGCGCCGACTTCGACCGCGCCGCGGCCGAGGCCGCCCGCACCGCGCCACCCCGGGAGAACGGCGGGAACCAGGACATCAAGAACCTCACGAAGGGCAGCCGGGTCTTCTACCCGGTGTTCGTCGACGGCGCGAAGCTGTCAATGGGGGACCTGCACTTCTCCCAGGGCGACGGTGAGATCACCTTCTGCGGGGCGATCGAGATGGGCGGGTTCATGGACCTGCACGTCGACGTCATCAAGGGCGGGATGGACAAGTACGGCGTCTCCGAGAACGCGATCTTCATGCCCGGCCGGACCGATCCGCAGTACAGCGAGTGGCTGGCGTTCTCCGGCACCTCGGTGACGCTGTCCGGCGAGCAGCGCTACCTCGACTCGCACCTCAGTTCGGGTACTCCGACATCCAGGCGTACATGATCCTCGGGGCGGCGCCGATCGAGGGCAGGCTGTCCGGCGTCGTCGACATCCCGAACTCGTGCTCCACGGTCTACCTTCCGACCGAGATCTTCGACTTCGACGTCCGGCCGGGCAAGGACGGCCCGGCGACGATCGACCCGGGACAGGGCGTCCCGGTGGCGCGGGCCTGAGGAACCGGCGATGGGATCCGTCGGACTGCTGTTCGTCGGCGCCGTCCTGTTCATCAACGGCGTGATGCTGCTGGGATGGGTGGACGCGCGGTCCGCGGCACCGATGAACTTCTTCGTCGGCGGCCTGCAGATCATCACGCCCACCTATCTGATCTTCACCGCGGGCGGCGACCCGAACGTCATCCTGGCCGCGTCCGGGCTGTACCTGTTCTCCTTCACCTATCTCTACGTCGCGCTGAACATCACGCTCGGCCTGGACAGCAGCGGGCTCGGCTACTTCTGCCTGTTCGTGTTCCTGTCCGCGCTGGTGTTCTCCTGGCTGAACTTCACCCGCTTCGCCGATCCGGGGTTCGGCGTGATCTGGCTGCACTGGGCGTTCCTGTGGCTGCTGTTCTTCGTGCTGCTCGGGCTCAAACAGGACCGGATCGGCCGCTACACCGGCGCGGTCTGCGCGATCCAGGGCTGGGTGACGGCGTGGCTGCCGGCGCTGCTGCTGCTCACCGGCGGCTACCAGCAGTTCGCCGGGACGGTCGCGGTGGCGCTCGCGGTGTTCGGCGTCGTCGTCTACGGCGGGCTCTACGTGGTGCTCGGGCGCGGGTCCGACGCCGCGCCGGTCGCCCCGGCCGGGGACCGGAGCGTCTCGGCCTGAACCGGCTCCCCGCACCGGCGGGCCGCGGTCCCGGGTGGACCGCGGCCCGCTACGTGCGGGTGAGGATCAGCCAGACCAGGTAGGCGAGGTAGACGGCGACGAGCACGCCGCCCTCGAACCGGGTCAGCCTCGCCCCGGTCCGCGTCGCGATCGCGGTCCCGTCACGCCGAGGACCAGTGCGATGTTGTAGACGCTGGAGCCGGCCAGGTTGCCCACGGCCAGCCCGGTCTCGCCCCGCACGATCGCGACCAGCATCGTCACCAGCTCCGGCGCCGAGGTGCCGATCGCGACGACGGTCAGCCCGATCACCGCCTCGTCCACCCCGAACGCCCGCGCCCCCTGCACGGCGCCGTCGACCAGCAGCTCCGCGCCGACGACGATCAACCCGATCGACGCGACGAGCACCAGCAGCTGCACCACCGGCCCGCCGCTGCCGCCGGTGTCGGCCTCCGCCGTGACGTCCTCCCGGCGGCTCGTCCGGAAGATCAGCACGGTGTAGGCGACGGCGCCGGTGAGCAGCAGCGCACCGTCCAGCGGGCCGAGCGACCCGTCCCGGGCGAGCAGGAAGAACAGCAGCGTCGCGACGACCATCGCGGGCAGGTCGAACCGCAGCGTCCGGCCGCTGAACAGGACCGGCCGCAGCAGCGCACCCAGGCCGAGCACGAACAGCAGGTTGACCAGGTTGGTGCCGACGATGTTGCCGGTGGCCAGGCCGGCGCTGCCCGAGCGGGCGGCGTCGATGCCGATGGCGAGCTCGGGCAGGCTCGTGCCGACCGAGACCACGGTCAGCCCGATGACCATCGGGGACAGCCCGAGCCGGCTCGCGAGCCGGGATCCGGCCCGGACCAGCAGCTCGGCGCCGACCAGCAGCAGCGCGAGGCCGCCGAGGCCGAGCAGGATCGGCTGCACGGTGGGCTACTCGTGGACGCGCGGCCGACCGTCGAGCCGGACATCCGGGTCCGGGACGCCGAACAGCATCGCCCGGGACGCGGTGGGTCCGTCGGGGAGTCTGTCCAGCACGTCGAACTCCTCCATCGCGCCGGTGACCTGCAGTGCCCGGCGCGCCGGGCGGCTGCCGCCGCAGAGCACCTGCAGCTGCTTGCCCTCGGCGCCGATCACCTCCCGCGCCTCCAGCAGCGACGTCAGGCCCGCGGTGCCGAGGAAGTCCACACCGGACAGGTCCAGGATCAGGTCGGAGCTCTCGTCGGACCAGATGCCGAGCTGGATCCACAGATCGGCTGAGGTGTCGTCGTCGATCGCGCCGATCGCGTGCAGCACGGCCGCCCCGGACGGGTGCCGGGAGGTCTCGAACCGCAGTGCCGGCCCGGACCGCGGCTCAGGACGGTCACCCAGTTGCTCGGCGGGCTCGGGCGACGGCAGGGGCCGCTTCTCGTCCTCCATCGCAGGCGTTCCCTTCCGGAGCCGGTACGCCCGGCGCCGGGGCCAGCATCGCAGTGACCGCCGGTGACCGCATGCGCTGTGGATCGCCCCGGGACCGTCGCCCGGTGCCGCGTAGCCTCGGCCCCGTGGCCACCACCCTGACCGCCGCCGAGATCGCCGGGATGATCGATCACGCGATCCTGCGGCCTGAGCTGAGCCGGACCGACGTCGACGCCCAGCTGGAGACCGCCGCCCACCATCGGATCTTCAGCGTGTGTGTCCGGCCGAGCGACGTCGCGCACGCGGTCGCCCGGCTGGACGGCACCGGCGTCGCGGTCGGGACCGTCATCGGCTTCCCGCACGGCACGACCAGCACCGCGGCCAAGGTCGCGGAGTCCGGGCAGGCGATCGCCGACGGCGCGGCCGAGCTGGACATGGTGATCAACGTGGGACGGCTGCGCAGCGGCCTGCTCGACGACGTCGAGGCCGACGTCCGGGCCGTCGTCGAGGCCGCGGGCGGGCGGATCGTGAAGGTCATCCTGGAGACGGCGCTGCTGTCCGACGACGAGATCGTCGCCGGCTGCGTGGCCGCCGAGCGCGCCGGTGCGGCGTTCGTGAAGACCTCCACCGGCTTCGCGGGCGGCGGCGCCACACCGGAGCACATCGCGCTGATGCGGCGCAGCGTCGGACCGTCTGTCCAGGTGAAGGCGTCCGGCGGGGTGCGCGACCTGGACACCGTGCTCGCTTTCCACGCCGCCGGGGTGACCCGGTTCGGCACCAGCGGGACGGCGACGATCCTGGCCGACGCCGCCGCCCGGGACGCCGGCGGCTCCGCGGACGCCCGGGTGGACGACACCTCCTACTGATCGGTACCCGGCGCAGCCCGATCTGGGAGGCTGACCCGGCGACCGCCCCGTGAACCGGAGGAGACCGATGGCAGAGCAGCCCCGCCCCTCCCCGTGGTCGCCCGCCGG
The DNA here is from genome assembly GCF_058448985.1 of Pseudonocardia sp. DxW. NCBI lineage: Bacteria > Bacillati > Actinomycetota > Actinomycetes > Pseudonocardiales > Pseudonocardiaceae > Pseudonocardia > Pseudonocardia sp. DxW. Next base: position 163,126 of record NZ_JBZFLK010000004.1, on the reverse strand, counting down.
CGTCACCGGGACGCTGATCGGCGCCGCGCTCGGGACCGTCGGCGCTGCGGTCGAGATCGGTCGCAGGCTCCCCGGCTGGCTCGCCGAGGCACCCCGCGCCGTCGAGGCGATGCCGCAGCTGGCCGCGGACGTGGCTGCGCTGCCCCGCCGGATCGGCGGCGTCGACTCGGCGCTGACCGGTCTCGCGCCGGTGCTCGACGACGTACTCGGCCGGGTCGTCACGCTCTGGGACGACCCGGGCACCGTGGACCGGATCGACCGGCTGACCTCGGCCGTCGTGGAGTTGTCGGCCGCCGCCGGGCCGCTGACCGAGCTGGCCGGGGCGCGCCGGGACCTCGGCACCCTGGCCGGTGCGGTGGGGCCGCTGCGGGAGCTGGGTGGTGCCGTGGAGTCGTTGCGCGAGCTGTCGGCCGCGGTGGGGTCGCTGCGTGAGCTGTCCTCGGCGGTCGGGCCGTTGCGTGAGCTGTCCTCGGCGGTCGGGCCGCTTCATGAGCTGTCCTCGGCGGTGGGGCCGCTGACCGAGCTGTCGGCCGCGGTCGGGCCGCTGCGCGAGCTGGCGGCCGTCCGCGAGGACCTGCACGAGCTGGCGCTGGTGCGGGAGGACCTGCACGAGCTGGCGGCGGTGCGCGGGGATCTGCACGAGCTGGCGCTGGTGCGCGGGGATCTGCACGAGCTGGCTGCGGCGGTCGGCCCGCTGCGGGAGCTGTCGGCCGCGGTGGAGCCGCTGCGTGCGCTGTCCGGTGCCGCGGCACCGCTGGCCGAGCTGGCCACGGCGGTGGAGTCGCTGCGCGAGCTGAGCGCCGCGGTGGGACCGCTGCGCGAGCTCGCCGCGGTGCGCGACGACCTGCACCTGCTCGCCGGCGCCGCCGAGCCGCTGCGCGCGCTCGCCCCGGCCGGCGAGGACCTGGCGGCGCTCGCCGGAGCAGTGACCGCGCTGCACCGGCTCGCCGACGCCGTCGGCCCGCTCGAGGAGCTCGCCCGCGCCCGGGAGGACCTGGGCGAGCTCGCCGGTGCCGTCGGCCCGCTGCGCGACCTGGCGAGCGCCGGCGAGCACCTGGGGTCGCTGACCGGGGCGGTCCCCGCGGTGCAGGCCCTGGCCGCCGCTCGCGACGATCTCGCCCGGCTCGCCGAGGCCGTCGGCCCGCTGCAGGCCCTGTCCGAGACCAGCGAGGATCTCGCGGCGCTCGCCGGTGCGGTGGAGCCGTTGCGGGAGTTGGCGCGGACCCGGGAGGACCTGGCGGCGCTGTCCGGCGCGGTCGAACCGCTGCGCGAGCTCGCGCTGACCCGGGAGGACCTGGCGGCCCTCGCGGGCGCGGTGGAGCCGCTGGGGGAGTTGGCGCGGACCCGGGAGGATCTCGCGGCGCTCGCGGGTGCGGTGGAGCCGCTGGGGGAGTTGGCGCGGACCCGGGAGGATCTCGCGGCGCTCGCGGGTGCGGTGGAGCCGTTGCGGGAGTTGGCGCGGACCCGGGAGGATCTCGCGGCACTGTCCGGCGCGGTCGAACCGCTCCGCGCGCTCGCGACCGTCCGCGCCGACCTGGCCGCGCTCGCCGCCTCGATCGACGAGAACGGCGCGGTGTACCGGCTCGCGTCCGTCGTAGCCGATCCGGCCGGCGGGGACGGCGACCGCACACCCCGGCTCGCCGCGCTCGACGCGAACCTCGCCCAGGCCGCCGACCAGCTCACCACCGTCGCCCCGGACCTGCGCTCGGTCGCCGCCCGGATCGACGCCCTCGACCGGCAGATCGGGGTGCTCGCCGACGCGCTCGCCCCGCTGCAGGGGACCACCGAGCGGATCGGCCGGATCGTCGACCGGCTGCCGGACCGGACCCGCCGGCTCGTCACGCGTCCGGCCCCGGAGAGCTGACCGAAGATCACCGTCCCGGTGCCCGGGACCGCGATCCGCGTGGCCGGACGCACCACGACGGCGATCATGACCGATACACAACGAACGGGCCGGCCCGCAGATCGCGGACCGGCCCGTTCGCCGGAGAAGCCCGGCTGTGCTTCCGGGGTACCCGTGTTCTCAGCCCAGGCCGGCGGTCTGGTCGAGAACGGTCTTCTGGGCCTGCTCGACCGAGGCGGCGTTGCCCTGCTCGGTGGAGGACTCGATCGAGTTGTCCTGGACGACGGACTGGCCGGAGCCGCCGCGCACGTCCTCGTTGGCGAAGTTGCTCAGCCCGGCGATGCCCTCGGCGTTCGCGGCCGGGTTCACCTGGGTGACCGGGGCGGCGGAGCCGTTGCCCTGCGAGACGTCGGCGCCCTGGGCGCCGGTCGCGGAGCCGGCGGTCTCCTGGGTGATCGTGGTGTCGTCGGCGAACGCGACGCCGGAGACGCCGAGGGCCAGCGGGAGCGCCAGCGCGGACGCCGCGGCGATACGGATGGACTTGCGCATGGGGAAGCGTTTCCTCTCGGGGAAGTACCCGCGACGCCCGAGTTCGGGGAGGGCGGCGCGGGATGGAACATGTCGGTGCAGGGAGAGATCAGCCGGCGAGGCTGGTCAGCTGCTCCACGATGGTCTTCTGGGCCTGCTCGGTCTCGGCGGCGTTGCCCTGGTCGGTCGACGAGTCGATCGAGTTGTCCTGCACGATGGACTGGCCGGAGCCCTCGCCCTCGTAGACGTCCTCGTTGGCGAAGTCGCTGAGCCCCAGCACGTCGCTCACGTTGATCGCCGGGTTCGCCTGGGTGACCGGGGCGAACGAGGCGTTGCCCTGGTCGGTGCCGGCACCCTGCTCGGCACCCGCCGTCGCGTCCGAGCCCTGGTTCTGCTCGAAGGTGTCGTCGGCGAAGGCCATCCCGGCGGCGCCGAGGGCCATCGGCACGGCCATCGCGGCGGCGGCCAGAGTGCGCACGGACTTACGCATCAAGCGCGTTCCCTTCCTGAGTTCCTGCTGTCGTGCGCGCCCGCCAATGCGACCGGCGCGCTGTCGAGAAAGGTAGTGGTAATCGAACCGAAATGCGTGGCGAGATGGGGTGACATGTGCGGCACGCGAACCGGTGAACCGATACGCAGGGTGCTGCGAAGCAGATCCCGAACGAGTGATGATATCCAATTATCGCCTGTTCACGATGGTCGCGCTTAGTCATCGCCGCTGTTCGGTGCGGTGTCCGGAAAACAACACACGATGGAGTGACATCCGCGGAGCGGAGTGCGTCGAAGGCACGACGTGTTACGCCGAGAAATAGGTGGTTACGGCCGTTCGGCGAAAAGATCCGACGATATTCGGCACGCCGGGCAGGTGTTCGTGTCAGCGTTCGCGGAGCCGGCCGAGGCCGGTCCAGACGAGGCCGAGCATCAGCTCGGTGAGCGTGTCCGGATCCTCCGTGCCGCCGGCCGCCGACCAGTCGGCGAGCCCCTCGGCGGCGCCGACCAGCCCGGCGGTCAGCGGCGCCGCGAGGGCGCGGGCCGCGGCCGGGTCCGGGCCGGGCAGCTCGGCCGCCAGGAGATCGGCCACCCGGCCGACGATCCGCGCCCGCGCGTCGTGCACCTCATCGGCGAGGGTCCCGGTGCGGGCCTGCCGGTAGAGCACCGACCAGCCGTCGCGGTGGGTGGTGAGGGTCGCGAAGAACGCGCGCAGGCCGCGGCGCAGCCGGTCCTCGGTCGTCCGGTCCGCCCCCGCGGCCAGCGACACCGACGTCAGCAGTCGGTCGGCCTCGCGCCGGATGCAGCGGCGCAGCAGCTCCTCCTTGGACCCGCCGCCGTGCGTGTAGACCATCGGCTTCGACAGGCCGGCCTGCTCGGCGACGTCGTCCATCGAGGCGTCGTGGAAGCCGACCCGGGAGAAGACCCGCACGGCCGCGTCGAGCACCTGGCGCTCGCGCTGCTCCGGCGGGAGCCGGCGCCGGCCGGTCGCGCGCGTCGGGGGGACCACGCTCGACAGCTTAGCTACTGCTGCGTAAAGTACCGCCCACATGAACCGCGTACTTCGAGTACCGGGCACTTCTGACCACGACGAGGTGGAGTGACCGATGACCGACACGGTCGACATCAACGAGCTGGGTCGCAGCATCGACCCGAAGAGCCTGTCCGACGAGCAGCTGCTCGCCACGCTGGGCACCGCCCTGCGCGACGGCGACCCGGCCGACGTCGATCCGTCGCTGTTCGCCCGCCTGGTCAAGGGGGCGTCGAAGCAGCAGCTGGCCACGGTCATGGCCTCCGACGTGCGCGGCCCGGTGCTGGAGGCGATCTTCGGCCGGATGAGCGAGTTCTACTCGTCGAAGGGCGCAGGCGGGAACCGCCAGGTCGTGCACTGGCACATCAAGGACGGCGACGTGGTGGACAGCTTCGAGACCGTCCTGCACGGCGGCACCTGCACCGTCACCGAGGGCACCAGCGAGGAGCCGCGGACGGCGCTGACCATGCCGGGCACCGAGTTCCTGCGGATCGTCACGAACAACGCCAACCCGGTCACCCTGTTCATGACCCGCAAGCTCAAGGTCGCCGGCGACGTCGGTTTCGCCACCGCCCTGCAGAAGATGTTCCAGATCCCGTCGGCGTGACACCGGACCAGGGAGCAGCGACATGACCTCCTTCGAACTCTCCACCGAACACCGCGAGCTGCAGGAGTGGGTGCACGGGTTCGCCGCCGAGGTGGTCCGCCCGGCCGCCGCCGAGTGGGACGAGCGCGAGGAGACCCCGTGGCCGATCCTGGCCGAGGCCGCGAAGATCGAGCTCTACAACTTCGAGACGCTGGCGTCGTTCTGGGGTGACGAGACCGGACTGTCGATGCCGCTGGTCAACGAGGAGCTCTTCTGGGGCGACGGCGGCATCGGCATGGCGATCTTCGGCACCACCCTCGCGGTGGCCGGCATCTTCGCCTCCGGCACCCCGGAGCAGATGGTCGAGTTCATCCCGCAGTGCTACGGCGACGCGTCCGACCCGAAGGTCGGCGCATTCTGCTCGTCCGAGCCGGAGGCCGGCTCCGACGTCGCGGCGATGCGCACCCGCGCGGTGTACGACGAGGCGCGCGACGAGTGGACGCTGACCGGCCAGAAGGCGTGGGCCACCAACGGCGGGATCGCGAACATCCACGTGGTGCAGGCCGTCGTCGATCCCGAGCTGGGGAGCAAGGGCCAGGCGGCGTTCGTCGTCCCGCCCGGAACGCCCGGCCTGGAGTCCACCCGGAAGATCAAGAAGATGGGGCTGCGGGCCTCGCACACCGCGGACGTCTTCCTCGACGACGTGCGCCTGCCCGGATCCTGCCTGCTCGGCGGCAAGGAGAAGCTCGACGAGCGGCTCGCCCGTGCCCGGTCCGGCGTGCGGTCGACCGGATCGGCGGCGATGCAGACCTTCGAGCTGTCCCGCCCGACCGTCGGCGCCCAGGCGATCGGCATCGCCCGCGCCGCCTACGAGTACGCGCTGGACTACGCGAAGGACCGGGTCGCCTTCGGCAGGCCGATCATCGCCAACCAGTCGATCTCGTTCACCCTCGCCGACATGAAGACCGAGATCGACGCCGCCCGGCTGCTCGTGCACCGGGCCGCCTGGATGGGCCGCAACGGGGTGCCGTTCACCGCGGGCGAGGGGTCGATGTCCAAGCTGAAGGCCGGCCGGGTCGCGGTCTGGTCGACCGAGCGGGCGATCCAGATCCTCGGTGGTGCCGGGTACTCGCGCGAGCACCCGGTGGAGCGGATGCACCGGGACGCCAAGATCTACGACATCTTCGAGGGGACCGAGCAGATCCAGCAGCTCGTGATCGCCCGGGCGATCTCCGGGATGCACCTGTCCTGAGGTCAGGGCGGTGCCGAGGGGCGCCGCGGGTGGCCGTCACCAGCCGGTAGCCCAGGTCGGTCGACGCGAGGCCGCGTAGCTGCCCGTGCCGCGCGTCCCACCGGCCGGCGGCCAGGTCGTCGGACAGCCGTCCGACCGCGTCGCGCACCGCTGCGGCGGGCAGCCGGGCGAACGCCGAGATCGCCGCCCGCCGGTCCGGGTCCAGATAGCACTCCGGCCGGTTCCAGTAGGCGCCGAGGAAGCCGTCGGTGCAGTCGGCGGGCACCGGAACGGTCTCGACCGTCACCGACCCGCCGGGGGTGGTGAGCCCGGCGACGACCCGGTCGACGGTGGCGAGGCCGGCCTCGGCGGCCGCGGTCCCGGGGAGGTGGTCCGCGATCAGCCAGAACCGGGCCATGACGTCCGGGTCCCAGGTCAGGACGACCTGCCGGGGTGCGATCCGGCGCAGCTCGGCGAGCCCGGCGCCGGCGTCCGGCCAGTGGTGCACGGTGAGGACGGCGAGTGCCGCGTCGGCGGCGTCGTCCGCGACCGGCAGCGCCTCCGCGCTCGCCCGGACGGCCGGTGCGGCGCCCGCGGGCCGCTGCGCGAGCATGCTCGGCGACGGGTCGATCGCGAGCACCTGCCGCCCGGGCGGCTCGTACGAGCCGGCCCCGGCGCCGACGTTCACCACGGTCCGGGCGGTGCCCAGGGCCGCCTCGATTCGCTCCGCGATCCGCGGGTCGGGCCGCTGACGCTGCGCGTAACCGGTGCTGAGCCCGGCGTAGACGTCGCGCACCGGCCCGGGGACCCCCACCCGGGCAGGATAGTCACCCGGCGCACCGGCGCGAACCCCGTTGCCGGGTGGCCGGGTGCGCGGTGGGCTGGTCAAGATGGTGCACGAGCCGGGCCCACGAGGTGCCCGGCCGTGCCGCGAGGAGGACGAGTGCCGAGCCTGACGTTCCGCGGGCGCACCTGGAACCGTGACCGAGCGATGGTGATGGGGATCGTGAACCGGACGCCGGACTCGTTCTACGACCACGGGGTCACCTTCGCCGAGCAGGCGGCCCGGGACCGGATCGCCGCGGTGGTCCGGGAGGGCGCCGACGTGATCGACATCGGCGGGGTCCCGGCCAGCCCCGGGACCGAGGTCACCGAGCAGGAGGAGATCGACCGGGTGGTCCCCACCGTGGAGTGGGCGCGGCACGCCTTCCCGGACGTGGTGATCAGCGTCGACACCTTCCGGGCCGGGCCGGCCGAGGCCGTCTGCGCGGCCGGGGCCGATCTCGTCAACGACAACTGGGCCGCCGCCGATCCGGCGATCCTGGATGTCGCCGCCCGCTACGGCGCCGGGTACGTCAGCGCGCACACCGACCACGTCACACCGCGCACCGAGCCGCACCGGCCGCGCTACCCGGACGTCCTGGCGTCGGTGATCGGGCAGACGGTGGCGCTCGCCGAGAAGGCGGTCGCCGCCGGGGTCCCGGCCGCCGGGATCCTGATCGACCCGGCGATCGACTTCTCCAAGAACACCCTGCACAGCCTGCAGGTGCTGCGCGGCATCGACGAGATGGTCGCGACCGGGTGGCCGGTGCTGCTGGCGATGTCGAACAAGACCGTGGTCGGGGAGTCGCTGGACGTCCCGCTCGAGGAGCGGCTCACCGGCACCCTCGCCGCGACCGCGCTCGCCGCGGACCGGGGCGTCGCGATGGTCCGCGCCCACCAGGCCCGGGCCACCCGGGAGACCTGCGAGATGGTCGCGACGGTGCGCGGCGAGCGGAACCCGGCCCGTGCGGTGAGACTCCTCGCGTGACCGCGATCCACCAGATCCTCCCGGCCGCCGACGCCGGCCCGCTGAGCACCGAGGCACTCGAACGGCTCTACGCCTACCCCGACGACGGCCGGCTGCGGGTGTGCGTCAACTTCGTCTCCAGCGCGGACGGTGCGCTGGAGGTGGAGGGCCGCTCGGCCGGCCTGTCGACCCCGCCGGACCGGGTGGTGCTCGGCCTGGGCACCGATCTCGCCGACGTCGTGCTGGTCGCGGCCGGGACCGCGGTCGCCGAGGGTTTCACCGGGGTCCGGCCGGGGGAGCGGATGGCGCAGCGGCGGCGCCGGTTCGGGCTGTCCGAGGTGCCGTCGACGGCGGTCGTCACCGGATCGGGGCGCTCGCTGCCGCCGACCGCGCCGGTGCTCACCGACGTGCTGGTCCCGACGATCGTGCTCACCTGCGCGGCGGTGCCCGAGGACGTGCGGGCGGGCTGGAGCGACGCGGGCGCGGAGGTCGTCCTCACCGGCGACGGGACGGTGGACCTGACCGCTGCGCTCGCCGAGCTCGACCGGCGCGGACTGCGCCGGATCAACTGCATGGGTGGTCCCGGCCTGTTCGGCAGCCTTGCCGAGGCCGGTCTGGTCGACGAGCTGCGCCTGACCCTGGCGCCGTTCCTGGTGTCCGGCGAGGCGGGCCGGATCGCCCGCGGTGCCGGCATGGACCCGGCGCGGTTGAGCCTGGTCAGCGTCGTCACGGGGGACGACACGCTGCTCATCCGGTACGAGGTCGCGGAGCCCCCGGCCCGCTAGCACGCTGCCGATCGGGTCACCGGCCGGGGATCGCCGGTCACGGACGGCGACGGGTGCTGCAAGATGGATTCGTGGCCCGGCCCTCGAACACGTTGGCGGACGGCGTGGTCGTCCTCAGCCCGCTCGGCTGGGACGACGTGGAGCCGTACCTCGCCGGGGAGGACGCCGAGCTGGTCCGCTGGCTGAACGGCGGCCGGGGGACCAGGGCGACGGTCCGGGCGCACATCCGGCGGGCGATCGAGCGGTGGGCCGACGACGGGCCCAAGCTCAGCTTCGGCATCCGGGTGGACGGCGGCTCGGTGCTCGCCGGGACGATCGACGCCGAGCTCGACCGGGACGCCGGCCGGGCCGGGCTGGCGTACGGGATCTACCCGGCCTTCCGCCGCCGGGGGCTGGCGACGCGCGCGGTGCGGCTGGCGTCCCGGTATCTCGCCGAACGCGGTGACGTGCACGGGATCTCGATCGACGTCGATCCGGCCAACGTCCCGTCGATCGGGGTGGCGCGCCGGGCGGGTTTCCGGTTCGTCCGGCACGTGGTCGACGACGAGGGCGACTTCGACCGGTACGAGCTGGTGGTCCGTGCCCCGGTGGTGCCCGCCCCGCCGCCGTTGCCCCGGCACGGGCTGGGCTGACCCGGACGGTGCCGACCTGGATTGCGCCGACCTGGATTGCGCCGACCTGGATTGCGCCGACCTGGATTGCGCCGACCTGGATTGCGCCGACCTGGATTGCGCCGACCTGGATTGCGCTGACCTGGGCTGCGCCGGCCCGGGCTGGGCCGATTCTGGCTGGGCCGGGTAGGAACGGCCGCGGCCGCCCGCGCCGCCGTCCCGAGGGGGTGGGACGGTCGGTGCGGACGGCCACGGGTGCCGGTCGGGGAGCCCGGCGACCGACGGTCGGGGGACGCCGACGGTCAGATGGTGATGCCGGGGGCCTCGATGTACATGACGCCCGGGATGTCGAGCGTCGGGAGGGCCTCGGTGTTCGGCAGCGGCAGCGCGTCGGCCGAGGGCAGCGCGTCCAGCGGCAGGCCGTCGAGCGGGGCGTCCAGCGGCAGGGCGTCGAGCGGGGCGTCCAGGGGGAGCGCGTCGGTCGGCAGGCCGTCCAGCGGCAGGGCGTCCAGCGAGGGGGCGGGCAGCGTCGACGCGGTCGGCAGCTCGGGCAGTGCGTCGGCGCCCGGGATCGCCGGGAGCGCGCCGGTGCCCGGCAGCGCGTCCAGCGACGGCAGTGCGTCCAGCGACGGCAGTGCGTCGGCCGAAGGCAGCGAGTCGGTGGACACCGCGTCCAGCGACAGGGCGTCGGCCGAGGGCAGGGCGTCTGCGGAGGGCAGGGCGTCTGCGGAGGGCAGGGCGTCGGCCGAGGGCAGGGCGTCGGCGCCCGGGATCGCCGGGAGCGCGTCGGTTCCGGGCAGCTCGGGGAGTGCGTCGGCGGACGGGGCCTCCGGCAGGCCGTCGGTGGACGGCAGCTCCAGCAGACTCGTGATCGAGTCGGTGGAGGGCAGCTCCGGCAGCCCGGACGCCTGCAGCTCCGGACCCTGCAGCTGGCCGAACGTCACGTGGGCCGATCCGCTGGAGACGGTGCCGTCCCCGTCGGGCGTCGGCAGGGCGTCGGTCAGCGACGAGGCGTCGGGGACACCGGGCAGGTCGGGGAGCTCGGCGGCCGAGGCCTGACCGGCGACGCCGGCACCCAGGACCGCGATGCCCGCACCGGCCATGGAGAGCCGGAGCGCGTTGCGGGCGAGCGAGTTCATTCGCACGTCCTTCCGTACAGAGTGTTGGGGAGCGAAGGGCTGACCCTCCGATGGCGCAACGAGAGCCCCGGGACCCGGTTGCGTAACGGAGCGATCTTGATCCGATGAACCACCCGAAAGAGTGGCAACCTGAGAGTGCTCTCGCACGTACAGGCCAGTCCGGCGGTGACGGTGCGTGCCCTCCCCGCTCGGCGTGCGGGTGGCCGGAGCGGAGGAGCAGGATGGCTCCGTGCACCCGCCCCCGACCCGCCGTCCGGTTTCCGGTTACGCATCGGCCTCCGTGCTGGCCGGCGTCCTCGGCGGGGCCGGGGGCGCGGCCGCGGCCGTCAGCTGGCACTACTCGACGCTGCTGCTGCACCCCTCGGTGCACCCGGGCCGGCCCGAGCGGGTGCTCGCAACCGGCCCCGGCGTCGTCGAGCTGGCCGCGAACCGGCTGACCTGCCAGCCCGGGGTGTGGGGCCTGCGCGGGCCGGCCGGGCTGAGCGTCGTCGGGCCGGTGCTGGACCGGGGCCGCAGGCGGGTGACCCGCGAGCTGCGGGACGGCCCGGTGCCGCAGACCGGGCCCGCCGTCCTCGACGCCGGCCCGTTCGATCCCGATCCGGGTGCCCGCGACCTCCCGTTCGACGACGTCGTCGTGCGGACCCCGGTCGGCCCCGCCCCGGCCTGGGACGTCCCCGCCCCGGCCTGGTCCGACGGCCGGACCTGGGCGATCTGCGTGCACGGCCGCGGCGGGGCCCGGCGGGAGGCGCTGCGCGCGCTGCCCGCGCTGCACGCCGCCGGGCTGCGCGCGCTGGTGATCAGCTACCGGGGCGACGGCACCGCGCCACCCTCCCCGGACGGCCGGTCCCATCTGGGCGACACCGAGTGGCACGACGTCGCCGCGGCCGCCGCGCACGCGCTCGCCGCGGGCGCCACCCGGCTGGTGCTGGTCGGCTGGTCGATGGGCGCGGCCGTCGGCGGGGCCTTCCTGGACCGCTCCGGGCACGCCGCCGCGGTGGCCGCCGTCGTGTGGGACGCGCCGCTGCTCGACTGGCGCCGCACTCTGCGCCGGCAGGCCCGCAACCGGGCCCTCCCGCCGCCCCTGGCCGGGGTGGCGGCCCGGTTCACCGAACGCCGGATCGGGATCGACCTGGACCGCTTCGACCTGCTCCGCCACCCGCCCGCGGTCCGGCCGCCGACGCTGCTGCTGCACAGCGACGGCGACACCGCCGTCCCGGTGGACCTCAGCCGCGACCTGGCGGCCGGCGCGCCGGCACTCGACTGGCCGGTGACCTACCGCGAGTTCGGCGGCACCGAGCACACCGGCAGCTGGAACGCCGATCCGGACGGCTACCGGGCGGCGGTCACCGGCTTCCTGCGCGAGGCCCTCTGACCGCGCTCAGCTCGCGCCGCCGCCCTGCCCGATCGGCTTCCCGTGGATCTGCGAGTCGGCGGGCGGGACGGTCGGGACCGGGGTGCCCGGGTCGACCGGGCGCTCCCGGCGCAGCAGCGCCACCCAGGCGTACGCGGCCAGCCCGCTCAGCAGCACGACGGCCAGGATCCACGGCGCCCGCCGGGTGCGGGACGGCGCCGGGTCGATCGCGGCGGCGAGCGCCCGGCGGGCGTCCTCCACCCCGTGCGACACGTTGTGCGACAGGCCCTGCGCCAGGCCCTGGGACAGCTCGGAGACCCGCGCCGAGGCCGTCGAGACGGCCGCCCCGCCGGCGATCCGGCCGGCGTCCGCGAGGGTGTGCACGGCCTCGGCCGCGTCCTTCCGGGCCCTGGCCCGCTTGCGGTCGGCTCTCATTATCGGACCTGCTTCCCACGGATGCGGCTGCGGACTGGCACGATGGTAGCCGTGACGGAACCAGGAAACGCCAAGACGACGGCCGTCCTGCACACCAACGAGGGCGACATCCGCGTCGAGCTGTTCGGCGACCACGCCCCCAAGACGGTGGCGAACTTCGTGGGGCTCGCAGAGGGGTCCAAGGACTACACGGGGCCGAACGCCAGTGGCGGCGACTCCGGGCCGTTCTACGACGGTTCGATCTTCCACCGGGTGATCAGCGGCTTCATGATCCAGGGCGGCGACCCGACCGGTACCGGTCGCGGCGGCCCGGGCTACCAGTTCGGCGACGAGTTCCACCCGGAGCTCAAGTTCGACCGGCCCTACCTGCTCGCGATGGCGAACGCCGGCCCCGGGACGAACGGGTCGCAGTTCTTCATCACCGTGGGCCCGACCCCGCACCTCAACCGGCGCCACACCATCTTCGGTGAGGTCGCCGACGCCGAGTCGCGGGCCGTCGTGGACGGGATCGCCCAGACGACCACCGGGCAGGCGGACCGCCCGCTCAACGACGTGGTCATCGAGAAGGTCGAGATCGAGCGGAGCTGAGTCCGCCCTGACCGAGCGACCTGAGTCCCCCGGTCCCGGTACGCCCCGGGGGCCGCACGAGCCCCCGGGTCCGGCCGGCACCGGCGGACAGCCGTACTACCCGGCCCCGCCCGGCTACCCGCAGCCGCAGTGGGGCCCGGGCGGCCACGGGCAGGGACCGTCCTGGCCGGGTGCGCCCGGGCCGACCCCGCCGCCGGGCGCCCCGCCGCCCGCGCAGGGCGGTCCGCCGGTGTGCGCCCGGCACCCGGACCGGCAGACCGGGCTGCGCTGCACCCGGTGCGACCGGCCGGCCTGCCCGGAGTGCCTGCGGCCCGCATCGGTCGGCCAGCACTGCGTCGACTGCCTGGCGCAGTCCTCCCGGGCGGTGCCGCGGGCCCGCAACGTCGCCGGTGCCAGCCGCACCGGCCGGCCGGTGCTGGTGCCCGGCCTGATCGTCGCCAACGTCGCGATCTTCGCGCTGACCGTGGCGATGGCCGGCAGCCTCAACGCCAACTACGACTCCTGGCTGTTCCGGGCCGGGGCGCTGGTCCCGGCCGCGGTCGGGCAGGGCGAGATCTGGCGGATCCTCACCTCCGGCTTCCTGCACATCGGCCCGCTGCACCTGGCGTTCAACATGTTCGCCCTGTGGATCATCGGCCGGGAGGTCGAGGCGGTGCTCGGCCGGGCCCGCTTCCTCGCCGTCTACGGCGTCTCGCTGCTCGGCGGCTCCGCCGCGGTGATGCTGCTCAGCAACCCGATGGGCTTCACCGCAGGCGCGTCGGGTGCGGTGTTCGGGCTGATGGGCGCCCTGGTCGTGCTGCTGCGCCGGCTCCGGATGCCGGCCGGTCAGGTACTGACCCTGATCGCGGTCAACGTCGGGATCAGCCTGGTCATCCCGGCCGTCTCCTGGCAGGGGCACTTCGGCGGGCTGGTGTTCGGTGCCGCCGTCACCGCCGCGCTGCTCTACCTCGGTGCCGGCTCGCCGAACCGGCGCCGGGTGCAGGCCGCCGCGGTCACCGGGCTGACCCTGGTCACCGTCGCCCTGATCGCCCTCGGCGCTGTCCTGTCCTGACCTGGCCTGACCCGGCGCGGTCCCGCGCCGGGTCACGGCCGCAGCTCGGCCAGCGCGTCGGCCACCTCCTGCAGGTCCTCGCCCAGCTCGGGGCGGCCCAGCACGACCAGCCGCTCGTGCCCGTCGGCGTCGCGCAGGTCCAGCTCCAGCTCCAGCACCGTGGACCCGCGGCCGAGCCGGCGGGTCCGCAGCACGCGCACCTCGTCCACCCGGCCCCACGGCACGTGCCGGGTCCAGGTCAGCCGGCGCACGGTGATCCCCTCCGGCCCGGCCTCCAGCCGCGGCCGGGCCCGGGTGCCGGACGCGGCGGCGAGCGCGAACCCGAGCGCCGCGACGCCGGCGATCAACCATCCGGCCGGATCGGCCCCGGTGCCGACGAGCGCGGTCAGCCAGCCGGCAGCGGCCGCGGCGAGCAGCCACAGCAGCGCGACGACCCCCGCCGGCGTCGACCAGGACCGCCGCCCGAGATGATCACCCAGGGTGCTCAACGTGAGTTGTCCACAGCCGCCATCCACAGTGAGGATAACTCACGTCGATGTGTTTCTGCAGGTCAGCGCCACCGCATGGTCATCAAGAGGCCGATCACGATGAGTGAGAACCCGATGATGAAGTTGCCGTTCCCCAGCGCGGCCATGAACGGGATCGACGGCGCGGCCAGGTAGTTGACCACCAGCCAGCCCAGGCCGAGGATCCACATCGCGACCATCACGGCGAGATACGCCGGGTGCGTCGGCCCGGCCACCTTCTGCGGGGTGCGGCTGACCGGGGGCGGGGTGTACGCCGCCTTCTTGCGGACCTTCGACTTCGGCATTGTCGGACCTCGTGCAGTTCGTCGGTCGGGCAACAGTGTCCGGCCGGTGCGCCGGCCGGGGGCGGGACCTGCGACGGGGCGGCGCACCGGGGAGCGGCCGACCCGGACAGATCCACCACCACGGTAGCGCGGATACCGGCCGGACTGCGTCACACGGCCGAAACGAACGGATGCCTGTCGGGCATCTCAGACGTCGGCGACCAGCCCGGCCATCTCGTCCGACAGCCGTTGCACCACGTCCTCCGGCACGGCGTGCCCGGCCTGCCGGAGCCAGTTCGCCAGCATCCGGTGCCCGCCCTCGGTCAGCACCGACTCCGGATGGAACTGCACGCCCTCGATCGGCAGGTCCCGGTGCCGCACCGCCATGATCAGCCCGGTCTCGGTGCGGCCGGTGACCTGCAGCTCGGGCGGCAGGCCGTCCGGCGCGATCGTCAGCGAGTGGTACCGGGTCGCGGTGAACGGCGACGGCAGCTCGCGCAGCACCCCGACGTCGTCGTGGAACACCAGCGACGTCTTGCCGTGCAGCAGCTCCGGCGCGCGCTCGACGACACCGCCCCAGGCGGTGGCGAGCGCCTGGTGGCCCAGGCAGACGCCGAGCAGCGGGGTGCCCCGGCCGGCGGCCCGCCGGATCACCTCGACGCTGCGGCCGGCCCGTTCCGGGGTGCCCGGGCCGGGGCTGACCAGCACCGCACCGACCTCGTCGAGCTCGTCGAGCTCGATCTCGTCGTTGCGCCGGACCACCGGATCGGCGCCGAGCTGGGCCAGGTACTGGACCAGGTTGTAGACGAAGCTGTCGTAGTTGTCGACGACGAGGACGCGCACCGTCCCACCCTCTCCGATAGTGCCGGGATCAGTCGAACGGGAAACCGCGTGGGGTCTCGCCGGTGTCCCCGCCGTCGCCGGTGTCGCCACCGGACGCCCGGCCGACCGTGAGCGTCACCTGCTGGCCGTCGGAGGCCTGCGAGCCGCCCGCCGGGTCCTGGCTGAGCACCACGCCGTTCTGCGACGGGTCGGACACGTCGGTGGTCTGGATGGAGAACGACAGCCCCGCCTCGCGCAGCGTGTTGACCGCGTTGTCCACCCGCTGGCCGACGACGTTCGGGATCTGGGTCTGGTTGCCGCGGCTGACCTGGATGGTGATCGTCTGGTCGCGGGCCACCCTGGTCCCCGCGGACGGGTCGGTGCCCACCACCGAGCCGGCGTTGCCGCCGCCGTCGACCTCGCTGGTCTCGATCGAGCTGAAGCCGGCGTTGCGCAGCGCGGACCTGGCCTCCTCCGCGGAGCTGCCGGACACGTCCGGCACCGCGATGGTCTGCTGTTCGCGGCCGATCACCAGCGACACCGACGAGTTGCCGGGCACCCGCTGGCCGGGGCCCGGGTCCGAGGAGATGACCCGCCCGACCTGGCTCGCGTCCGAGGTGTCCTGCTCGGTCCGCCCGCCGACCTGCAGCCCGGTCTCGCGCAGTTGCGCCTCGGCCTCCTCCGGGGTGCTCCCGGCCAGCGACGGCACGGTCACCTCGGCCGGCCCGGTCCCGACGAACACGGTGACCCGGCTGTTCTCGGCGACCTGGTTGCCGCCGCCCGGGTCGGTGCGGACCACCCGCCCGACCTGCTCGACGTCGGAGGGCTGGTTCTCCTGGGCGAACAACAGTCCGGCGCCGGTGATCGTGACCCGGGCCTCGTCCGGCGTCTGGCCGAGCACGTCGGGCACCGCGACCTGGTCCGGCCCGGAGCTGGAGAACATCTGGTAGCCGACGAAGCCGAGCAGGCCGAGCACGGCCAGCACGACCAGCCACAGGGCGATCTTGCGGCCGCGGCCGGAGCGCGGCTCGTCCTCGTAGTCGTCGTAGCCGCCGGGCATGACGTGCCGGCCGGTCGGCGGGCCGCCCCCGCCGTCCATCCGCCGGGTCGCCATCGCGGCGGTGGCGTCGTCGTGCGCCATCATCTGGGTGCGCTCGTACTCGCTCATCACCAGCGGCGCGTGCACCGGCTCGCCGTTGCGCACCCGCACCAGGTCGGCGCGCATCTCAGCGGCCGACTGGTAGCGGTTGGCCGGGTTCTTGCTGAGCGCCTTCAGCACCACCGCGTCCAGCGCCGGGGGCACCGACGGGTTCAGCTCGGACGGGGCCCGCGGGTCCTCCCGGACGTGCTGGTAGGCGACCGCGACCGGGGTGTCGCCGGTGAACGGCGGCTCGCCGGTCAGCAGCTCGAACAGCACGCAGCCCGCGGCGTACACGTCCGACCGGGCGTCCACGGCCTCGCCGCGGGCCTGCTCGGGGGACAGGTACTGGGCGGTGCCGATCACCGCGGCGGTCTGCGTGACGTTCTGCCCCTCGCCCAGCGCGCGGGCGATGCCGAAGTCCATGACCTTCACGGCGCCGACGCCGTTGATCATGACGTTGGCCGGCTTCACGTCCCGGTGGATGATGTTGTGCCGGTGCGAGAAGTCGAGCGCGGCGCACACGTCGGCCATCACCTCGACGACCCGCTGCTGGGTCATCGGGCCGGTGGTCTTGACGATCTCGCGCAGCGTCTGCCCGTCGACGAACTCCATCACGATGTAGGGCAGCGGGCCGAACTCGGACTCGATCTCGCCGGTGTCGTAGACGGCGACGATCGCCGGATGGTTCAGCGAGGCCGAGTTCTGCGCCTCCCGCCGGAAGCGCAGCTGGAACTGCGGGTCGCGGGCGAGGTCGGCGCGCAGGACCTTCACCGCCACGTCCCGGCCGAGCCGGGTGTCGAGGCCGCGGTGGACCTCGGACATGCCGCCGTAGCCGAGCGGGTCGCCCAGCTCGTAGCGCTCGGAGAGCAGTCGCGGTGTCGTCATCGGTTCAGGGTTCCCGTAGTCATCGAGCCGTCGGAGGCGTACTCATCATGCAGGTCGGTCGAGCGGATCACCGTGGTGCGGTCGTCACATGCGCCGGACCGTCCGTTCCGTGGGGTCACCGGGGGACCTCCGGTCTCCCGCGGGACGGCGCGGCGGCGAGCGGGGCCCGGTCGCCCGCCGGTCCCGCCCGGTCCGCCTCCGGCCCGGCGGCCTCGGCGACGGTACCCGGGCCGACGCCCAGCGAGCCGGTTCGGTCGCCGCCCGGCGACGTCTCGCGCAGGATCATCACGGCGATCAGCACGGCGGCGACCGTCAGCAGCACGAACAGCACCGCCAGCCAGGCCTTCGCCCGCCCGGACCGGCGCGGGGTGAGGTCCAGCGGGCCCGACGGGTGCTGCTCGACCGGCCGGTCCGCGGCGTCGTGCCTGCGCACCGGGGGCCGGGACGGCACCGGCCGCTGCGGCCCGGGGGTCGCCGGGCCCGGCCGGCCCGGCTGCTCGTGCCCCGGGTACCCCGGGCGGCCGGGACCGGCCGGCCGCACCGCGTGCTGCGGCCCGCGGACCGGCGCCCCGTACGGCGGCGAGCCGGGCTGGGCGGGCGGCGGCACCGGCAGCGGCCCGGAGCCGGGCCGCTGCTGCGGACCGGAGGGCGGTCCGGGCGGGCGGGCCGACGGGTCGGTGACCGGGCGCTGCTGCGGCCCGGACGGCAGCTGCCCCGCCTGGGCCTGACCGGACCCGGCCTGAGCCGAGCCGGTCTGAGCCGAGCCGGCCTGGCCCGAGCCGGCCTGAGCGGGGTGGGCCGGACCGGACCGGGACCGGCCGGCCGGCCGGTCCCGCTCGGCGGCGGCACCCGGGTCCCGGTCGACGCCGTGCCGCGGCGAGCGGGGCACCCGGCCGCTGTCCGGGCCGGGCTCGCGCCTGCCGTGCCGGGGCGCCGGATCGTGCTGCTCGTCGTCCCGGCGGAACCCGGGGGCGTCGCCGGCGGGTGCCGGGATGCCGGCCGGCGGCGGCCGGTGCCCGCGGCGCACCGCGGCGACCGCGTCGGCGAACTCGGCGCCGTCGGCGTAGCGCTCGGTGGGGTCCTTGACCAGCACCGACGCGATCAGCTCGCGGACCCGCTCGGGGATCTCGCCGGGCAGCGGCGGCGGCTCGTCGCGGACCTGCATCATGGCCACCGCGACGGCGCTCTCCGCGCGGAACGGGCGGACCCCGGCGAGGCACTCGTACCCGACGACGCCGAGCGAGTAGACGTCCCCGGACGGGCCGGCCTCCTCACCGGACGCCTGCTCCGGCGCGATGTAGTGGGCGGTGCCCATGACCATGCCGGACCGGGTGACCGGGACGGCGTCGGCGGCCTTCGCGATGCCGAAGTCGGTGAGCTTCACGATGCCGTCGGTGCGCAGCAGGATGTTGCCGGGCTTGACGTCGCGGTGCACGAAGCCGCGCTCGTGCGCGGCGTGCAGCGCGCGGGCGGCCTGCTCCAGGATGTCGAGCGCCTCGTCCGCCGGGATCGGCCCGCGGCCGATCCGGGTCGACAGCGGCTCCCCGCGGACGAGTTCCATCACCAGGTAGGCGGTCCGCCCGCCGCCGCCGGGGGCGTCGTCCTCGCCGTAGTCGTGCACGGACGCGATGCCGCCGTGGTCGAGCGAGGCGACCGTGCGGGCCTCGATCCGGAACCGGTGCAGGAACTCCGGGTCGTCGGACAGGTCGGACTTCAGCACCTTGACGGCCACGCTGCGGCCCAGCCGGGTGTCCGAGGCCTCCCAGACCTCGCCCATCCCGCCGACCGCGATCCGCCGGTCCAGCTGGTACCGATCGGAGATCAGCTGTCCGGCTGCCAGCGCGCTCACGGCGCCGCCGGGGGCCTGCGCCGTGCTGGGCGCCCGGCGCGACCCGGGCTCACTGGGCGTCCCGCAGGGCTTCGGCGATCACGGCCCGGCCGATCGGCGCGGCGATCGACCCGCCGGTGGCCTCCTGCGCCCGGTTGCCACCGTTCTCCACCAGCACGGCGACCGCGACCCGCGGGTTCTCGGCCGGGGCGAACGCCACGTACCAGGCGTGCGGCGGGGTGTTCTTCGGGTCGGTGCCGTGCTCGGCGGTGCCCGTCTTGGAGGCGATCTGCACGCCGGTGATCTTGCCGCCACCCTGCGTGCGGTCCTCCGAGCCGATCATCAGGTCGGTGAGCGTCCGGGCGACGTCGGCTGGCACCGCGCGGGCCAGCCGGTCCGGCTCGGTGGTGTCGACGGCGTCCAGCGACTGGCTCTGGATCTCCCGGATCAGGTGCGGCGCCATCGTCTGGCCGCCGTTCGCGATCGAAGCGCCGATCATCGCCAGCTGCATCGGGGTCAGCCGGACGTCGCGCTGGCCGATCGCGGACTGCTGGGTGGACGGCGTGTCCTCCATCGGCCCGACCTGCGAGGCGGTCACCGGCATCGGGATCTGCAGGTTCGACCCGCCGATCCCGAACGCCTCGGCCTGGGCGCGCAGCGCGTCGGCGCCGAGCTCCTCGCCGAGCTGGGCGAACGCGGTGTTGCAGGAGCGGGCCAGCGCCTCGGCCAGCGAGGCGGTCTCGCCGCTGCCGCAGGCCGAGCCGTTGTAGTTCTCCAGCGTCGTCGTCGAGTCCGCCAGCTGGATGCTGCGGGCCGCGGTCAGCCGGCTCTCCGGGGTGTAGCCGTTCTGCAGGGCGGCCGCGGTGGTGATCAGCTTGAACGTCGACCCGGGCGGCTCGATCTCGTTGATCGCCCGGTTGGTCAGCGGGTTCGGGTCGGCGTTGTTGTACTCGCGCCAGGCGGCCTGCTGCTCGTCGGCGTCGGCGGCGGCGAGCCGGTTCGGGTCGTACGACGGCGTGGACGCCATCGCGATGATCTCCCCGGTCTGCGGCTCCAGTGCGACGACGGCGCCGGTGAACCCCTGGTCGTTCAGCCGGTCGTAGGCGACCCGCTGGACGTCCGGGTCGATCGTGGTGACGACGTTCCCGCCGGCCGGGTCCCGGCCGGTGATCAGGTCCGACATCCGGCGGACGAACAGCCGGTCGTCGGTGCCGTTGAGCACCTCGTCGGCGGAGCGCTCCAGGGCGCCCTTGCCGTACACCGTCGAGAGGAAGCCGGTGATCGGGGCGAACGCCGGGCCCGCCGGGTACTCGCGGGCGTAGCGCAGCCGGCCGCCGGACTCGACGCTCTGCGCGAGCACCTCGCTGCCCGCGGTGATCTGGCCGCGCTGGCGCGAGTACTCGTCGATCTGCGAGCGCTGGTTGCGCGGGTCGTCGCGGTACTGGCCGGCCATCACGACCTGCACGTAGGTGATGTTCGCGAGCAGCGCGACGATCATCACCATCACGGCGAGGGCGACGCGGCGGACCGGGCGGTTCACGGGTCGTTCCTCTCCGGGGACGCGGGTGTCGGGCTGGTTCCGTTCCCGTCGCCGCTGCCGCCGGGCCGCCGGACGAGCTCGGTGCTGGCCTCGGCGATCGGGGCGCGCGGCTGCGCGGGCCGCTTGGGCAGCGGCGCCCTGGCGACGTGCGAGATGCGCAGCAGGATCGCCACCAGAGCGTAGTTCGCCAGCAGCGACGACCCGCCGTAGGACAGGAACGGCAGGGTCAGGCCGGTCAGCGGGATCAGCTTGGTCACCCCGCCGATCACCACGAAGATCTGCAGCGCGATCGAGAACGACAGGCCGGTCGCCAGCAGCTTGCCGTAGGAGTCGCGCACCGCCAGCGCGGTGCGCAGGCCGCGGGTGATCAGTACCAGGTAGACGATCAGGATCGCGGCCAGCCCGATCAGGCCCAGCTCCTCGCCCAGCGAGGAGAAGATGAAGTCGGACTCGGCGAACGGCACCAGATCCGGTCGGCCCGCGCCCAGCCCGGTCCCGCCGACCCCGCCGGTCCCGAGCCCGAACAGCGCCTGGGCCAGCTGGAACCCGCCGCCCTCGTAGTCGGCGAACGGGTCCAGCCAGATCTGCACGCGCACCCGGACGTGGCCGAACAGCTGGTACGCGATGGCCGCACCGACGGCGAACGCGGACAGCCCGATGACCATCCAGGAGATCCGCTCGGTGGCGGTGTAGAGCAGGACCAGCACCAGGCCGAAGATCAGCAGCGAGCTGCCCAGGTCGCGCTGGAACACCAGCACACCGACCGACAGCCCCCAGGCGGCGAGCAGCGGCGCCATGTCCCGGGCGCGGGGCAGTTCCATGCCGAGGAACCGGCGGCCCGCGGTGGAGAGCAGGTTCCGCTTCTGCACCAGGTAGGCCGCGAAGAAGATCAGCAGCAGGATCTTGGCGAACTCGCCCGGCTGGATGCCGGGGCCGCCCGGGATGCGGATCCACAGCTTCGCGCCGTTGACCTCGGAGATCGACGACGGGAGCATGCCCGGCAGCGCGAGCAGCACCAGGCCGACGAACCCGGCGGTGTAGCCGTAGCGGGCCAGCGTGCGGTGGTCGCGCAGGAAGAACAGGACCAGCGCGAACAGGCTCAGCCCGGCGACCGTCCAGGTCATCTGCGCGCCGATCAGCCCGGACGGGGCGTCCCGGCCGAGCAGCTCGGCGCGGGCCGCCCGGGCCAGGTCCAGCCGGTGGATCATGACCAGGCCGATGCCGTTGAGCAGCGCGACCGAGGGCAGGATCAGCGGATCGGCGTACGGGGCGAGCCAGCGCACCGCGAGATGGGCGAGCGCGAACAGCACCAGGTAGGCGAGCCCGACGAACAGCAGGTCGGTGGTGAGCGACTGCTCCTGGTTGGCCTCGACGAGCACCAGCGCGCCGGTCGTCAGCACCGCGGCCAGGCCGAGCATGAGCAGTTCGATCCCGCGGCCGGTCGGGGTGGTCGGCTCCGCGACGGAGCCCTCCCTGGCCATCAGCCGTCGAGCCGGCAGTTCCGGCCCGGCTCGGGGGTCACGGTCGGCAACGGTGTGGTGGTCACCGGCGGGGCCCCCGGCTCGGGGGGCGGCGCGACGACCACCGGCGCGGGCGGCGGGTTGAGCGTCGAGCAGAGCGGCAGCATCCGCTCGCGCAGCCGGTCCACGGTCTCCCGCGCGCCGGCCTCGCCGTCGTCGGACAGGATGCCATCGGCGATCTGGCTGCGCACCGGCTGCGGCAGGTCGTCGAGCGCGATGTCCGAGCGCTCCGCGACCCGCTGCAGCGGCACGCCCAGCACGTTCCCGCGCACGCCCTGGTAGATGGCGACCTGGCCCTGGTCGACGGCGACGTAGTACTGCTGCAGCACCATCGCCCGGGCGATGAACAGGCCCGCGACCAGCACGGCGAGCACCGCCAGCAGCGCCAGCACGGTCCGCAGCCCGCGGCGGCGGCGCGGCTCCTCGGTGCGGGCGGGCTCCAGCCGGACCGGCTCGGTCCGGGGCAGCGTCGTCGCCGCGGCGCGCTGCGCGGAGGAGTGCGGCACCCGCTCGTCGCGCTGGTAGTCGCCGTCGCCCGCGCGCGGGTTGCGACCGGCCGAGCCGCCGATGATCGGCGCGTCGTCGGCGTAGTCCACGTCCACCACGTCCGCCACGATGCACGTGATGTTGTCCGGCCCGCCACCGCGCAGCGCGAGCTCGATCAACCGGTCGGCGCACTCGCGCGGGTCCGGGTAGTCCTCGAGGGTCTGCTTCAGGGTCTCGTCGCTGACCGGCCCGGACAGGCCGTCCGAGCAGAGCAGGAACCGGTCCCCGGCGCGGGCCTCGCGGATCGACAGCGAGGGCTCGACGTCCTGGCCGGTGATGGCGCGCAGCAGCAGCGAGCGCTGCGGGTGCGTGTGTGCCTCCTCCTCGGTGATCCGGCCCTCGTCGATCAGCGACTGGACGAAGGTGTCGTCCTTGGTGATCTGGGCGAACTCGCCGCCGCGCAGCTGGTAGCAGCGCGAGTCGCCGACGTGCACCATGCCCAGCCGCGACCCGGCGAACAGGATCGCGGTCAGCGTGGTGCCCATGCCCTCCAGGTCGGGGGCCTCGGCGACGTGCCGGGAGATCGCGTCGTTCCCGTCGTGGGTGGCGTCGCGCAAATCGGCGAGCAGGTCGTCGCCGGGCACGTCGTCGTCGAGCGGGGCGAGCGCGGAGATCACCAGCGAGGAGGCGACCTCGCCGGCGGCGTGCCCGCCCATGCCGTCCGCGAGCGCGAGCAACCGCGGACCGGCGTAGACGGCGTCCTGGTTGTTCTGCCGGACGAGTCCGCGGTCGCTGCGGGCCGAGTAGCGCAGAACCAGTGTCACGGGGCGGCTCCGGCTTCGGTCGGGGCACGTCGGGGCGATCCCGCGCCGCGGGACCGGTCGAGCGGCCGCGGCACCGGGGGAGCGGAGGGTCGCGGCGGTTTCGTCATGGTCGTTCGCTCATCTGCAGTCCGAGCGCGTCACGATCGGAGCTCGATCACCGTCTTGCCGATGCGGACCGGCGTCCCCAGGGGGACCCGGGTGGGCCCGGAGACCTTAGCCCGCTCCAGATACGTGCCGTTCGTCGACCCGAGATCCTCGACGTACCAGTCGTCCCCCTGCTGGGAGATGCGGGCGTGCCGGGTCGAGGCGTAGTCGTCGTCCAGCTTGAGCGTGGAGTCGTCGGCGCGGCCGATCAGGATCGGCCGCGAGTCCAGGGTGATCCGGCTGCCGGCCAGCGGGCCCTGGGTGACCAGCAGCTGGCGGGCGACCTTGCCGCGGCCGGTGCCGCGGACCCGGCCGCCCCGGCCACCGCCCCGCCCGGGGACCGCGGCCTTGAGGCCGGACGCCGCGTACAGGTCCGAACGGACCACCTGCAGCGCGAGCAGCACGAACAGCCAGAGGAGAGCCAGGAAGCCACCTCTGGTCAGCTGCAGCACCAGTTCCGGCACTTCGCCCGTTCGCCCTTCTCGCGGTTATCGCACGGACCGCCCGCCCGATCAACGCCGGGCGGGCGGCCGATGCCGTCCGTCGTCCAGTCTGACGTGCCCTCGCGGGGCGCTCAGCCCTGGGTCCGGAAGACCAGGCTGGAGTGCCCGACGCGGACGACGTCGCCGTCGGTCAGCTGGCAGGACTGGACCGGCGAGTTGTTGACCGTGGTGCCGTTGGTGGAGCCCAGGTCGTTCAGGGTCGCGACCTGGCCGTCCCAGGTGACCTCCAGGTGCCGGCGGGAGACCCCGGTGTCCGGCAGCCGGAAGTTGGAGTCCTGGCCGCGCCCGATGACGTGGGTGCCCTCGGTCAGCTGGTAGTTGCGGTTCGACCCGTCGTCCAGGATCAGCATCGCGGTCAGCTGCTGCGGTGCGCCCCAGCCGCCCTGGGCCGGGTAGCCGCCGTCGTAGCCCTGGTCGTAGCCGCCCTGCTGCGGGTAGCCGGGCTGCTGGCCGTACCCCGGCTGGCCGTAGCCGCCGTCGTAGCCCTGGTCGTAGCCGCCCTGCTGGGGGTAGCCGGGCTGGGCGTAGCCCTGCGGCTGGCCGTAGCCGCCCTGGGGCTGGCCGTAGCCGTCGTAACCCTGCTCGTAGCCCTGCTGCGGGTAGCCGGGCTGCTGCTGCGGATAGCCGCCGCCGTAGCCCTGGTTCGGGTCCGCGTACCCGCCCTGCTGCGGGTAGCCGCCCTGCTGGGGGTAGCCGGGCTGGCCGTACTGGTCGTACCCGCCCTGCTGCTGGCCGTACTGCCCGCCACCCTGCTGCTGGTACTGGTCGTACCCCTGCTGCGGGGGCTGGCCGTAGCCCTGCTGGCCGTACTGGTCGTACCCGCCCTGCTGCTGGCCGTACTGGCCGCCCTGCTGACCCTGCTCCTGGTCGTACCCCGGAGGCGCGTAGGTCTGCTGGCCGTATCCGCCGGGGGCGCCCCGGTCGTATCCGTACTGCCCGTTGTCCTCGGGGTGGCCCGGTTGCTGGCTCATGGGTGCTTCTCCTGCGGTGCGTGCTCTGGTGGCGGCCCGACGGGAAGCGTCGGGGTCGACAGCGGAGCGGGTGCGGAACTGTCCCGTGTGCAGCGCCTCGGAGCGCTCCAGAAAGACTACGACCTCACCGTAGGTGTCCCATCCCTGGTCGGTGAGTTCTTTCGCCACGTGCGACGACAGGGATCGGACGACCCCGTCCTCGTCGCCAGCCATCCGGTCGAGATCGCTGGGGCTGAGCAGCACCGTGAACCGGTTGGGTGCCAGCAGGCGACCCCCGGCGAGCTGCTCCACGTTGTCCTCGGCTTCCCTCAGCAGCGCCTGTGCGACTTCCTGTGGGACGACGCTGCCTCCGAAGACCCGCGCGAACGCATCGCCCACGAACCCCTGAAGACGGCGCTCGAAGCGATCCACGCGGCCCAAATGATCTCCTCCGTCCGCATCGGCGTGTCGGTGATGTGTCGCCGATCGTATCTGTGCTAACCGGAGGACCCGGCGGCGCCCGACCGAACCGGTCGCGGGCGTCTCCGCGGTCCTCCCTCCGATGTACCCCTGCCGGTTGCGCGGCGCATCCGCGGGCCCCCGCGCGGACCCCCCTGCACGGCCCCTCCGGACGGGGTGCTAACTTTCCCTCGTCGCTCAGGGCGAGTGGCGGAATGGCAGACGCGCACGGTTCAGGTCCGTGTGTCCGAAAGGACGTGAGGGTTCAACTCCCTCCTCGCCCACACTTTCACCTCCTGGTGGAGATCTTCCTCCCCGGGC
Source organism: Pseudonocardia sp. DxW (assembly GCF_058448985.1). Lineage (NCBI taxonomy): Bacteria > Bacillati > Actinomycetota > Actinomycetes > Pseudonocardiales > Pseudonocardiaceae > Pseudonocardia > Pseudonocardia sp. DxW. The sequence goes on along the minus strand of NZ_JBZFLK010000004.1, from coordinate 137,457 downwards.
GTCACGATCGCCATCGCGCGATCGGTATCGCAGCTCACCCGATCCCGTTCCGTCCGGTCCAGGCTCCACGCTGCGTCACCGCGGCCCGTCCGGCCGGGTGTCGCCGTGCGCCGGTCAGGCGTCCCGCAGCGCCGGACGGTCCGGATGATCGGCCATCACGAGCACGTCCGCCTGTCCGCCCGGGTCGCCCTCGGCGTCGTAGCGGGCGTAGGCGGGTGCCGTCCACGCGTCGTCGGGACCCAGCCGCCGCTCCAGTGCCGCCCGGCCCATCCGCAGGTGCACGGTCAGCTCGGCGGGCAGGCCGCGGCCGAGCAGCCGCCCGCCGGCCAGCAGCACGACGCCGCCGTCGGCCAGCGGCACCGGCTCCGCGCGGAACGCGCGGTCCCGCACCCGGTCCCGCAGCCGCGGCAGCACCCGGCCCGAGCCGTCCGGGCCGCCCGGCCCGAGCACCTCGCGGCGCAGCGCCGGCTCGTCCAGCCAGCCGTCCAGGAACATGCCGGTGTCGGTGCGGCCGCGTTCGAGCCGGAGCGAGGCCGGGCGGAGGAAGTCGTCGGCGTCCACGGCGAGCGCGTCGCGGCCACGGGCGCGCAGCAGCTCGGCGACGGCGCGGGCCAGCGGGAGCGGACCGGCCGGCGGCGGACCGTCGAGGAGCACCCGCAGCCGTCCGGGACGGTCGGTGAGCCGGTCCGCCAGGTACCCGGCGAGCCCGGTCCGGTCCACCGGGCGGAAGCCACCCGCCACTCGTCCTCCCGGTCGCTGGTGCCGATCGGTCCCGGCGGCGAGACTAGGCCGGTGGTCTCCGAGTCCTCCACCGCGGCCGGGGTGGCGCTGCGCCGCGCGCTGCGGGTGATGGAGGCCGTCGCGGAGGCCGGCGACGGGGTGACCGCCAAGGCGCTCGCCCGCCGCCTGGAGCTGCCGCTGCCGACCACGTACCGGCTGCTCGGGACGCTGGTCGAGGAGGGCTACCTGGTCCGGCTGCACGCGGCTCGCGGCTACGGGCTGGGCTACCGGGTGGTCGGGCTGTACCGCGGCATCACCGACCGGATCGCGCCGCCCGAACCGGCCCGGGAGATCCTCGCCGAGCTGCACACCCGGATCGGCGCGGCGGCGGTGCTCACCGTGCTGCGGTCCGACGACGTCGTGGTCGCGCACACCGAGACCTGCGCGGCCCATCCCGGCCCCGGTGCGATGCCCGGGGAGCCGCTGCCCGCGCACGCGACCGCGCCGGGCAAGGTGCTGCTCGCCGGGCTGGAGCCGGGCCGGCTCGCCGAGGTGCTCGGCCCGGGGCCGCTCGCCCCGCTGACCCCGCACACGCTGGTCGACCGCAGGCTGCTCGACCGGGAGCTGCTGCGGGTGCGCTCGGCCGGGGTCGCGGTCGAGGTGGAGGAGCACGCCCGCGGGCGCGCCGGGCTGGCGGTCGCGGTACCGGCGGAGCGGGCCGCGGCGCTGGCCGTGCTGGTCAGCCGGGCGGACTTCGCGGGGCGGCGCTGGGAGCTGGAGCAGGCGGTGCGCGAGGCCGCCGGGCCGCTCGCCCGGCACCTCGCCGCCGCGCCGGGGATGGCGGCGTCCGGCTGAACCGGGCCGCGGCCCGGCGGGCCCCGGCCCGTCGACCGGTCTTCCATATTCCGGAAGTCGGGTCGGCGGGCATGCGCACCCGGCGATACGTTCGCGGGCATGACGGAGACAGCGCAGTCCTCGCAGGCACCGACCGACACCGCGCCGTTCCGGGCCGACCACGTCGGCAGCCTGCTCCGCCCGCCGGAGCTGCTGGCGGCGCGCGAGCAGCACGCCGCGGGCACGCTCGACGACGCCGGCCTGCGTGCCGCCGAGGACGCCGCGATCACCGACGTGGTCGCCCTGCAGGAGTCGGTCGGGCTGCGCTCCGCGACCGACGGCGAGTTCCGCCGCACCTCGTGGCACATGGACTTCATCTACGCGCTCGGCGGCATCACCAAGACCGACGGCCGGGTCGAGGTGAAGATGCGCAACTCCTCCGGGGAGAACAACTTCACCTCCGCCGGGATGGCCGTCGACGGCCGGGTGCACCTCGCCGAGCCGATCTTCGCGACGGCGTTCGACCACCTCGCGTCGCAGGTCACCACTGCGACGCCGAAGCTCACCATCCCCTCGCCCAGCATGGTCTACGCGCGTGGCGGGCGGGCGGTCATCGACCAGGACGTCTATCCCGGCGACGACGGGGTCGAGGCGTTCTGGGCGGACCTGTCGGCGGCCTACGCCGACCAGCTGTCCGCGGTGTACGCGCGCGGCTGCCGCTACCTGCAGCTCGACGACACCGCGCTGGCCTACCTCAACGACCCGAACCACCGGGCCGAGCTCGCCGCGAAGGGCGACGACCCGGAGACCCAGCACCTGCGCTACATCCGCCAGATCAACGCCGCGATCGCCGACCGGCCGGCCGACCTGCAGGTCACCACGCACATGTGCCGGGGGAACTACCGGTCGTCCTGGGCGGCCGAGGGCGGCTACGACCACGTCGCCGAGGCGCTGTTCGGCGAGCTGGCCGTGGACGGCTTCTTCTGCGAGTTCGACGACGAGCGCTCCGGCGGCTTCGAGCCGCTGCGGTTCGTCCCGCCGGGCAAGAAGGTGGTGCTCGGCCTGGTCACCACCAAGACCGGTGAGCTGGAGGACGCCGGCGAGCTCGTGCAGCGGATCGAGCAGGCGGCGAAGTACGTCCCGCTGGAGCAGCTGTGCCTGTCCCCGCAGTGCGGCTTCTCCTCCACCGTGGAGGGCAACGCGCTCACCGTGGACGACCAGAAGCGCAAGCTGGAGCTGATCGTCTCGGTCGCCGAGCAGGTCTGGGGCCGCTGATCCCGGCCCGCTGATCCGGTCCGCTGTCGGCGGTCCGGGCCATACTCCGGCCATGGCCTACGACGAGGGGCTCGCCGCCCGGATCCGCGCCGGCCTGGCGGCGGAGCCCCGGGTGGCCGAGCGGCGGATGTTCGGTGGGCTCGCGTTCCTGGTCGGCGGGCACATGGCGGTGGCCGTCTCCGGAGCCGGCGGGCTGATGGTGCGGGTCGATCCGCGGCGCTCCGGTGAGCTGCTGGGCAGGCCCCGGGCGTCGCCGATGGTGATGAACGGCCGCGAGCTCGCGGGCTGGCTGCGGGTGGTCGGTGAGCCCGATCCGGACGACCTGGACGGCCCCGAGCTCGCGGACTGGGTGGCCGAGGGCGTCGGGTTCGTGCGCGGGCTGCCGCCGAAGTGAGGCCCGGCCGGGCTCAGCCGACCGTGCCCCCGGGCTCGACCAGCCCGGACTCGTAGGCGAACACGACGGCCTGCACCCGGTCGCGCAGGCCGAGCTTGCCGAAGACCCGGGTCAGGTGCGTCTTCACCGTCGCCTCGCTGACGAACAGGGCGAGCCCGACCTCGGCGTTCGAGCGGCCGCGGGCGACCAGCCGCAGCACCTCGGTCTCCCGGTCGGTGAGCGCGGCGAGCCGCTCGCGAGCGGCGTCCACGGCGCCGGTGCGGGCGACGAACCGCTCGATGAGCCGCCGGGTCGGGGCCGGTGCGAGCAGCGCCTCACCGGCCGCCACGGTGCGGACGGCCTCGGCGATCCGGTCCGGCGGGGCGTCCTTGAGCAGGAACCCGTCGGCGCCCGCGCGCAGCGCCCGGTAGACGTACTCGTCGAGGTCGAACGTCGTCAGCACCAGTACCCGCGGGGCCCGGCCGGGCGCCGACCGCAGCCGCCGGGTCGCCTCGATCCCGTCCAGGACCGGCATCCGCACGTCCATCAGCACGACGTCCGGGATCAGCCGGGCCGCCTCGGCCAGCCCGGCCGCGCCGTCCGCCGCCTCGCCGACGACCTCGATGCCGTCCCGGGCGCCGAGCATCCCGGCCAGGCCGGACCGGATGAGCTCGTGGTCGTCGACCAGCAGTACCCGGATCGGGGCGCTCACGGTGCGGCCGCCGTCGTCGAGCGCGGGAGCCGCGCGCGGACGGTGAACCCGCCGTCGTCGTCCGGACCGGCCCGCAACGTCCCGCCGAACACCCGCACCCGTTCGGCCATCCCGGGCAGGCCGCGACCGGTCGTCCCGGTCCCGCCGGACACCGGATCGGGCCGGCCGCCCGGTCCGTTGCGGATCTCGATCCCGATCGCGTCGTGGCCGTGCTCGAGCAGCACCGTGACGGCGATCCCGGGCGCGTGCCGCCGGGCGTTGGTGAGCGACTCCTGCACCACCCGGTACGCGGCCAGGTCCACCGCCGGCGGCAGCGGTGCGGCGTCCCCGGTCTCGTGCAACGTCACCGGCGTTCCCGCGTCCCGGGTGGCGGCGACCAGGTCGCCGATCCGGCCGGTGCCGGGCAGCGGCGCGAGGTCCTCGCGGGCCTCGTCGTAGGGGTCGAGGACCTCCAGCATCCGCCGCATCTCGACCATCGCCCGGCGCGCGCCGTCCCGCGCGTGGCCGATGTGCAGGCGGGCGCGCTCCGGATCGGTGCCGACCAGGTCCTCCGCGGCGCCGGCCTGCACGGCGACGACCGAGACGGCGTGCGCGACGACGTCGTGCAGCTCGCGCGCGATCGCCGCCCGCTCCCGGGCCACCGCCTCCCGCGCGGCGGTGGCGGCCTCCCGTTCGGCGGCGTCGGCCAGCGCGCTCGCCCGCGCCCGGTCCTGCTCGGCGCGGACCAGGTCCTCGGCCCGGCGGCGCAGCAACCGGCCCGCGGTCCACGCGCCCGCGACGAAGAAGACCGCGACGGCGAGCTGCGGTCCGACCGACTCGGTGTAGTAGCCGAACAGCTGGACGACGAGGACGGTGGCCGACGCGGCCACCCCGCCGGCCACCGACACCGCGGTCCGGCGCACCCACAGGCCGCAGGCGAACGTCAGCAGCAGCACGGTCGGGAACGGCATCGCCCCGGCCGGTGGGGCGCCGGCGAGCAGCGCGTCCACCAGGAACGTCCCGAGCAGGAAGGCCAGCGACGGCAGCGGAGCCACCCGCATCCACAGCGTCGGCAGCGACCAGGCCGCCGCCAGGGCCAGCGCGAGCGGCAGCGGGCGGGGCGCGGCGACCGCCTCGAGCACGGCCCATAGCAGCAGGCCCGCGGTCACCAGGAACTCGCTGCGCCGGGGCCCGGCCGGCGATCGCGCGAGCGCGGTGACGGGGATCACCGTAGGGCGGTCCGGGCCCGCCGTCGTCCATCTCAGGTCGTACCGGGCGGCGCCGCGCGGTGGACCCGGCCGCGGCCCGCGGCCGACGCCGGCGCCCCGGGCGGCGGCACAGGCTCGTGGTCGTCCGCGGCGCCGGGTGCGGCGCCGCCCGATCGAGGGGAACCGCCCATGACCACCGCCACCGCCGCCCCGACCCGTACCGTCGGCCGGCCGCTCGTCGTCACCGCGGCGACGGCGGCCGTCGCCGAAGCCGTCGTCGGTGTGCTGCAGCTGACCCGGAGCGACCAGGGTGCCGGGGTGCACGACGCCCGGGTGCACGCGGTGCTCACCCTGTTCGCGCTCGCCCTGCTCGCCGCCGCCCCGCTGTGGTGGCGGCTCGGCGCGCAGACCGGCGCGCGCTGGGCGGGCGGCACGCTCGTCGCGGGCAACCTGCTGCTCGCGTCCGGCACCACCGTCTCGAACGTGAACGGCTCGGACCCGGCGTTCTTCGGGCCGCTCGCGGTGGTCGCCAACGCGGCGGTGCTGGTCGGCCTGCTCGGGCTGGCGGTCGCGGCCCGGCGCGGGCGGACGCTGCCGGGCCCGCTCGCGGTGCTGCTGCCGGTCTACCTGATCGGGCTGGTCCCGCTGTCCCAGCTCGGCGGGAACCTGCTGCGCGGCGCGGTGCTGGCCGCCGTGCTCCTGGCCCTGTCGACGGCGGCGGCCCGCTCGTCGACGGCGGCCGGACGCTGAGGCCCGCTACGGTCCGAGCGTGACCGAGACCACCCCGTCCCCCCTGCACGAGCGCGTACTGGCCGGGGCCGCGCCCGGCGCCCGGCTGCTCGACGTCGGCTGCGGCGCCGGTGAGCTGCTGGTGGCCGGGCTCGCGGCCGGGCTGACCGTGTCCGGCGTGGACGTCGAGCGCGGTGCCCTGGCGATGGCGGAGCGGGCCGCACCGGCCGCCGATCTGCGTCCCGGCGACGCGCACGAGCTCCCGTTCGACGACGACGCGTTCGACCTGGTCACCCTGGTCCAGGTACTGGAGCACCTGACGAACCCGGTGCTGGCGCTGCGCGAGGCCGGGCGGGTGTGCGCCCCCGGTGGTGCGGTGCGGGCCAGCGTCTGGGGCACACCGGAGGAGTGCGACGCGGCCGTGATCGGCGCGGCACTGGCCCCGCTGACCGCGGCGGCCCCGGCCCCGCGGCAGGACCCGCCGCGGGCCGGTGCGGGACCGGGCCCCGGGGCGGGCGGTGCCGCACCGGTCGTCCGCCCGGGAGCCGACCGCAGCGGTACCGGGGCGCCGCCGCTGACCGACCCGGAGCGGCTGGCGAAGCTCGCCGGGACGGCCGGGCTGGTCGTGCGGGAGATCGCCGTCGTCCGGGTGCCGACCGACCATCCCGACCCGGACGACCTGGTCGCCGGGGTGCTGGCGTCCGGACCGGGCAGGCACGCCGCCCGGTCGGCCGGTCCGGGGGCCGTGCGCGAGGCGCTGCTGGCCGCGCTGGAGCCGTTCCGGGTGGGGGAGGGGTACCGGTTGGTCGACACCGTCCGGGTGCTCGACGCCACCCCTGGCTGAGCCTCACCCCGGGCCCGGCACGCACGTGGGCCGTGCCCCCGGCGGCGGGGCACGGCCCACGTGGTCGGCGGTCCCGGCAGGGTCCGGGTTCCGCCGGCCCGCTCAGCTCCCGGCGGCGGCCGGGGCCCGATCCGTGTAACGGATCTTGAGCAGCGACTTGCAGTACTCCCCGTTGGTCTCGATCCCGACCCGCTGCAACCGCGCCCGGCGCAGGTGGAGCGGGACCTGTTCGACCGTCACCGGTGACCCGTCGGAGTGCACCAGCAGTGGGGCGTCGTCGGCGGCCGGGAGGCCGATGGTCTCCCGGCGGCGCCGCATCCGGGTGAGCTCGTCGGTGTCGGCCTCGGTCCCGGCGAGCTCGCCGAGGGTGAGCGCGGCCAGCTCCTCCGGGGTGCGGCCGGCGTCGACCAGCGGCCGGGCCACCCGGTCCTGGCCGGCCAGCGCGGCCTTGGCCAGGAACGTGTGCCGCAGCTCGTCGAGCTCGGCAGCGGCCTCGCCGTTGATCGAGCCCTCGAACGACTTCACGAAACCGGCGTGCGCCGCGACCCCGCCGTTGATCTCGTCGGAGGCGTGGTGGTCCGCCAGCGTCACCCGCGCGCTGCTCACTCCCGGGACGGCCGTGACCGCGTCGTAGGCGTCGGCCACCATCAGGAACGAGAAGTTCGGCGCGCAGAAGAACGTCGGCAGCCGGAGCCCGACGGTCACGACGCTGCCGCCGTGACCGTCGGGCGAGACGGTGCAGGACTCGACGAAGTCGAGATCCGTGATGGGCTCGTCCAGCTCCGGATCGAGCACCGTCCCCAGCGCGGACCACACGGCCTGCCGGTCGACGACGCCGGCGGTGCCGGTGACGGCGCCCGTGTCGTCGAGGGTCTCAGCAGGTCCGCCGGCCATTACGCCTGAGCCCCGGCCTTGTTGTCGACGAGCTCCTCGCCCGGCGCCATCGCCTCGTCGGCCGAGGTGTCCGGCAGCTCCAGCCCGGCCGGGACCGGGATGTCGTAGAGCTTCGCGGCGTTCAGGCCGAGGATCTTCTTCTTGCTGTCGGTGGTGAGCCGCGGGTAGTCGGCGAACTGGTCGTCGTCGGGCATCTGCCAGTCGACGAAGCCCTCGACCTGCCACTTCGGCGTCCAGATGTTGTAGTCGCCGCCGAAGGTCATCTTGTCCTCGCCGACCCAGAACAGCAGCTCGCCCATCACCTTGGCGAAGAACTTCGGGCGGGCGTGCATCAGGCCGCCGATGACGACCGAGAGGCCGGCGTAGACGTTCGGCTCCTGCACCGCCATGAAGCAGAAGTCCTCGATGCGCGGCAGCCCGACGTGCTCGACGATGAAGTTGAGGCCCTGGAAGTCGGTCGCGGCGTGGTCGACGTCGGCGACGTCGAACGCGTCCTTGTCCAGCGGCCAGATCGTCGGGCCCTTGTGCACGTGGATGTTCTTGATCCCGAGCTCCTGCGCGGCCTGCAGGAACCGGTACGCCTCGGGATCGGTCAGCTTGTAGCCGCGGGAGTCGCCGTTCCACTCCGCGGTGTAGAGCTTCACGCCCTTGAGGTTGAACTTCTTCGCGTCGGCCTCGAGCTGCTTGAGGCCCTCGTCGCCCTCGCGCGGGTCGAACCGCCCGTTGACGATGACCTTGTCACCGAACCGTTCCAGCAGCGCCGAGTTCTGCTCGGTGGTGTTGAAGCCCTTCGTGTACCACTCCTTGAGGTACGTCGACTGGAAGATCGCGTAGTCGACGTGGCCCTCGACGAACATGTCCCGCTCGAAGTCGTCGACCGAGACCTTGAGGTACTTCTCCCAGTCCCAGTGGGTCTCCGGCGGGCCCAGCTGGTGGTAGCCGTAGAAGCAGTCGATCCAGCCCTTGGCGTACTGCTCGCGACCCTCGCGCCAGTTCTCCCGGGAGGCGTCCCAGAAGTGGCAGTGGGAGTCGACGACGAAGTACTTCTCGCCATCCTTCTCGTACATGGTTCCTCCTGCGCCGGCGTCGTCGCCGCTCGGTGGTGGTCAGGAAAGACGTACGTCTTGTACGTACGTGTGAATCGGCCCTAGGGGACGAGGATCGCCCGGCCGCGCACCTTGCCCGCGTCGAGATCGTGCAGCGCGTCGATCGCCCGTTCGAGCGGGTACTGCACGGTGTGCAGGGTGACCTTCCCGGCCTGGGCGAGGACCATCAGCTCGGCGAGGTCGTTGTAGGTGCCGACGATGTTGCCGATCACGTTCTTCTCGCCCGCGACGAAGTCGAGGGTGGGGGCCTTGAACTCGCCGCCGTAGCCGAGCACGAAGTTGTAGCCGGCCGGGCCGGTCATCGCCCAGGCGTCGAGCTCGGCGCCCTCCTCGGCGACGAAGTCGAAGGTGACGGTCGCGCCGCCGCCGGTGAGCTCCTGGACGGCCTCGACGTGGTTGCCGTCGGCGACCACGGTCTCGTCGGCGCCGATCTTCTTGGCGAGCTCCAGCGCGGCCGGGTTCTTGTCCACCACGATGATCTTCGTGGCGGTCAGCGCGGCGAGCGCCTGGATGCCGATGTGGCCCAGCCCGCCCGCGCCCTGCACGACGGCGGTGGTGCCCGGGTAGAGGAACGGCACCGACTTGCGCACCGCGTGGTAGGCGGTGATGCCCGCGTCGGCGAGCGCGGCGACGTCGGCCGGGTTGGTGCTCGGGTCGAGCTTCACGCAGGCCCGGGCGGAGGTGCGCAGGTACTCGGCCATGCCCCCGTCGTTGCTGGACAGGCCGGGGAAGAACGCGTCACCGGTGCACTGCATGTCCCGCCCGGACCGGCAGGCGAGGCAGAGCCCGCAGGACGGCTGGGGGTGCAGGATGACGGTGTCGCCGACCTTCACGTTCGTGACGGCGTCGCCGACGGCGTGCACCCAGCCGGCGTTCTCGTGGCCGATCACGTAGGGCAGATCGGGGTTCTGGATCTCGGCCCAGTCGCCGTTGACGATGTGCAGGTCGGTGCGGCAGACACCGGCCCCGCCGATCTTCACGATGACGTCCAGGGGGCCCTGGATCTTCGGTTCGGCGATGTCGTCGATCTGGGGATCCTGCTGGTACGCGTGCACCCGCACGGCTTTCACTCGGGTACCTCCTGGGTCGGACGCGCGTCGGTGCACGTCGGATGTGGTGGGACTACGCGGCGTTCCTGTCGTGGCCCGTCGGCTGCGGTCGGTGACCGCGGTCTCTGTGCCACCCGTCACAGCGATCAGAACCCCGCCGCGGACCGCGGACAAGAGGGTCCCTTCTCGCTCTTCGAGAATTCGGACAAAACGGTCCGCTTTCGCAGGTGGTTACCGGTGAGTAGCATGCGGGCATGGCAGACGACGTGAGCTGGGTGGCCGACGCGATGACGCAGGCCGTCCCGTGGGTGTCCACCGCCGGGATCTCCTTCGGCCGGATCAGCACCGATCGGGTGGAGGCCTTCCTCCCCGACCGTCCGGACCAGCACAACCACGTCCGCGGTCCGCACGCCGCGGTGATGTTCGGGCTCGGCGAGACCGCGTCCGGCGCGGTCGGGCTGGCCGCCTTCGCGGCGGCCGGTGACCGGGCCGTCCCGCTGGTCGTCCGGTCCGAGATCCGCTACCTCAAGCTCGCCAGGGGCGACCTGCGGGCCGAGGCCGTGCTGACCCGTCCGGCCGGTGAGGTGCTCGCCGAGCTGGACGCCGGGACCCGTCCGGAGTTCACCGTGGACGTCACGATCACCGACGCGGACGGCGTGCAGACCGGTGCGATGACGATCGTCTGGACGCTCAAGCCGCACCGGTAGCGCCGGGCCGCTAGCGTCGCCGTCATGGATGTGGTCATCGCCGGAGGACACGGACAGATCGCGCTGCGGCTGTCCACCCTGCTCGCCGGGCAGGGGCACACGGTGCGCTCGATCGTGCGCAATCCCGACCACCTGGACGACGTCCGCGCCACCGGTGCGAGCGGCGTGCTCGCCGATCTGGAGTCGACCGCGGCCACCGATCTGGCCGGGCACCTGACCGGCGCCGACGCGGTCGTGTTCGCCGCCGGGGCCGGGCCGGGCAGCACCGCGGCGCGCAAGGAGACCGTCGACCGGGACGGCGCGACGCTGCTCGCCGACGCCGCCGCGACCGCCGGCATCCGGCGCTACCTGCTGGTCTCCTCGACCGGGGTGGACACCGAGCCGGATCCCGGGCTCGGCGAGGTGTGGGCCGCCTACATCCGGGCGAAGAAGGCCGCCGAGGAGGCCGTGCGCGCCGACCGCAGGCTGGCCGCCACGATCCTGCGCCCGCACCGGCTCACCGACGACCCGGGCACCGGCAAGGTGACGCTGGTGCCGCCGCCGCTGGACCGCGGCGAGATCACCCGCGACGACACCGCGGCCGTGCTGGCCGCGCTGCTCACCGCCGATCACACGATCGGGTCCACCCTGGAGCTGCGCTCGGGTGACATCGCGGTGGCCGACGCGGTGGCGGCGCTGGGCGGGTGAGAAATCCGGCCCGGGCGGGAATGCTGGGGCCATGAGCGAGCACGAGTACGACGTCGTCGTGATCGGGGCGGGTCCGGTCGGGGAGAACGCCGCAGGCTACGCGGCCGCCGCCGGCCTGTCCGCCGCCCTGGTGGAGGACGAGCTGATCGGCGGCGAGTGCTCGTACTGGGCGTGCATCCCGTCGAAGGCGCTGCTGCGCACCCCGCAGGCGGTCGCCGACGCCCGCCGACTGCCGGGGGTCACCGCCGAGTTCGATCCGGCCGCGGTGCTGGAGCGGCGCACGTACTTCACCGGCAACTGGGACGACTCCGGGCAGGAGGAGTGGGCCCGGGGCGCCGGCGTGGTGGTGCTGCGCGGCCGCGGGCGGCTCACCGGGGAGCGTCAGGTGCAGGTCACCGGGCACGACGGGGTGCTCACCCCGGTCACCGCGCGGCGCGCCGTCGTGCTGGCCACCGGGAGCGTCCCGGTCACGCCGACGGTCCGCGGGCTCGACTCGGTGCCGTTCTGGGGGTCCCGCGGGGCGACCTCGGCGAAGGAGATCCCGGACCGGCTCGGGGTGCTCGGCGGCGGCGTCGTCGGCTGCGAGCTGGCGCAGGCCTTCGCCCGGCTCGGCTCCCGGGTCACCCTGTTCCACCACGGCCCGCGGGTGCTGCCGAACGCCGAGCCGGTCGCCTCCGAGCGGGTCGCCGACGGGCTGCGCGAGGCAGGCGTCGACCTGCGGAGCGGCACCGGCCTGGACTCGGTCGAGCCGGCCGGCCCCGGCTCCGGCCCGGGCACCGACGCGGTCCGGCTGCACGGCGGCGGGGACGTCGTCGAGGTGGACCGGCTGCTGGTGGCGACCGGCCGGCGTCCGGCGTCCGGCGATCTCGGGCTGGACTCGGTCGGGGTGCGCACCACCGACCGCGGCGCCGTCCCGGTCGACGATTCCGGACTGGTCGAGGGCGGCGGCGACTGGCTCTACGCGGTCGGCGACGTCAACGGCCGGGCACCGCTCACCCACCAGGGCAAGTACCAGGCCCGGATCGCCGCGCACGCGATCGCCGCCCGCGCCGGGGGCCGGCCGCTGGACGCCGGGCCGTGGGGTGAGGACGCCGCCACCGCCGACCACGCGGCCGTCCCGCAGGTGGTGTTCACCGATCCCGAGGTGGCCTGGGTCGGCCGGACCGCCGACGCCGCCCGCGCCGCCGGGCTGCCGGTCCGGGTGATCGACATGGAGATCGCGGTGGCCGGGTCGTCGCTCACCGCGGACGGCTGGTCCGGCCGGGTGGTCGCCGTCGTCGACACCGAGCGGGAGGTGCTGGCCGGCCTCACCTTCGTCGGGCCCGGCGTCGCCGATCTGCTGCACGCCGCGACCGTCGCCGTGGTCGGCGAGGTGCCGCTGCGGCGGCTGTGGCACGCCGTGCCCGCGTTCCCGACCGTCAGCGAGGTCTGGCTGCGGCTGCTGGAGGCCTACCGGGCGGGCTGAGCGGCGATCAGGACCGCACGCCCAGGTGGTCCAGCAGCTCGACCTCGATCCGGTCCAGGTCGCGGGAGATCGTGCGGTAGGCCGCCTTGCGGCGGGAGACCGGCATGTTCTCCGCGGCCCGGACGGCGGCCGCGAGATCGTGCAGCCGCGGCTCGGTCTCGTCGGCGAACCGCTTCGCCGCGGCGTCGGACTCGGTGGTGCCGTCCTCGCGCAGCTCGGTGATGGTGCGCGAGATCCGGGACAGCCGCGCGTGCAGCTTGCCGCCCGGCCCGGAGTAGCCGCCCAGCTCGTCCGGGGAGACCCCGAGCCGGCGCGAGCGCTGGTCGTCGAGCCGGTGCCGCAGCGAGCCGGCGGCCGCCATCGCGTACGGCGCCAGCAGCGGCGCCAGGAGCTTGGCGATGCCCAGGTAGCGCTGGACCTTCTTGGCGTTCCACTCGCGGGCGACGCGCTCGCGCTCGGCCTGCTTCGCGGCCCGCGCCTCGCTCTTGAGCCGGCCCTTCTCCGCGGTGAGCGACGCCTTCGCCTCGGCCTTGCGGGCGCTCGCGTCGGCCTTCGCGGCGGCCCTGGTGACCTTGCGGTCCGCCGAGCGGGCCTTCAGGTCGGCCTCGCTGAGCAGGCCCTGCGCGGCGGAGGCGACCCGGTCGCCGCCCTTGCCGACGGCCCGGCGGGTGGTGCGGGCGGCCCGGCGCCCGGCCTTGTCGGCCCGGCGGCCCGCGGCCTCCGCCCGGCGGCGCGCCTTCGCGGCCCTGCGGTGCAGCTTCTCGGTCGCCCGGTCGGCCGCGTCCCGGGTGCTGCCGGCCGCGTCCTGGACCCACTCCGACGCGTCGACCGCCGCCTCCCTGGTCGCCGCGGCGGCCCGCTCGCCCGCGCTCGGCTTCCTGCGCAGCAGTCCCATGTCGTGTCCTCCAGGTCCGGTCGACCGCACGTGATCGGCATTATCGTCGCCGCAGCCTAGGGCCCGCGCCACCGGGCGCGCAGGCCCGACACCGGCGAGTGACCTGACCGGTGGCCGATCGGCACCCGTCGGAAGTGTCGGGGGTGGTCTCTACCCTCGATGTCCGTGAGCACCCCGACCGGATCCCGTACCGCGCCACGCGTCCTGCTGGACGCGGCGGCGCTCAGCGGGTGCCGCAGGCGGGTGCACCTGGATCACGACCCGTCCGCCGCCGGTGCGCCCCGCGCGCTGCCCGACCCGGCGATCGAGCAGCGCCGGGCGGACGCGGCGGCGCACCGGGTGCGGATCGGCGAGCTGCTGGCCGAGGTGTGGGGGGCCGACTGGGCGAGCGCCTGGCCGTCGGGCGCGGCCGGGCCGGAGCCCGGGGAGGGCGGCGTCCGGGCCGCGCGCGCCGCGCGCACCGCCGAGCTGGTCGCGGCCGGGGCGGCGATGATCTGGGGGGCGGTCCTGCCGCTCGACGGCGACCGGCGCGGCGGCGCCGAGCTGCTGGTCCGGGTGCCCGGCGGCGGCTACGTCCCGGTGCTGGTGGTCCGCCGCCGGATCACCGATCCGGGCGAGGGCGCCCGCACCACCGCCGTCACCGATCCGTGGCCGCAGCGCGCCCGGCACGACCCGGACCGCAAGGTCCGCTCCCAGCCGCGCGACCTGCTCGAGCTCGCCCAGCTCACCCGGCTGCTGGAGGCGGCGGGCTGGGCGCCGCCGGAGTCGGCGCCGCGGCTGGGCGGGGTGATCGGGCTGGACGCCGACGTCGTCGTGTGGCACGACCTGCGGGCCGGTCACTGGCCGGGCGGGCGGCACACCCTCGACGAGTACGACGTCCGGTTCGCCGACCGGTCCGCGGTGGCCCGGTCCGCCGCCGCCGGGGGGCCCGCGCTGGCCGCGCCGTCCCGGATCACCGAGTGCCGCCGCTGCCCGTGGTGGCCGACCTGCGAGGCCGAGCTGACGGCCGTCGATGACGTGAGCCTGGTCGCGCACGGGGAGACGGCGCGGCTGCTGCGCGGGGCCGGTGTGAGCACGGTCGCCGGCCTGGCGGCGCTCGACCCGGCCGCGCCGCCCGCCGCGCTCGCCGTGCCGCTGCCCGGGCCGCCGTTCACCGACCTGGTGGCGCTGGCCAGGGCCCGCGGCCAGGGGCTCGCGGTCGCCCGCCGGGTGCCGCGGGTGCCGGTCCCGCGCGGCGACGTCGAGATCGACATCGACATGGAGAGCTTCGGCGAGTCCGGCGCCTACCTGTGGGGGGTGCTGCTGTCCTACCCGGGCGGCCGGCGCGACCGCGATCCCGAGCCGGGGTACCGGGCGTTCGCCACCTGGGAGCCGCTCCCCACCCCCGACGAGGGGCGCTCGTTCGGCGAGTTCTGGACCTGGCTGTCCGGGATCCGGGCGATCACGGCCGGCTCGGGCCGGTCGTTCGCCGCGTACTGCTACAACGAGCAGGCCGAGAACCGCTGGATGCTGTCCTCGGCGCAGCGGTTCGCCGGGATGCCCGGCGTGCCGACCGAGCGGGCGGTGCGCGAGTTCATCTCCGACCCGTCCTGGGTGGATCTCTACGGCGTGGTGTCGCGCTGGTTCCTGTGCGCGCACGGCAAGGGCCTGAAGAAGATCGCGCCCGCCGCCGGGTTCGGGTGGCGCGATCCGGAGGCCGGCGGCGAGAACTCGATGCGCTGGTACCGGGACGCCGTCGCGCTGGAGGGCGGCGAGCCCGATCCGGTGCAGCGGGAGCGGCTGCTCGGGTACAACACCGACGACGTGCTGGCCACGCAGGTGCTGCGGGAGTGGATGTCGTCGGACCGGGTGCTGGAGGTCCCCCTGGTGAGCGAGCTGGCGCCGCCCGCCGTGTGAGGATGCGGGCGTGGCACCCCGTACGTACGACCGGATCGGGCCGCGCGGAGCGGTCAGCAGCACCCACCATCTGGGCACCGCCGCGGCGGCGTCCGTGCTCGCCCGCGGCGGCAACGCCTTCGACGCGGCCGCCGCCTGCGGGTTCGTCCTGCAGGTGGTCGAGCCGCACCTGTGCGGGCCCGGCGGCGAGCTGCCCGCCGTGTTCGTCACCGCGGCCGACCCGGCCCCGACGGTGCTGTGCGCCCAGGGCGTCGCCCCGGCCGCCGCGACACCGGAGCGGTTGCGCGCCGAGGGGTGCGAGATCGTCCCCGGCACCGGCCTGCTCCCGGCGACCGTGCCGGGCGCGTGGGACGGCTGGCTGACCCTCCTGCGCGACCACGGCACCTGGGAGCTCGCCGACGTGCTGGAGCCGGCGCTGGGCTACGCCGCGTCCGGGTTCCCGCTGCTCCCGCGGGTCCCGCAGGTGCTGGCCGCGGTCGCCGAGCACGTCACCGCGCACTGGCCGGGAACGGCCGCGACCTGGCTGCCCGACGGCCGGATCCCCGGGCCGGGCGAGATCGTGCGGCTGCCCGCGCTGGCCGCGACCTGGCGGCGGCTGCTCGACGCGGCGACCGGCCCGTCCCGCGAGGCGCGGATCGACGCCGCCCGCGACGCCTGGTACCGCGGCTTCGTCGCCGAGGAGATCGACCGCTTCGTCCGCACCCCGGTCCGCGACGAGACCGGGCGCGACCACGCCGGACTGCTGACCGCCGACGACCTGGCGTCGTGGTCGTCGCACTACGAGCCCGCGGTCGTCGCCGACGCCGGGAACGGCTGGTCGGTCGCCAAGTGCGCGGCGTGGTCGCAGGGCCCGGTGCTGCTGCAGCAGCTGCGCCTGCTGTCCGGTGTGGACCTGGAGCTGCCGGGCGGGGTGGCGACCGCGGACACCGTGCACGTCGCGGCCGAGGCGGCGAAGCTGGCGTTCGCCGACCGGGAGGCCTGGTACGGCGACTCGGCGCCGGTGCCGCTCGACGAGCTGCTCTCCGACGGCTACACCGACGCCCGGCGCGCGCTGATCGGCCCGGCCTCCGACGGCACGCTGCGACCCGGCTCGCCCGGCGGGCGGGAGCCCCGGATCGGGGCGTACGCGGCGACCCCGGGTGCGGGCCGGTCGACCGGCACCGACGGCCCCGGCTCGGGCGAGCCGACGGTCGGCAGGCAGGGCGTCACCCGCGGGGACACCGTGCACGTCGACGTCGTCGACGCCGCCGGGAACATGGTCTCGGTGACGCCGTCCGGCGGCTGGCTGCAGTCCTCGCCGACCGTGCCGGCGCTCGGCTTCTGCCTCGGCACCCGCGGGCAGATGTTCTGGCTGGAGGAGGGCCTGCCCAGCTCGCTGGTCCCCGGCCGGATGCCGCGGACCACGCTCAGCCCGTCGCTGGCCTTCCGCGACGGCGAGCCGGCCGCCGCGTTCGGCACGCCCGGCGGCGACCAGCAGGACCAGTGGCAGCTGTGCTTCCTGCTCGCGATGATCCACGGCGGACTGGACCTGCAGGCCGCGATCGACGCGCCGGCCTGGCACTCCACGGCGTTCCCCGGCTCGTTCGCACCGCGCGGCTGGGAGGCGCACGGCCTGGTCGTGGAGTCCCGGCTCGGCGCCGCGACCCTGGCCGAGCTGTCCCGGCGCGGGCATCTGGTGGACGACGCGGGCCCCTGGGAGCTGGGCCGGATGTGTGCGGTCGGCCGGGGCGCGGTGCTGCCCGGCGGGGGAGGGGCGGGGGCGCTGCACGCCGCCGCCGATCCCCGGTCGGGGGTGGCCGGGGCGATCGCGCTGTAACCCGGCGCCGCGGAGCCTCGCGGTCGTCGGCTGCGACTGACGCGTGCTCGCGCGTGCTCGCGTGTGCTCGTCGTCGCGCGTGACTCGTGGTGGTGCGTGCTCGTACCCCCGGGTGCGCAGGCGTCGCACTGCGTGGTCGGTGCCGCACCTCGTGGTCGGTGCCGCGCCGCGTGGTGGGTGCCGGGGTGCGCCGTGGGTGCCGGGGTGCGCCGTGGGTGCCGGGGTGCGCCGCACCTCCGGCTCGCGACCTCGCACCCCTGCCTCGGCCTCGCACCTGTTCCAGCGGGTGCGACGCAGAGGCAGGGGTGCGAAGCCGGGCGGAACCGGCCGCCGCTACCGGGCCCCCTCCGGCGGCCGCTCCCCGACGTGCCGTCCGTTGCCGTTGCGCCCGACGGCGTCCCCCAGCGGGGGCGGGAACGCCACGTCGGAGTGCGTGACCCGGCCCGGCTCCAGCGACACGACGGCGGCCACCGGTGGATACCCGCTGGTCGCGAGCGTGTAGCTGCCCGGGGCCAGGCCCTCGAAGGTGAACGTGCCGTCGGCGTCGGAGAGCCGGGACCCGACGACCGCCCCGTCGGCGTCGATCAGGGTCGCGATGGCCTGCGCCACCGGCATGCCGTCCGGGGCCGCGGTCACCCGCCCGGTCAGCCGGGAGCGCTCGGGCAGCCGCACGTCCTGCGTCACGCCTCCGTCGGCCGGGACGTCCAGCCCGATCGCCACCGGATCGACGCTCTCCCCGGCCGCGGCCAGGACGTAGTGCCCCGGTGGCACCGCGTTGAGCGTGTACCGGCCGGAGTCGGCGGACTCGGCCGCGGTGACGACGTCGCCGTCGCGGTCGATCAGCGAGACCGTCACCCGGGCGACCCCGGCGCCGGACGGGTCCCGGACGGTGCCCCCGATCCCGCTCCCGGCGGTGAGCCGCACGTCGTGCCGGACGACGGTGCCCGGCCCGGTCGTGACCGTCGCGGCGTGCGGCGGCAGCGTCCCGGCGGCGACGACGACCAGCACCCGGCCGGAGTCGTCGAGCGCGAGCCGGTAGTGGCCGTCGTCGTCGGTCCGGGTCCGGCCGATCTGCTCGCCGGACAGCCGCAGCGCGGTCACGGTGGCCGGGCCGCCCGCACCGGTGTGTGTCACGCGGCCGGCGATGGCCGGGACCGGGTCCTCCCGTTCGTGCCGGGGGATCCGGCCGGCGGGCGCCGGAGCCGGTGCCGGTGCCACGGCGGAGATCTCGCCGGTGGGCACGGCGGCGGCGTCCGCCTCGGCCTCGGCCCGGGCCGCCTGGGCGCCGGACATCGTCCGCAGCGGCAGCTCCCGCAGGAACAGCACCAGCACGAACGCGGCCGCCGCGACGCAGCCGGCGATCAGGAACGCGAGCGTCATCGAGCTGGTGAAGCCCTCCTGGAACGGCGCGGCCAGTCGCGGGTCGATCTGCTGCAGGAACGACGAGTCGCTCAACACCGCGGCGCTGAGCCCGCCCGGCTGCCCGCCGGTCAGCCCGTCGACGACGGCGCGGTTCGCCGGATCGGCGACGACGGCGGGATCGGTGAGCGCGGCCCGGAACGTCCCGGTGCCCAGCGCGGACCGGATGGCGTCGCCGATCCGGTCGCCCGCGGTCGAGAACACCACGGACAGGAACACCGCGGTGCCCAGCGTGCCGCCCATCTGCCGGAAGAAGGTGACCGACGAGGTGGTGACGCCCATGTCGCGGGCGGGCATCGCGTTCTGCACCGCCAGCACCAGGGTCTGCATGCACAGGCCGAGGCCGAGGCCGAGCAGCGCCATCGTCAGGTCGAGCTGCCAGATCGGGATCTGCGGGGTGACCGTCCGCCAGAGCAGCAGCATCGCGATCGTCATGAACGCGGTGCCGAGCACCGGGAAGATCTTGTAGCGGCCGGTGCGCGAGGTCAGCTGGCCGGAGGTGATCGAGGCGACCATGATCCCGCCCATCAGCGGCAGCATCATCAGGCCGGCCTCGATCGGCGTCGCGCCGTGCACGATCTGCAGGAACTGCGGGAGCAGCGCGATCCCGCCGAACATCGCCATGCCGATCAGCAGGTTGATCACGCTGGCCAGCGAGAAGATGCCGGTCCGGAACAGTCGCAGCGGCAGCAGCGCCGCGTCGCCGTAGGTGCGCTCGGCGAGCAGGAACAGGCCCAGCCCGATCACGCCGACGACGTAGTAGACGATCGAGGTCGGGGAGCCCCAGCCCCACTCGCGGCCCTGCTCGGCGACGATCAGCAGCGGCACCAGGCACAGGGTCAGCGCGAGCGCGCCGGGCCAGTCGATCCGGGCCGGTCGCGGCACGTGCGGGACGTTGAGCACCCGCTGGACGACGACCAGCGCGATCAGCCCGATCGGGACGTTGACCAGGAAGATCCACCGCCAGCCGTCGATCCCCAAGATGGTGTCCACCCCGGACAGCAACCCGCCGACGACCGGTCCGATCACGCTGGACGTACCGAACACGGCCAGGAAGTAGCCCTGGTAGCGGGCCCGTTCCCGGGGCGGGACGATGTCACCCAGGAGGTCAGCGCCAGCGACATCAGGCCGCCCGCGCCGAGTCCCTGCAGCGCCCGGAACGCGGCGAGGGAGTACATCGACCAGGCCAGGGTGCAGGCGACCGAGCCGATCAGGAAGATCGAGATCGCGGTCATGAACAGCGGCTTGCGGCCGAAGATGTCGGACAGCTTGCCGTAGAGCGGCGTCGTGATCGTGCTGGTGATCAGGAACGCGGTGGTGGCCCAGGCCTGCATGGACAGGCCCTGCAGGTCGTCGGCGATGGTGCGGATGGCGGTCGAGACGACCGTCTGGTCCAGGGCGGCCAGGAACATGCCCAGCATCAGCCCGCCGAGGACGGTGAGGATCTGGCGGTGTGTCAGCTCCCCGTCCGCGCGGGACGCGGCGGCGGCTGTGGACATTCAGGACTCCCGTGCTTCGAAGGTCTGGTAGTCGTCGAGGAACCGGCCGAGCAGGCCGGTCAGCGCCTCGCGGTCGGGGGCGTCCCACCCGGCGAGCACCTCGGCGATGACCCGGGCCCGGCGGCGTCACTCGGTCTCGATCACGCGGAAGCCCTCGTCGGTGGCGGCGAGCAGGGACGCCCGTCCGTCGCCCGGGTCGGCGCGGCGCTCCACCAGCCCGGCCTTCACCAGTGCGGTGACCTGGCGGCTGATGGTCGACGGATCGGAGTGCAGCGTCGCCGCGACCTCGACGGCCCGTTGCGGCCCGCCGAAGCTCAGGTGGGCCAGCAGGTGGTAGCCGGCCATGTCGACGATCATCTCGGGGCGGTGCCGCTCGGCCGACCGCTTCACCTGCCGGGTGAGCAGGAACAGCTGGCGGACGACGGTGTCGGCGAGCGCCAGGTCGGGATCCCCCGTTTCCGGTGTGGTGGCCGGATCCCGGGAGGCGGGTGCAGCGGTGGACATCGCAGCTCTCCACTTGCATGTATCACGCAACTAGTTGACCCGCGCAACTATGCGCTTCGGCATTGCACAACGCAACACGATTGCGGTGACGTGTGTCACGCAGGGGTGCGCCCCGGTGCCGTCCGGCGGCGGGCACTAGCCTCGCGGCGATCCGCCTCGCTCCCCGGGAGGACCGCCGTGCGCACCCGTCCCCGTCCCGCCCTCGCCGGACCGGCGCTGCTGGTCGCCGTCGCGGCCCTGCTCGCCGGCTGCGCCCAGCCCGGGCAGCTGGGGCACGAGTCCGCCGATCCGGCAGGCGCCGCGTCGCCGGCCGCACCCAGGACGACCGAGCCCGCGCCGCCGGGCACCGGCCCCGGCAGCCCCGACGACCCGACCGGCACCGCGCTGCCCGGGGTGCCCGGCGCACCGGTCGCGCAGGCCGGCTCGGACACCCGGGGCTTCCTGGAGCGGCCGATCGAGATCAGCACCCCCGGGCCCGCGGAGCTGCTGGTGCGCACCGAGGTGCTGCAGCCCGGCCAGGTCACCGGCTGGATCCGGCACCCCGGCACGGCGACCTCCGCGGTCCGGTCCGGCGAGCTCACCGTGCAGCGGGCCGGGCGGTGCGAACCGCAGACCTTCCGGACCGGCGAGGCGTTCTTCATCGGCGACGGCGAACCCAACGAGCTGCGCAACGACGGGCCCGAGCCGGTGGTGCTGACCCGGTCGCAGCTGCTCGCGCCCGGGATCCCGGAGCGGGAGCCGGTCGAGCCGGCCTGCTGACCGGGAAACGCGGTCGGTCCCCGGGCTCCCGGCTCCGTAGCCTCGGTACCCGTGCGTACCGCCCGCGAGGCCACCCCCGCCGATCTCGACGGTTGCGCGGACGTACTGTCCGACGCCTTCGCCGACTACCCGTTCACCCGGCACACCATCGCCGCCGACGACCATCTCCGGCGGCTGCGCGGCTGCCACGAGCTGCTGATCCGGGAGGTCGGCCTGCCGCACGGGCAGGTGCACGTGGTCGACGGCCCGGACGGGATCGACGCGGTCGCCGTCTGGACGGTGCCCGGCCCCGCCGTGGAGGAGGCGCTGACCCGGTCGGCGCCGCGGCTCGCCGAGCTGGCCGGCGACCGGGCCGCGGTGGCCACCGACGTCGAGGACGCGCTGGCCCGGCTCCGGCCGTCCGGGGCGTTCTGGTTCCTGGCCCCGGTCGGCGTCCGGCCGTCCCGGCAGGGCCTCGGGTACGGCCGGGCGGTGCTCACCCCCGGGCTGGCCGCCGCGGACGCCGCCCGGCGGGCGGCATTCCTGGAGACGTCCTCGCCGGTCAACGTGGACATCTACCGGCGGCTGGGCTTCGCCGTCACCGCCGAGCTCGACCTGCCGCACGGCGGTCCGCGCACCTGGGCGATGGTCCGGCCGCCCCGCTGACGCGCGTCGCTCGGTTCTGTCGGTGCGCTGTGGGAACATCGGCGGTGCACGGGGCAGGGCGTGGAACCCGGGACGGGATGGATGGCGACGAAGACGGTCATCGCGGCGGACTACCGCGAGTGGCAGGTGCAGCGGCGGATCGAGTGGACCACTCCCGCCGTCGGCGACGAGTTCGAGCACGACGTCGACGCCGGTAACGGCGCGGTCGTGCTCATCCTGTCCGCGCTCGCCCTGTTCTGGCTGGTTCTGCTGGTCTGGGCGCCGAGCGCCGTGGTCTTCCCCTGGTTCTACTGGCTGGTCGTGATCGTCGGGCTCGGCTTCTTCCCGGTCCGCTGGCTGCTGCGGCGCCCGTTCACGATCACCGCGAAGACGCAGGGCGGCTACGACCTGCCGCCGGAGAAGTGGACCGGGATGGTGCGCGGGCTCGCCACCGCCCGCGAGGAGACCAAGGTCGTGATCCGCAGCCTGAAGAACCGGTCCACCCCGGGCCACGCGGACAGCCCGCTGCAACCCATCAACTAGGAGCCGACGAGCCCCGAGGAGTCACCGTGCCCGAACTGCCGGAGGTGGAGGCCCTCGCACACCACCTGCGCGAGCACGCCGTGTACCGCCCGGTGGCCCGGGTGGACCTGGCCTCGATGAGCGCGCTGAAGACCTTCGACCCGCCGGTCTCCGCGCTGACCGGCCGGGTGGTGACGGGCGCGTCGCGGTTCGGGAAGTTCCTGTCGGTGGACTTCGCCGACCGGCCGGACGAGCCGGTGCACCTGGTCACGCACCTGTCGCGGGCCGGCTGGCTGCGCTGGCACGCCACCGCGGGCGCCACCCCGCCGAAGCCGGGCCGCGGCCCGTTGCAGCTGCGGGTGCATCTCGACGCGGTCGGCGGGCCGGGTTTCGACCTCACCGAGGCAGGCACCCAGAAGCGGCTCGCCGTGTACCTGGTGACGGACCCGGCGCAGGTCCCCGGGATCGCGCGACTGGGGCCGGACGCGCTGGAGCTGACCCGGGCCGGGCTCGGCGAGCTGCTCGACGGCGACAACCGCCGGCTCAAGACGCTGCTCACCGACCAGCGGACGCTGGCCGGGATCGGCAACGCCTACTCCGACGAGATCCTGCACACCGCGCGGCTCTCGCCGTACGCCGTCGGCGCCCGGCTCGACGAGGCGGCCCGGGACCGGCTGTCCGCCGCGCTGCACGCGGTGCTGACCGACGCCGTCGAACGGTCCGTGGGGCAGGGCGCCGCCGAACTGAAGGGCGAGAAGCGCTCCGGTCTGCGGGTGCACGCCCGCACCGGACTGCCCTGCCCCGTGTGCGGCGACACCGTCCGGGAGGTGTCGTTCGCCGAGAGATCGTTCCAGTACTGTCCGACCTGCCAGACTGGTGGCAAGCCGCTTGCGGACCGCCGGTTGTCCCGGCTGGTGAGGTAGGTCGTCCCAGGAGGCGCAGCGGTGAGCAGCACGGTCGGGGGAGCGGTGGATCTCGCCGTCGCCGTCGTCGACGGGCAGACGGAGCTGGCCCCGTCCCTGGTGCTGCTGCTGATCGTCGCGGTGGTGGTGCTGGTCATCGCGGCGTTCGTGTTCCTGTGGCAGCGCAACCGCCGCAACAACATGGTCTCCCCGCTCGCCAAGGCCACCTTCTCGGCGCTGCACACGGTGGCGCTCGCCGCCCCGGTGCTGCGGGAGGGGCTCTCCCAGCGCTCCGCGTCGCAGGCGCTGCCCTACCTGCGCCAGCTGCTGGAGAGCACGGCGATGGCGATGACCGACTCCCGGGCCACCGTGCTCGGCTGGGACGGCAGCGCCGACCAGCACCAGCAGGACGTGCAGACGCTCGCCGACCGGGTCATCTCGACCGGCCGGATGGAGCTGATGAGCCACACCTCGATCAAGTGCAACCAGCCCGGCTGCGAGGTGCGCGGCATCGTCGTGGTGCCGCTGGAGAGCGACGGCAACATCATCGGCACGCTCGCCGCGCTCACCCCGGCCACCGCCGGGCCGCCGGTGCTGCGGGCGACCGGCGAGGTCGCCCGCTACGTGTCCAGCCAGCTGGAGCTCGCCGAGCTCGACGACTCCCGGGCCCGGCTGAACCGGGCCGAGGTGCGGGCGCTGCGGGCCCAGATCTCGCCGCACTTCGTCTACAACGCGCTGACCACCATCGCGTCGTTCATCCGGACCGACCCGGCCCGCGCCCGCGAGCTGCTGATCGAGTTCGCCGACTTCACCCGCTACTCGTTCCGGTCGGCAGGCGAGTACACGACGCTGATCGACGAGCTCACCAACATCGAGCGCTACGTCCGGCTGGAGAAGGCCCGGTTCGGCAACCGGCTCAACATCCGGCTGCAGATCGATCCCGAGGTGCAGAACGTCGTGCTGCCCTTCCTCGCGCTGCAGCCGCTGGTGGAGAACGCGGTGCGGCACGGGCTGTCCGGCAAGCCGAACGGCGGCACGGTCACCATCCGGGCGGAGAACGCCGGCTCCGAGTGCGTGATCGTCGTCGAGGACGACGGCGTCGGCATGGACCCGGCCCGGCTCAACGAGGACCTCGACGACGCCCACCTGTCCGGCGCGCACGTCGGCCTGGGCAACGTCGACGACCGCATGCGGTCGGCCTTCGGGGACAACTTCGGCCTGGTCGTCGACACCAACATCGGCGCCGGTATGAAGATCACCCTGCGGGTCCCGAAGTTCCGGGCCGGCATCCGCGCCTGAACGGCGGTGGCGCTGGGCCGCACGGGTGAGCGGCGACACGCCGCGATGTGCCGAACCGGTCACGCCACGTCACGGAGCGCTCCCGCGTACGGTGGGATCGCATGGACGTCCTGCGCATTCCCGCCGCGGTGACCTCGCGGCTGCCGGGCCGACTCGGTGAGTCCGTCGGCGCGGTCGGCCCCCCGGTGGTGTCCGTGGTGCGGCTGCACGGCGTGATCAGTGCCCAGGCTGCGCCGGTCCCCCGGCAGGTGCTCAACGCCGCGTCGGTGGAGAAGGTGCTGGAGCGCGCGTTCGCACCGGACCGGCTCGCCGCGGTCGCCCTGGTGATCAACTCGCCGGGTGGGTCGCCCACCCAGTCGCAGCTGATCGGCGACCGGATCCGGGCCCTGGCCGCGGAGAACGACGTGCCGGTGCTCGCGTTCTGCGAGGACGTCGCCGCGTCCGGCGGGTACTGGCTGGCCTGCGCGGCCGACGAGATCTACGCCTGCTCGACCTCGATCGTCGGCTCGATCGGCGTGGTCAGCGCCGGATTCGGGCTGGACGGCCTGATCGACCGGTGGGGCGTCACCCGGCGGCTGCACACCGCGGGCGGGTCGAAGTCCCGGCTGGACCCGTTCCTGCCGGAGAAGCCCGAGGACGTCGCCTGGCTGACCGGCCTGCAGGAACAGCTGCACGAGCGCTTCGTGAGCTGGGTCCGGGACCGGCGCGGTGACCGGCTCGCGACCGGCACCGAACTGTTCGACGGCGAGGTGTGGCTGGGCGAGCGGGCCCGCGAGCTCGGGCTGATCGACGGCATCGGCGCCGCGCACGAGGTGCTCGCCGAGCGGTTCCCGGAGGCGGAGCAGCGCCCGGTCGAGGCGCGCAAGCCGTTGCTGGCCCGGCTGGGCGCGGGCGGCGCCGCGTCGCTCGGTCACCCGGGAGTGGATCCGGCGGTGATCGGGTCGGAGCTTCTCGCCGCGATCGAGGCCAGGGCGACCTGGGCGCGGTTCGGGCTGTGAGACGACCGGTCAGCGGCACCGCCCGGGGACGTCGCCACGTGTCCGGACGGTCACCGATCCGGTTCGTGCCCTGGCACTCCGCGCGTCGGCACGTCACCATGGTCGCGGCGCAGGGCGATCATCGAGGTCGATCGGATCCCGGTCCGGGACCGGAAGCAGGATGAGGAGATCGTGGACAGCAACGACACCACTCGGGGACTGGTCGTGCTCGCGGTGGACGACGAGCAGCCCGCGCTCGAGGAGATGGCATTCCTGCTGAACGAGGACGCGCGTGTCGCGACCGTCCTCAAGGCCGGTGAGTCCACCGAGGCACTGCGCATCCTGAACGGGCGGCGGGCGAGTGCCCCGGCGGGCGGGCCGTCCGGCGGACCCGGCGACGTCGCCGAGCAGACCGACATCGACGCCGTGTTCCTCGACATCCGGATGCCCGGCCTGGACGGCCTTGAGCTCGCCAGGGTGCTGAAGAACATGGCCGTCCAGCCGGCGATCGTGTTCGTCACCGCACACGACGACCGCGCCGTCGACGCCTACGACGTCGGCGCCATCGACTACCTGCTCAAGCCGCTGCGCACCGAGCGGCTCTCCGCCGCGCTGGACCGCATCCTGTCGACCCGCCGGACCGGGCCGGTCGAGCAGGCCCGCGACGACTCCGGCGACGACGAGGTGATCCCGGTCGAGCTGGCCGGTACCACGAAGCTGGTGCCGCGCTCCGCCGTGCGCTACGTCGAGGCCCAGGGCGACTACGCCCGGCTGCACACCACCGACGGCAGCCACCTCGTGCGGA
Source organism: Pseudonocardia sp. DxW (assembly GCF_058448985.1). NCBI lineage: Bacteria > Bacillati > Actinomycetota > Actinomycetes > Pseudonocardiales > Pseudonocardiaceae > Pseudonocardia > Pseudonocardia sp. DxW. Next base: position 110,958 of record NZ_JBZFLK010000004.1, on the reverse strand, counting down.
TCCCGCTGTCGGTGCTGGAGGACCGCTGGCGGGACGCCGGTTTCGTCCGGATCCACCGCTCGTTCCTGGTCGCGCTACCGCTGGTCACCGAGCTGCGGCTGGCCGGTTCCGGGTATGTCGTCCGGATCGGGTCGGGGCCGGAGACGGCCGAGCTGCCGGTCAGCCGCCGGCACACCCGTGAGCTGAAGGACCGCCTCGTCCGCGCGACCAAGCAGGCGTGGAGCCAGAGGTGAGCAGGTCCACCGGCGGCGTCCAGCCGTCGGTGCGTCCGGAGTCGCAGGAGCAGGCTCCGGACGATCACGACGGTTCGCCCGGCCCGGGCGGCGGCGCGCCGGGCAACGGCGCGGTGTGGCCCAACCGTGCGGCCCGCAACGCGGGTGCCGCCGGCCCGTACCGCAACGGCGGTTCGCCCGCTGCGCCGCAGGTGTCGGCGGCATCGCCGGTGTCGGCCGTGCCCTCCGCGCCGCAGGTGCCGCCGGTGTCGGCTGTGTCGTCCGGACCATCAGGGCACCCCGTGTCAGCCGGGCAGCCGGGGTCGGCCGGGCAGCCCGGGCACCACGGATCGCCCGCGCCGGCCGGGATGCAGCCGGAGGCACCGGGCCCCGTGCCCGACGGTCGGCACCCGCACGCCGGCCCGGTCGCCCCGCGGCCGCGCAGCCCGGCGTTCTCCGGCGGCGTTCCGCGGCCGGTGGACCCGCCGACCGGTACCGAGCAGGCCGCGGCGGAGCAGGAGTGGGCCGGGTACACCGACACCCGGGCCGGACAGGCCGGGGGTGCGCATCCGGCGGCCGGGCCGGCCGGGAACGGTCAGCCCGCCGCCGGGTACGCCGGAACGTCCACGTCCGGGCCGGCCGGCACTGCCGACCCCACTGCCGGTCCCACTGCCGACCCCACTGCCGATCCCACTGCCCACCCCAGCGCCGATCCCACCGCGCAGCCGGCCGCCGCACCCCCGGCCCCCGAGGCGAGCGGGTCCGCGGACCGCCCCCGGCGTCGCGCCCGGCGCGAGGCCGCCGGGGCCGACGCCGACGAGGGCGCGAGCTGGCTGCAGCAGGAGATCGCGCGCCGGGTCGCGGACCGCGCGGGCGGGTCCGGCAGGCACGCCCGGGTCGAGCCGGCCGCCGAGCGTTCCGGCGCCGAGATGGCCGAGGTGGCCGAGCCTGCCGCGCTCCCCGGCGCGGCCCCGGACGGCGGAGCCACCGGGACGGACCCGGAATCCGGCGGCCCGGCCCCGGCCGGCCCAGCGACCGGCGGCTCAGCGTCCGACGGATCAGTGACCGATGGCCCGGCGCCCGGCGGCTCAGCGACCGACCGCCCAGTGACCGACGGCCCGGCGGCCGACGAGGACCACCGCGAACCGCAGCACCCCCGGGCGCGCGCCGCGCACCCGCGGCCGCGTTCCACCATGGTGCCCGATCCCTACGCCCCGGCCGGCCTGCGCGACTCCGCCGCCGAGGGCGTCTGGCCCCCGTCCCGCCCCGCCGACAGCGGCAAGCAGTGGCCGCCGGCCGCCGGCGCGGCCGGACTGCCACGGCGCATCCCCGGAGCGACCTCGGAGTGGAGCCACGGCTGGGCCCCGGACCGCAGCGCGTTGCTCGGGGTGGCCGGTGCGGCCCCCGCCGACGCGGGCCCCGCCGACACCGACCCGGACACCGCCGCCGAGGAGCACCCGGAGACCAGGCCGGTCCCGACCCGCTGGACCGCCGCCGGCCGCCGCAGCAGCGAGGTGGCCGCCGAACCGGCCGGCACCGCTGCGCCCGCCGATCCCGGCCTGCCGGTGGACGACGACCTGCCGGACGATCCTGACCTGCACCCGGACCTCGATCCGGACCTCCGTCTCGACCCGGACCCGGACGACGAACTGCGCGGCCCGGCCGCCGAACGCACCGAGGTCATCTGGCGCGCCCCCGGCCTGAACGCCCCGGTCGCCCCCGCCCCGGCCCCGGACCCGGGCGCCGACCTGGTGGCCACCTCGTTCGCGCCCTACACCGGCGCCCGTCCCCGCCGGTTCGCCGCGGCGCCGACCGACGCACCGGAACCGGACGGCACCGGCACCGACGACGGCCCCGGCGGCAACCGGGTGCGCATCGTGCTGTCCGAGCGCCGGTCCACCGCGCACTCCTCGCGCGGGCTCTCCGACGTGCAGGACCCGGGCGCGGTCGGCACCCTGCTCCGCAACTCGCTGGTCCGGACCCAGCTGCTGCTCGCCCTGCGGGTGAGCCTGGTCGCGCTGTTCACCCTCGGCATGCTGCCCGCGCTGTTCATGGCGCTGCCGGTGCTCGGTGAGATCGAGGTGGTCGGCATCCGGCTGCCCTGGCTGCTGCTCGGCCTGCTCGTCTACCCGTTCCTGCTCGGCCTGGGCTGGTGGTACGTGCGCTCGGCCGAGTCGGTCGAACAGGACTTCGCCGACGACGTGGCGGACCGGTGAGCCTGACCGCCATCGCGTCGCTGGTCGCGATCGTCCTGGTGGCCGTGGTATCCGCGGTGATCGGCTCGATCGCCCACCGGACCCGGCTGACCTCGGACTTCCTGGTCGCCTCCCGGACCGTGCCGTCCCGGTTGAACGCCGGCGCGATCTCCGGCGAGTACCTGTCCGCGGCGTCGTTCCTCGGGATCGCCGGGCTGATCCTGGTCAACGGCGTCGACGGGCTCTGGTACGCCGTCGGTTACACCGCCGGGTACCTGCTGCTGCTGTTGTTCGTGGCGGCCCCGCTGCGCCGCTCCGGCGCCTACACGGTGCCGGACTTCGCCGACGCCCGGCTCGCTTCACCGGCGCTGCGGCGGGTCTGCGCCGCCGTCGTCATGGTGATCTGCTGGCTGTACCTGCTGCCCCAGCTGCAGGGCGCCGGCCTGACCCTCGGCATCGTGACCGGGCTGCCGGACTGGATCGGCTCGGCCGGGGCCGGCGTGATCGTGCTCGCCACCGTCGCGTTCGGCGGCATGCGGTCGGTGACCTTCGTGCAGGCGTTCCAGTACTGGTTCAAGCTGACCGCGCTGGCCGTCCCGGCGGTGATCGGGCTCGCCGTCTGGTTCGGCGACGGGCACACCTTCGCCCGCAACGAGCCGCCCGAGTTCCGCGAGCCGACCACCGTCTCGGTGACGACGCCGGTCGTCCTCGACATCCGGCTCTCGGTCGACGTGACCGTCCGCGGCACCGTCGACGGGGTGCCGGTCGACGGCCCGCTGCGCTGGGTCGCCGGGTCCTCGCACGACATCGCACCCGGCACCGAGCTGGACTTCGCGGCCGGCGAGCCGGTGCCGGTGACCAGCGGCGCGCCCACCGACGACGAGAGCTGGCTGCGCCCGTTTGCCGGCTCCGGCGAGCACCAGCTGCTGGGCACCTACTCGCTGATCCTGGCGACCTTCCTCGGCACCATGGGCCTGCCGCACGTGCTGGGCCGCTTCTACACAAACTCCGACGGCCGGGCGGCCCGGCGCAGCGCCGTCGTCGTGCTCGCGATGCTCGGCGGCTTCTACATCCTGGTGACGCTGCTCGGCATGCTGTCCCGGGTCTACACGCCGCAGCTGCTGGTCACCGGGCGGTCGGACGCCGCGGTCCTGCTGCTGCCCAACGCGATCCTGGGCAGCGGGCTGCTCGGCGCCCTGGTCGCCGGGCTGGTCGCGGCCGGGGCGTGGGCGGCGTTCCTGTCGACGGCGTCCGGCCTGCTGGTGAGCCTGGCCAGCGTCATGTCCACCGACGTGCTGCCCGGCAAGGGGCGGATGGCGCGGCGGTTCCCGCTGGCGACCGTGCTCGCCGGGATCCCGCCGACTGTGGTGGCGCTGGTGCCGACCGGGCTGAACTTCGCCGAGGCCGTCGCACTGGTCTTCGCGGTGGCGGCGTCCACCTTCTGCCCGCTGCTCGTGCTCGGCATCTGGTGGCGCGGCCTCACCGACGTCGGCGCGATCGCCGGGGTCCTGGTCGGCGGGATCATCTCGGCCGCGGCGGTGGTCGCGGCGCTCGCCGGGCTGGACACCGGGTTCCTCGGGCCGGCCGCCGGCTGGGTCGAGGTGCTGCTGTACCGGCCGGCGATCGTGAGCGTGCCGCTCGCGTTCGCGACGATGATCGCCGTCTCGCTGCTCACCCGGGCGCGCCGTCCCGAGGATGCCGGTCAGGTGATGTTGCGACTCCACGCACCCGAACGGCTGGGCCTTATGCGTGACAGGCTGGACGACCGAACCTGATCGAGGGCCCGTCCCCGATGACCCCGCGTGACCGGATCGGCCGAATGGTTGGTCCGGACCGGGCAACTTTCCGCCGTTCGGTGCGTTCGATCGTCGCTCCGGGCGTCCGTCGTCGTTGTGCGAGGTAAGGGTGTCCCGCGGCCCACCGGCCGCGGCGGGCCCGGCTCCCCCCGCCAGCACGACGCGAAAGGCCGGTGAACGGCGCCATGAGCAGCCCCGCTGAGGGCCCGGCCGGGACCGTGTACCAACAGGTCCAGGCCAGCCCGGAGTTCCGGGCCTTCCGTACCCGGCTGCGCCGGTACGTGTTCCCCATGACGGCGATCTTCCTGGCCTGGTACCTGGCCTTCGTCGGACTCGCCAGCTACGCCCCCGGGTTCATGTCGATCCGGGTCGGCGAGACGATCACGGTCGGCCTGCTCGTCGGCCTCGGCCAGTTCGTCAGCACGTTCGTGATCACCACGTTGTACGTGCGGTTCGCCGAGCGCGAGATCGACGGCCCGGCCGCCGAGCTGCGCGCCCGGGTCGAGACCGGCCTCGCCGGGTCCCCGGAGGTGCGGGCATGACCGGCACCGTGCTGGCGCAGGCCGAGTCGGTCGGCAGCGTCACCGCCAATCTCGGGTTCTTCCTGCTGTTCGTGATCGTGACCCTGATGATCGTGCTCCGGGTCAGCCGCACCAACGCGACCCGCGCCGACTACTACACCGGCGGGCACGCGTTCACCGGCCCGCAGAACGGCACCGCGATCGCCGGTGACTTCCTGTCCGCCGCGTCGTTCCTCGGGATCGCCGGCGCGATCGCGCTCTACGGCTACGACGGGTTCCTCTACTCGATCGGCTTCCTCGTCGGCTGGCTGATGGCGCTGCTGCTGGTCGCCGAGCTGCTCCGCAACACCGGCCGCTTCACGATGGGCGACGTGCTGGCGTTCCGGATGCGCCAGCGCCCGGTCCGCGCGGCCGCCGCGACGTCCACCCTGGTCGTCTCGCTGTTCTACCTGATCGCGCAGATGGCCGGCGCCGGCGGACTGATCTCGCTGCTGCTGCAGATCCCGAAGGACGACTCGTTCTCGCAGTCGATGGTGATCGTCGTCGTGGGCGGTCTGATGGTCGTCTACGTGCTGTTCGGCGGGATGAAGGGCACCACCTGGGTGCAGATCATCAAGGCCGGCCTGCTGCTCGTCGGTTCCGCCGTGATGACGACGTGGGTGCTCGGCCGGTACGGCTTCGACCTGTCCACGGTGCTGGACCGGGCCACCGAGAACTCCGAGCACGGCGAGGCGGTGCTCGACCCGGGCCTGCAGTACACGAACAAGGTCGACTTCATCTCGCTGGGGCTGGCGCTGGTGCTCGGCACCGCGGGCCTGCCGCACATCCTGATGCGCTTCTACACCGTGCCCTCGGCCAAGGAGGCCCGCCGCTCGGTGGTCTGGGCGATCTGGCTGATCGGCACGTTCTACCTGTTCACGCTGGTGCTCGGATACGGCGCGATGGCGCTGCTCCCGCCGGGCACGATCTCCCGGGAGAACCAGAACGACGCGGCGCCGCTGCTCGCGTACGCGCTCGGCGGCGAGATCATGCTGGGCCTGATCGCGGCGGTCGCGTTCGCGACGATCCTCGCGGTCGTCGCCGGGCTGACGATCACCGCGTCGGCGTCGTTCGCGCACGACGTCTACGCGAACGTGATCCGCCGCGGCGACGTGACGCCGGACGCCGAGGTGCGGGTCGCCCGGACCACCGCGCTGGTGATCGGGCTGGTCGCGATCGGCGGCGGCATCATCGCCAACGGCCAGAACGTCGCGTTCCTGGTCGCGCTGGCGTTCGCCGTCGCGGCGTCGGCGAACCTGCCGACGATCCTGTTCTCGCTGTTCTGGAAGCGGTTCAACACGACCGGGGCGCTGTGCAGCATCTACGGCGGCGTGCTCATCTGTGTCGGGCTGATCGTGGTCTCGCCCGCGGTGTCCGGTTCGCCCACCTCGATGATCCCGAGCGCCGACTTCGCGGTGTTCCCGCTGTCGAACCCGGGCCTGGTGTCGATCCCGATCTCGTTCCTGCTCGGGATCGTGGGCACCTTCCTCGGCGGCACCGAGCGGTTCGCCGCCGTCCGCTACGCCGAGATGGAGGTCCGGTCGCTGACCGGTGCGGGCGCGGTCCGGGCCACCACGGCTCCGAAGGAGGAGCCGAAGCGGCAGCCGGTGACGGCCACCTCGGTCGGTGCGATCCCGACCTACCGCGGTGACGACGGCGGCCGCGCCGGGCGGGCGGTGCCGGGGATCTCGCCGGAGCGCAGGCAGCCGACCAGCAGGCAGGCCGGGGACCTGTTCGGCGGTTCCGGCGTGACCGGCGCGTACCGGCCGCCGTCGGTGCGCGGCGACGCGGCGGGCGGGCAGGGGCCGGTCCCGGCGAACGCCGGGCCGGTCGAACCCCCGCTGGACCCGAACGAGATGACGATCCCGCACGGCTCGCTCTACCGCGACGATCCACCGCGGTAGGACGCCGCCGTCTCTCACCGGGTGTTGACGGTGCAGCGTGGCAGGATGGCGGACATGTCCGAGCCGGTGCCCACCGTCAGCGTGTCCGATCTGCCCCCCGACGCCCCGATGCTGGACGTCCGCGAGCTCGACGAGTGGACGGCCGGGCACGCCCCGTCCGCCCGCCACCTCCCGATGTCCGAGCTGGCGGGGCGGGTGTCGGAGGTGCCGGGCGACGATCCGCTCTACGTGGTGTGCCGGTCCGGCGGCCGTTCCGCCCGGGTGGTGGCCTACCTGAACCAGCAGGGCTTCCCGGCGGTGAACGTGGCCGGCGGCATGCAGGACTGGGCCGCCGTCGGGCGTGACGTGATCACCGACGACGGCAGCGCGCCCCGGATCGCCTGAGGCGTTGGCGCAGCCACCGGCGCCGCCACCCTGCCCCCGGTGCGGCCGGCAGGCCGGGCCGGGGAGCGGCGCGTTCTGTCCCTGGTGCGGCCGCTACCTGTCGGCGCTGGACTGGGTGGCGACGCCACCGGATCCGGCGGCGCTGCCGGACTCGCTGCGGCCGCGCCCGCCGGACGCGGCCCCGGGCCGGTACACCGGCCCGCCGCGCTACCGCTCGGTGCCGCGCTGGGGTCTCCCGGTCGGGCCGTGGCGGATGCCCGCCGTCTCCTTCGACGGCGACCCGGCCGGCCCGTCCACCGCGCTCGACCGGGTCCGCTGGCTCGCCGGGCAGCTCGTCCCGGTGCTGTGGGTCGTGGTCGTGATGAGCCTGGTCGCGGCCGCCGCCGAGGTGTGGCGCTACGCGCTGCTGCTGGAGAGCCGATCGGACGCGCTGTCCCCGGTCGCCGTCGCCTGGTCGGACGCGATGGTCTGGTTCGGCGGCTGGTCGTCGGTCGCCGCGGTGATCGCCGCCGGGTTGCTGACGATCTCCTGGAGCCTCTGGTCCTACCGGGCGGCCGCCGACCGGGCGGGGACCCGGCCGTGGCGCAGCCGTCGCCGGATCATCGCCGGATGGCTGGTCCCGGGCTGGAACCTCGCCGCGCCCGGATCGCTGCTCGCCGAGACCGAGCACGCCGCGCTCGGGCTGCCCGCCGACCGGCGGCCCGCACCGTCGCGGGAGATCCTGGTCTGGTGGGTGCTGTGGGCGGTCTGCGTGCTGCTCGCCGGGCTGGCGCTGGTCGGCCGGTTCCGGACCGGCACCCAGGCACTGGCCGACGGGGTCGTGGTGCACGCCTGGGCCGACGCCGTCGCCGCCGTCGCCGCCTACCGGACGATCCGTGTCGTGCGGTGGATCACCGGTCTGCTGGAGCCGGAGCCGCGTGGTCCGCGGGAGCTCCTGGTGCGGACGGGCCCGGTGGCGGGTGCTCCCACGCCGGACGCTCCGGCTGCCGGGACCCGTCCGGCTGCCCAGAACCCCCTTGCTGCTCGGCCCTCGCAGTCGGATCCGCAGTCGGATCCAGCGCCGGATCCGGATCGGCGGCCGGGCTGAGCGGGGCGACCGCCCGGGACGGCAGGGTGGCCTCGACGTCGCCGCCGGATCCGGGATCCGGCCGCGCACCGGCCGTCGCCGGACCGGCGTGCGGCGCGGCCGGGCCGGTGCCGGGGTTCCGGGGTGCGGGCAGCGCGACCGCGGGCGCTCCGGCGTAACCGCGGCCGGGGATGCCCGGACCGGCGGCGGAGTCGCCGCGGACCAGACCGGCGGGGTACCACCCGCCCGGTCGGCCGGCCCCGGCAGCGCCCGGAGTGTCCGCACCGCCGGTGCGGTCCGGATCGGCCGGGCCATCGTCCCCGCCCACCCGGACCGGCCGGGAACCCGGGAGGGCTGCCGCGTGGCCGCGTGCCGCCGATCCGGTCGCGGTGCGACCGGGCGCGGCCGGGTGGCCCGGGGTTGCGGCCCCGGGCGCCGGGCGACCGGAACCACCGGCCCCGGGGTCCGGCCGGCCGGAACCACCGGCCCCGGCCTGACCGGGCACGGCCCATCCCGCGGATCCCGGCCGCACGGCGACCGACGGTCCCGCGGTGAGCGCGCTCTCCGAGACCGCGCGCAGCCGCTTCCGGACCTTCGCGACCGCCCGGTCCGATCCGCGCACGACCACCGACATCGCGAGCCGCCCACCGTGCGGGTCGGTGACGGTGTGCAGCACGTGCCGGTCCGGCCCGGCCTCCAGCACGAGCGCGATCAGGCCGCCGGAGGCGGGTGCCAGGGCGAGCCCGATCCGGACCAGCTCGGCGTGCGCGGCCCCGCGGACCTCGTCGCGATGGTCGTGCTCGGCGGGCCTGCCCAGCCCGAACCGGCCGGCCGAGGTGTCCGGCCCGCACACGTCGAGCACCATCCCGCTGTCGATGTCGATCAGCGCGGCGGACCGGATCCGGGGATCGGTGAGCAGCGGCCCGAGCACCGCGGCGAGGCCGTCGGTCCGCACCGTGACCGCATGCCAGTGACGTCCCACGCGGTCGGGCGGCTCAGCGCTGCTGGGCGGGGAAGAACGCCTGCCCGGCCTGCTGCGGTGCCCCCTGCGGCGAGGACATCGCGAACTGCTGCTCGATGACGCGCAGGTCGCGGCGGGCCATCGCCAGGTTGGCCTGGGCGCGGTTGAGCACCAGGTAGAAGAACAGCTGCTCGTCGGTGCCGCGGATGATCCGGATCAGGTGGTACTGGCTGTCCAGCGTGATCAGGATGTCCTCGATGTTCTCGCGCAGGCCGAGCTTCTGCATGACCTCGAGCTTGGTGCGCACGACCTCGGAGTTGCCGGGCGCAGCGACGTCCAGGTCGAACTCCGGGCTGCCGCCCCGCGAGCCGAGCGTCATGCCGCTGTCGAAGTCGACGATCGCGACCGCGAAGGCGCCCTTGATGTTGGCTGCCATGTCCAGCGAACGATCGATGTTGTTCATTTGCTGTGCCTCCGCACGGTGCGTGAACGCGGCCGTGTTCGATGATCGGGGAGCGGTCGCCGGGAATCTTCCGCGGGAGACGGAAAGATCTTCATCGAAATGTCCCGGCGAGGGCACAACAATAACCCTGAATCACGATACGTCAACTCTCCGTCGCGGACGGCCGATCGAGGCGGCGCAGCCCGGCCAGGATCCGGGCCATCGTGCGGAGGTCGTCGGACCAGCGGCTGCCCGGCTGGTCCGGGGGCTCCGCCGCGGTGCTCGCCGGCGGCGGTGGCTGTACCGCCGGGGCGGGTGCCCGGCGGGGGAGCGGGATCGCGACCGGCGGGAGCTGTTCGGCCTCCGGCGCGGACGGCTTGGCCGGTACCGGGACCGGGTCCGCCGGGAGCGCGAGCAGTGCCCGCCGGGCCAGCGCAAGATTGCCGCGCACCCGGTCCACCTGCAGATATGCGAGCAGCGGCGCGCCGTCGCGGTGCAGCGTGCGCACCAGGTGGTACGCCACGTCGGTACTGATCACGGCGTCGGCGAAGCGGGGCCCGGCCGCCGTCGCCATCTCGGTGCCGGCCCAGCCCAGCACCGCGGCGACCGCCCCGGGGACGCTCCCCGGGCCCGGCCCGCCGGAGCGCACCGACGGCACCGACGGCACCGACGGCACTGACGGCACTGACGGCACCGGCAGCGCTGGCAGCGGGGGCCGGGTGGCCCGCGGCCCGGCCGCCGCCGGCGTCCCGTGTGCGGCGACCACCTGGCCGGTGGCCGGGTCGGCCACGCACGCATACCGCACGCCCGGTGCCTCGAGTGCATCCCTGAGCACTTCCGACCACGATTCCACCGGGGTGATTCCAGCATGCCCGGCGGGCGCGGTCGACGGCGCACCTGCAATTCCGGAAAACGGCCCCGGAATCATTCGGGTGCGACCAACGCAATTCTTCGAACGGCCCTGCGGAATGATTCCTTCAGCTCAGTGCGCGGAGGGCCGTTCGGTCGATGCGGTGAGGAGGAGCTCCGACCAGCCGCGCATCACGAAGCGGGGGCGGCGGACCGGGTTCCCGGCCGGTGCCGCGTCCGGGAGCAGGCGCACCAGCGCGCGCAGCACCTCGGCGATCTCCAGCCGGGCCAGCGGCGCGCCGAGGCAGTAGTGCACGCCCGCGCCGAAGCCCAGGTGCGGGTTGGGTGACCGGCCGACGTCGAGCCGGTCGGCGTGCTCGCCGAACACGGCGGGATCGCGACCGGCGGCGCCGAGCAGCGTGCCGATCCGGCCGCCCGCGGGCACCCGGTACCCGGCGACCGTCGTGTCGGCGATCGCCGTCCGCTCGAACAGCTGCAACGGCGCGTCGAACCGGATCAGCTCCTCGACGGCCGTTCCGACCAGCTCCGGATCGACCACCAGGCGTCGCCACTGATCCGGGTGCCGGAGCAGCGCGTGCACCCCGTTGCCGATCACGTTCACGGTCGCCTCGTGTCCGGCCATCAGGAGCAGCGCCGCGGTGCCGACGAGCTCGTCGGCGGAGATCCGATCCCCGGAGTCGCGCACCGCGAGCAGGTCGCCGACGAGGTCGCCGCCGCCCGGGGCCCCGGTGACGGCATGCTCCGCGGCGCGCTGCACGGACGGCCTGCCCGCGGCGCCGGCGCCTCGTTCGGCGACCAGATCGCGGAGCATCGACACGAAGTCGGCCGACGCCCGTTCGGCTGCCTGTCGCGCCGCCGGACCGGGATCGGGCTCGTACATCCGCACGATCGCGTCCGACCAGTCCCGCAGCGGGGCGCGCCGGTCGTCGGGCACGCCGAGCAGGTCGGCGATCACCTGCACCGGCAGCGGCTCGGCGACCAGCCCGACCAGGTCGGCCGGCTCGCCGTCGCGCACCCGGGCGACGAGGTCTCCGACCAGTGCGGTGGCGCGGGCCCGGACCAGCGGGGCCAGCCGCTCGGTGTGCCCGCGGGCGAAGGCGGCGGCCACCAGCCGTCGTAGCCGGGTGTGCGGTTCGCCCTCCCGCTCCAGCAGCGAGTTGCGGTGCAGCAGGTTGAACGCGGCCAGCTCGGTCTCCGGCCGGGCGTCGGTCCAGATCCGGCCGAGACCGCGGTCGCGCAGCACCGCGGAGCAGGCCGCGTGGGTGACCGCGACCGGCAGGCCCAGTCCCGGGTGGTCGTGCACCGGGCCGGCGGCGCGCAGCGCGGCGTAGGCGGGGTAGGGGTCGTCGAGGAAGGCCGGGTCCGCGGCGTCGAACGGCACCGGGGCGGGACGGGACCGGGGGTCTGGCGATTCGGACGCATGCATCACCCGCTACCTTGCCGGGTGATGGGCAAGAAGACGCGCAACCGCGCCAACCGCTCCGAGACGGCCGCCGACAACCCGCGCCGGCCGTGTCCGTGCGGTTCGGGTAAGCGGTACAAGGCCTGCCACGGCGCCGGCGACGACGTGATCGTCGTCCGGCCGTTCGAGGGGCTGGCCGCCGAACCCGATCTCGTCGCGATGCGGGAGTTCCTTCCGTCGGCGACGGCGCCGCTCCCGCTGCGCACCGGCGGGCCGGTGACGCTGACGTCGGTGCTGCCCGGCGCGTCGGCCGCGCTGGTCCGCGACAACGGCGAGATCCTGCTCGGGATGCAGGTGCAGACCCGCTCCGGGGACCTTTCCGCCGATCTCGCCGGCGCGCTGGCCTGGGCCCGTTCGGCGGAGCCCGGCTCGTCGCTGCCGGTGGTCGGGCCGGACCGCCGGACCGGGGAGCGGCTGCAGGACCTGCTCGAACCGGAGACGGCGCTGGAACCGACGGTGCACGCCGACTTCGCGTGGTGGCTGCCGGGGGACAGCCCGGACCCGGAGGCGGCGGCGATGCTGGAGCGCGCCAACTCGGTGATCATGCCGACCGAGGCGGTCACGGCGCCCGGCGTGCGCGGCGCGTACTGGGTGGACACCGGCTCGAAGGCGCACGTGCGCTGGGTGCGGACCGAGGACGAGTCGTCGCTGATGGCGGCGCTGGCCCGGCTGTCCGACCAGGGCGGCCTGGAGCTCGGCGAGGACTCCCGCTACGCCGGGTCGTTCCGGGCGCACGGCCTGCTGGTGCCGGTCTGGGACGTCGACCGGGACATGCACTCCTCGGAGTGGGCCGGTCCGGCGGCCGACTTCGCCAAGCGGCTGGACGAGGCGCTGGCGGGGCTGGCGGAGAAGCCGCTGACCGATGCCGAGCACCGGGCCCGCGAGGTGCTCTCCGGGAAGCAGATCACGCTGCGGTAGCCGGCAGCGGGCCCCGGTGCCGGTGCGGCACCGGGGCCCCTGCGGACCGACGGGATCGTTCGCTCAGACGCGGCCACCGGCGACGGCCGGGGCGGTCGCGTCGGCCGCCTCGCCCCTGGCGAGCTCGCGGGCGACGAAGTCCTCGATGTGGAACAGGTCGTCGCCGGCCCGGCGGACGATGGTCAGCAGCGTGGTCATCGACGCGACCTCCTCGACCTGCTCCTTGAGGAACCACTGCATGAACTGCTCGCCGAGGTAGTCGCCCTCGTCGCGGGCGGTCCGGGCGAGCGTGGTGATCTGCTCGGTGACCTGCTTCTCCTGGGTCAGCGCGAGCGAGACGACGTCCTCGACAGAGCTGAAGTCGTTCTTGACCTCGTCGATGCCGGGGATGGTGGCCTGCAGGTCGTTGTCCAGCATGTACTGGACCATGCTCATCGCGTGGTTGCGCTCCTCGAGGGCCTGCGCGTAGAAGTGCGCGGCCAGCTGCGGGAGGTCCTGGTCGTCGAGCCAGACCGCGATCGCGGTGTACTGCTGGCTGGCGGTGAACTCGCTGCGGATCTGGTCGCGCAGCAGGGCGTGGAACTTGGTCTCGTCGGTCATGAGATCCAGGTTAGCGCCGATCACGCTTGTCTTGAGGCATTCCAGAGTTGAGGTCTGTCTCAGTTGGACAGGGTCACCTTTCTCCAGGTGAGGGGCCCTTTCCCGGTGCATCGCCTGATCTCGGCGGGGCCGCTCGGACGGGCGTGCGCCGCCGCGCGCCACCCCGTCGCACGTCGCACCCCGTGACCCGCCGAGATGCAGATCAGCGGGGTGCAGAGATCGACATTTCCCGCTGGTCTGCATCTCGGCGTGCGACGGGGTGCGAGGTCGTCACGCGGCCTACCCTTTCCGATCGTGGACCGGGCGTGGGAGGCGGAGCTGCGGTTTCGGACAGGGTCACCTTTCTCCAGGTGAAGGGACCTTTCCCGGTGCATCGCCTGAGTTCGGCGGGGCCGCCGGACGGGCGTGTTCGCGGACCGCGCCGGGTCCCGAGCCGGTCGTCAGAAGGGTCAACTCCCAGGGTCCGGAATCGACGTCGCCCGCGCGGTCGTAGCCGACCCAGCGGCCCCGGGCAGACCGGCCCGTCGGATCGACGACGAGCTGGATCGCGCCGTGGTACCGGGCGCCGCGGTAGTGGCCGTCGACGGCGGTGAACTCGGTCCAGGTGCCGGTGAGGACCTGACGATCGCGGACCAGGTCGAGCTGGACGGGGGAGTCGTTGGAGTGCGCGATGCTCGAGATCCCGACCTGGTTCTCGCCGTTCTCGAACACAGTGACGTGGTGGTGCCGCTGGATCGGGCCACGGGTCGTGCTGACGTACTGATAGCGGCTCAGCCATATCCCGGTAAGCCTGTCCTGCGCGGACCGGGTTTCGTAGACGGGGGTCAGAGCGGACACAGGTACGCCGTCGACCTGCACGGGAGCCGCTGCGGCGGCCGCCGTGCTCAGCTTGAGGAGCCACGCACGTCGCTCCCGTTCCGGCACGAGTTCGGCCCAGTGGGCGACGGCCCGGGTCAGCTCCGGCAGCTCCAGGTTCCCGACCTGCCAGGCGAGCGCCTCGACGTCGCCCGGACCGTCCGCGCCCGGCCCGTGGTCCGGGAGGTCGGCGAGCAGGTCCTGGACGGCGCACCGGTAGAGCCGGGACAGCCGGTCGATCACGTCGAGGGACGGGGCGTGCCCGGTGGGTCCCGGCCAGTTCTCCCAGGAGGAGAAGTTCTTGAACGTCCGTGGTGCCTCCGGCCAGCGCCGGGTCCACTCGGTGGCGGCATCGGCCTGGCTCCAGCCGTGGGCCAGCCGCATCGCGGCGAGCGCGCGGACGCCGAACCGGTCGCGCAGCTGCCGCGCCGTCGCCGCGGGCGTCGCACCGGCGTCGCGCAGGGAACGGGCGAACCGCAGCTGTTCGGACCGTCGGCTCATGGCCGGCGACCGTACTCCGGGCCGGACCGGGAGTACGGCTGCCTGCGACCCGGCGCCGGCGGGTGATCCGGCGGCGTCCGGCGCCGGAGGCTCACGGCGTGACCCGAGACGTGTCCGGCCTCGCCCGGCTCCTCGCCGACCATCCCGCGCTGCGTGACGCGTTGCTGCGCGAGCACGTCGCCCGGCCGGACGGCCGCTGCCGCGCCTGCGGCTCCCAGGTCGGCCTCGCGACGCGGTGGCCCTGCTCCCTGCGGTCCGCCGCCGAGCAGGCGCTGCGGCTCGCCGGGGGTCAGAACGGCAGGACGTCCACCAGCAGCGCGTAGCCGACGAACGCCACGATGTCGATCACCAGGTGCGCCCCGACCAGCGGCCACAGCCGGTTGG
Source organism: Pseudonocardia sp. DxW (assembly GCF_058448985.1). Taxonomy (NCBI): domain Bacteria; kingdom Bacillati; phylum Actinomycetota; class Actinomycetes; order Pseudonocardiales; family Pseudonocardiaceae; genus Pseudonocardia; species Pseudonocardia sp. DxW. The sequence goes on along the minus strand of NZ_JBZFLK010000004.1, from coordinate 95,848 downwards.
TCCGCTGCCAGTAGCGGGCGAAGACCAGCCCCATCACGACGTTCCCGACGAACGCCCCCACCCCCTGGTAGAGGTGGTAGCACCCGCGGACGACGGCGGCGACCAGCGCGGACCGGTTCTCCGACCAGCCCAGCTGCCGGAACCGGGTGAGCAGGTAGCCGATCATGACGACCTCCTCCGCCCAGGAGTTCGCGGCGGCGGAGAGGATCAGCACCGGGATCCGCCACCAGTCGTCGGTCAGCGTGCTGGGTGCGACGTCCGGGGTGATCCCGGCGACCCGGCCGAGCAGGTAGAGCCCGAGCCCGGGGATCCCGATCAGCGCGGCCAGCCCGAACGAGTGCAGCGTGTCGCGGCCCGGCCGGCGGCCGTCCAGCCCGACCCGGCGCAGCGCGAACCCGGCGCGCAGCAGCAGGTACGCGGCCAGCGCACCCCATCCGGCCAGCTGCAGCGCGCGGACCAGCTGGAACGCCAGGTCGATCCAGGTGTCGGTGGACGCGGGCGCGTTCAGCGCGACCTGCTGGTCGGTCAACGGGGCCGGGGCGAGCAGCGCCTCCAGCAGCGACAGCGCGCTGCGCAGCCCGGACAGCCCGAGCGTCACCGTCAGCACGACGGCGATCTCCAGGCCGATCAGCCGTCGTTCCCGCCGGTCGGTGACGACGACCGGATCCGCCGGTGCCGCCGGGTTCAACCATCCGCGCAGACCACCCGAGGTGGCCGGTGCCGTCGTCACGTGGTGATCCTCGCAGGCCCGGTGCTCCGGCCGACCGCGGTGCGTACCCTGGGTGCGTGTTGCGGTTGCTGCTGTCCCCGAAGTGGATGGCCTGGCACGTGCTCACGCTCGGTGCCATGGTCACCTGTGGCTGGCTGGCCGCCTGGCAGTGGGGCCGGGCCGGATCGGCGATGGGCTCGGCCCTGAACATCGGGTACGGGCTGCAGTGGCCGCTGTTCGCGGTCTTCTTCGGCATCATGTGGTGGCGGTTCCTGCGCCTGGAGATCGGCGACCTGCGCGCGGCCCAGGCCGCCGCGGACGAGTCCGGCACCGGCGAGTCCGGCACCGGCCGGCCCGCCGGCGGCCGATCCACTGCCGGTGAGCCCGCTGCCGGCGAGTCCGGTGCCGTTGACCCCGCCGCCGCGACCCCCGGAGCCACCGCAGTGCCCGCCGCTCCGGAACCTGCCGCCACCGCGGCCCGGCCGTCCCCGTTCACCGCGCGCCCGGCCGGCGTGACCGCACCCCCGCCCGTGGATCCCCAGCTGCGGGCCTACAACGATGAGCTGGCCCGCCTCGCGGCCCGGCAGGAGGAGGCGACCCCGTGACCGTCGCGACCGCGCTCAAGGCCTTCCGGATCTCGGCCTGGGTCACCGGGGTGGGCCTGCTGCTGCTCACCTTCTACGCCATGCCGGCGAAGTACATCTTCGGCGATCCGCGCCCGGTCGCACTGATCGGCATGGTGCACGGCTTCCTGTACATGATCTACATCGTGTGCACGCTGATCCTGGCCGAGCGGTGCCGGTGGAACCCGGTGTTCGCCGTCGTGATCCTGGCGGCGGGGACCGTGCCGGTGGCGTCGTTCTTCGCCGAGCGGCACGTGACCCGCAAGGTGCAGACCGAGCACCTCGCGGCCGCGGGTACCTGACTGACAGCAGGCTCAGGGCTGCTGCGCCGCCGGGCAGCCGACCAGCTCGGCGAACCGCTTCTGCAGCTCGGTCGGGGTCCTCGCCTCGGCCGAGAACGCCAGCCGCACGTCCTGGGTGCCGCCGCCGGACGCGGGCACCCGGACCCGCAGCCCGTACCGGTCGACGCCGATCGGCCGGATCCGCCCCGTCGCGTCGCCGGGTGCGCGCAGCGCGTGCGGCAGGTGCCTGCGCAGCGCGGCCAGCATGTCCGGGTGCGCCCGGTCCAGGTGCTCCAGCCACGCCTGCTCGACCCGGCAGAACGGGTCCGGCTCGGCGGCCGACAGCTCCACCGGTGAGACCGGCGCGCAGCCCTCGGCGTCGGAGTACACCGCCGACGACGGCTGCAGGCGCAGCAGCGTCGCGCCCCGCCCGGCGTCGAGCAGGTTCGGGTGCGGCGACCGCTCGGCCAGCCGCAGCGCCCGGTCCCGCCCCGTCCGCGGGTCGGGCTCGTGCAGGCGGCCCAGCAGCCAGAGCAGCTCGCGCACCGGCTCGGGCAACGGCACCGGGGTCGATCCGGTCAGCTCCAGCATCACCGGGAGGCCGTCGACGGCGAGCCGGGCCTGCCTGCGGACCGGATGGTCGTCGGGCAGCTGGACGTCGGTCGTGCCGTCCGGCCAGGTGTGGTGCATCAGCGGCGCGCACGGTTCCGGCTCCCCGGTCCCGACGAGCGCGGCGCGACCGCCACGGGTGACCAGGCTGCGGGCGCGCTCGGCGACGGCGGGCGTCGGGGGGCGTCGCGTGCGGGTGGTTCCCACTCTCACCTCCATTAGGTAACCCTTACCTAAACAGGTGTGAGTGTCCCCTGTCCAGTGCTGGACGCGGCGCCGTTGGACCGGCCCGGCAACCCCCGTTGTCCACCCGCCGTGACCCGACCGTTAGCGTCTGTCGACGTGATGACCGTGCCCTCGGGTTCCGCTGCCGACCCGTGGCCGATCCGGCCGCTGTTGGCTGCGCTGGTCGACGACACCAGCCTGCTGCAGCCGCGGAGCGTCGCACCGGGTGTCGACGCCGTGGTGTCGCGCTACCTCGCCGCTCGCGACGGCCACTACGGAGGCCTCGTCGGCCGGCTGGTCTGCCCCGCCTCGCAGCTGCCCGCCGTGGTCACCGAGCTGGCCCGGTCCGCCCCGAGCCGCCCCGCCGAGCTGGCGCTCGTCGTCGACACCGGCCTGGGCGCGGTCCCCAAGGCCCTGTCCACCGTGTTCTCCCGGTCCAGCCTGCTCACGCCGAGCACCGTGGAGTGCGCCGCGCCGCCGGACGTCGACGGTATCTGGCTGGAGCGCGTCTCCGAGTTCGTCCCGGACGAGGTGACGCCGGTCGTCGAACCGCGCCGCCCGGTCGACGGCGACGCGGAGGGCACGCTGGCCTGGCTGGCCGCCGTCCGCAGGGTCGCCGAGCACGGCTGCACGCCGAAGATCCGGATGGGCGGCCCGCGGCCGTCCGACGTCCCCGAGGTCGACGACGTGCACGCCTTCCTGCAGGCCGGTCTGGAGAGCGGCACCGGCGGGATCTCCGCGCAGGGCGTCGACCGGATCGTCCGCGAGGAGCCGTCCGGCTCGTTCACCCGGGGCAGGCACGGCCTGCTCAACCTGATCGTCGCGGTCGCCCGGATGACCGGGGTCAGCGCGTCGCCCGATCCGGTGCAGGACGCGCTGGAGTGCACCGACGGCGAGAAGCTCGCCCGCGAGCTGGACGAGCTGCCCCCGGCCGCCGTCGAGCAGGTCCGCGCCGTGCTGCCGCGCTGCGGCGTCGACCCGGATCCGGTGCCGATCGCCGATCTCGTGGCCCTCGGCCTGCTCGACTGAGCGCGAGCCGAGACGATGCCGAACCGCCCGCGGATCGGGTTCCTGGGCCCGCACGCCACCTTCACCGAGCAGGCGCTGCACACCCTGCCCGAGTCCCGGGACGCCGAGCTGGTGCCGCTGCCCGGCGCCCCGGCGGTGCTCGCCGCCGTCCGCGACGGCTCGGTCGACGCCGGCTGCGTCCCGATCGAGAACACCGTCGAGGGCGCGGTGCCGCCGGTGCTCGACGGCCTGGTCGCCGATCCGCCGCTGGTGGTCACCCGGGAGGCCCGGATCGCGGTCCGGTTCTGCCTGCTCGGCAGGCCCGGCGCCGACCGGGCCGGTGATCTCGCCGCGGTGCGCACGGTCGCCTCGCACGGCCACGGCATCGCGCAGACCCGCGGCTGGCTGGCCGAGTACCTGCCCGGCGCCGAGGTCCGGGTCAGCTCGTCCACCGCGGAGGCCGCCGCCCAGGTCACCCGCGGCGAGGTCGACGCCGCGGTCGCCGCGCCGCTCGCCGCGACCCGGCACGGGCTCGCCGTGCTCGCCGACGACATCGCCGACAATCCCGGGGCGGTCACCCGGTTCGTGCTGCTCACCCGGCCCGCGCTGCCACCGGAGCCGACCGGCTGGGACCGCACGATGCTCGCCGCGACCACCACGAACCGGCCCGGCACGCTGCTCGGCCTGCTCACCGAGCTGACCGTCCGCGGGATCGACCTGACCCGGATCGAGTCCCGCCCGGTGAAGGACCGGCACGCCGAGTACTGGTTCCACCTGGACTGCTCCGGGCACGTCGCCGACCCGGCGATGGGGGAGGCGCTCGCCGCCCTGCACCGGCGCTGCGACCGGCTGATCTACCTCGGCTCGTTCCCGCGCTCCGATCCGCGGCCGGAGCGGCCGGGCGGGGTCGGCAGCCCGGTGGCACCGCCCGCCGTCGCCACCGCCGACGACCACGCCGCGTCCCAGCGCTGGCTGGCCGCGATCCGCGAGGGGGCGGGCCGGTGAGCGACGACACCGCCACCGCGTTCGCCGCGGCCGGCGGCGGGATCCGGGAACCGGCCGTCCCGCCGGACGACGGCGCGGTCCGCCTGGTGCTCGTCCGGCACGGCCGCACCCCGTCGAACGTCCGGCACGCGCTCGACACCACCGTCCCCGGCCCGTCGCTGGACGAGCTCGGCCACGAGCAGGCCGCCGAGGTCGGCAGGCTGTTCGCCGGATGGCCGGTCCGCGCGCTCTACGCGTCCCGGGCCACCCGGGCCCGCGAGACGGCGGCCCCGATCGGTGCCGTGCTCGGCCTCGACGTGCAGCTGCTCCCCGGCGCGCACGAGATCTTCGTCGGCGATCTCGACAACCGGGCCGACGACGAGGCGCGGGCGGTGTTCGACGAGGTCTTCGCCTCCTGGTGGGACGGCGAGGTGGACCGGCCGATGCCCGGTGGCGAGTCCGCGCGCGACGTCTGGGACCGGTTCCTGCCGGACCTGGACGCGGTGCTGGACGGCGTCGACGGCGGCGCCGTCGTCGTGGTGAGCCACGGCGCCGCGATCCGGCTCGCGACGTTCGCGCTGCTGGGCGCCCGGGAGGACGCCGAGCGCGCGGATCCGCCCGCGACCTACGGGCGGGACCGGCCGGTCCCGAACACCGGCCGGGTGGTGCTGCGCCGGGACCCGGGCGGCTGGGCCCTCGAGCTGTGGGACCCGATGCCGGACGGCCGGACCGGGTCGCACTGACCCGGATCACAGGAACGGTGTCGCCGGGTCCTGTCCCATCAGCACCCGCCCGTGTACCTCGAGATTGGTGTTCAGGTTGAGAGCCGCGTGCAGGCTCAGCGCCTCGATGTCGCGGAACACCCGCTGGATGGGCACGTCGCCCCGGATCGACGACGCACCGCTGATGCTGTTCAGGGCCTCCACGGCGAGCCTGCTCAGCCGGACGACGTGCGCCGACTCGGCCCGCATCGCCGCGCGCTCGGCCACACCCGGGTCGCGGCGGGTGATCGCGGCGGCCCGGAGCCGCTCGGTCAGGTCGCGGGTGAGCAGTTCGGCCGCGCGGATGTTCACGGCGGCGTCGGCCACCGTGACGTGTGTGGTCTGGGCCTCGGCAACCGTCCATCCGGTGTAGGTGATCATCCGGCCCGGTGCTCGTTCGCGGAAGTGGTCCATCGCGGCCCGGGCCATCCCCAGCGGGGTCCCGGTGCTGCTGACCAGGACGAACGGGAAGAGCGCGCAGTGGTACAGGTCGGCGTCGGCGTTCGCGACGGACCGGGTGCCACCGGCGAGGGCCTCGGCCACCGGGAGCAACCGATGCTCGGGCACGAACACCGACTCGGCCACGGTGGTGTTGCTGCCGGTGCCGGCGAGCCCGGACGGGTGCCAGTCGTCGGCGATGGTGAGCTCCGACATCGGGACCAGTGCGAGCAGGATCTCCGGTGGCCCGTCCGCCGGCCCGTCGACCTGGGCGGCGACCGCGTCCCAGGTGGCGGAGCGGCAGCCGGTGTTGAACGGCCAGCGCCCGCTGAGCAGGTAGCCGCCGTCGACCGGAGTGAGCACACCGCCGGGGCTGAACACGCTGGCCACCCGGCTGTCCGGGCCGTCGGCCCAGACCTCGTCCTGCGCGCGGTCGTCGTACCGGCCGACGAAGTAGGCGCCGACGGCGTGCAACGACGTGACCCAGGACGTCGATCCGCAGCCGCGCCCGATCGCGTCGAGTACCCGGGTCAGCTCGACGAGGTCGGTCTCCGAGCCCCCGTAGCGCCGCGGGGTCGTCATTCGGAAGGCGCCCGCGTCCTGCAGGGCCCGGATGCTCTCCTGCGGGATCCGCCGGGTTCGTTCGGCCTCGGCGGCGTTCGCCCGCAACAGCGGGACGAGTTCGTCCACCGCCGCCAGGAGCGGGGTGGTCCCTGGGTGGGTCTGGGTGTCGAGTGTCGAGGACATCGGCGGCCTCCGGTTGAGAAGTGTCGCCGGACGGTAGGGCGGCTCCGGTCCGTCCGGCGAGCCGCGATCCGCCGGCACCGTCCGATTCCCGCAACGGGTCGGTCCGGACGGGCGTTGACACCGGGACTGCCCGGCGTTTCGATGACGGACACCTGTCCGATCAGCGGGCACCTTCCGCTGGGTCACGGGAAGTGGAGGGTCATGGTCGACCCGGAGGTCACAGCCGCGTGTCGTCCGACAGGTCCGCTCGCGGCCCACACCTTGCTGCGCTCCTCCGATCCGGACGAGATCCGTTCACGCGCGGTCGCCCTGCTCAACGGGCATTCGATGCGGCTGTCGGACCGCGCGGCCCGGCTGCGTGCGGACATCCGCGGTGTCCAGGTCGCCGGCCTGCGGCTGATGGCGTTCCGCTACGGCGCCGGGGTCGAGATCGGTGCGCCCCCGCTGGACGACTTCGTGACGATCCACCTGCCGGTCCGGGGCGGCTTCCGGCTGGATCACCTGGGCCGGTCGGTGGCAGCCGGTGCCGGTCGGGGCGCGGTGATCTCCGCCGTCGCCCCGCTGCGGATGGAGTGGAGCGCCGATCTGGTGTTGCTGGTGGTGCGGTTGGAGCGGGCGGCGCTGCGCGAGCGGTGGGCGGCGGTACTCGGCGAGCAGGTGGATGCCGATCTCGTGTTCGAGCCCGCCGTCGACGCCGGCTCGGCGCTTCCTGGGGCGGTCCGGGCGTTGTTCGGTGCCGTCGAGGAGTCCGGGCCCGCCGGGCTCCGGCCGACGGTGGCCGCCGAGTTCGAGCGGACGATCGGCTCACTGCTGGTGCTGGAGCACCGGCACTCGTCGTCCGAGCAGCTCACCCGGCACCTGGCGCTGCCGTCGCCGCGGGTGCTGCGGGACGCGCTGGCCCACCTCGAGACGAATCCGGACCGGGCGGTCCCGGTCGCCGAGCTGGCCCGGGTGGCCGGGGTCGGCGAGCGGACGCTGCTCGCCGTGTTCCGTGGGCACCTCGGGACGACGCCTGCCGCGCACTCCCGCCGGATCCGGCTGGACCGGGCCCGTCGCGACCTGCTCGGGGGCGGCCCGCACGCGTCGGTCACCCGGATCGCGCAGGACAACGGCTTCGCCCACGCCGGCCGGTTCGCCGCGGCCTATCGGGCCCGGTTCGGGGAGCACCCCTCGGTCACGCTGCGCCGCTGAGGTCCCGTCGGACCTGTTGCCGGGACCGTCGCCGCCGGGCCGGTCGTCCGCCTGCGCCGCGGCCGGCTGCCGGGACCGTCGCCGCCGGGCCGGCCGCCGGGGGTCGTCCCTGCCGGCTCGGCCGGGAACCTCTCACCGGCGGGCCGGCGGATCAGCGGCGCAGGGTGGTCGACGGCGACTCCCCGAACCGGGCCCGATAGGCGGCGGCGAACCGGCCGAGGTGCCCGAACCCGTGCCGCAGGGCCACCTCGGTGACCGAGCCGGTCGCCGGATCCGCCGCGGCCAGCTCGGCCCGCGCCCGGTCGAGCCGTACCCGGCGGAGGTAGGCCATCGGCGTGCTGCCGGTGTGCCTGCCGAACGCGGTGTGCAGGGCGCGCTCGCTGATCCCGGCCTCCCGGGCCAGGTCGGCGACGCCCAGCGACTCGTCGGTGCTCGACTCGATCAGCTCGAGCACCCGGGCCACCGTCCGCGGCGGCGGGCGCTCCGGTTCGGCGAACAGCGCCCGGGTGTGCCGGTGCCGATGGCCGAGCAGCAACGCCGACACCAGCGACCGTTCCGCCTCGGCGGCCACGGCCGGGGGCGGCCGCCCGCCCGGACTGGTGCGCAGCACGTGGAGCAACATCGACACGGCCGCCGTGACACCGCTGGTGCCGACGTCCAGGACCGCCTCGAACGACAGCGGCCCGGCCGGCCGCCGGCCGAGCATCCGCTCCAGCGCGGTCTCCAGCCGGCGACGGTCGATCAGCACCATGAGCTGGTACGCCTCCGGTGACAGCCGGATGGTCAGCGGGCGGTCGTAGGTGAACACGGTCGCGCGGTCCGCGTCGAGGGCGAGCGGCGGGCTGCCCTCCACCGACGAGACGGCCGATCCGGTGGACAGGAAGTTCAGCGTGACCCACGGGATGGGTGGCACGCAGGTGATCGCCACCGGGGTGCGGTAGGTGGTCGCCAGCAGGCCGATCCCGCCGACCGAGGCGAACCGCACCTGGGCGCGGAACCGTGACTCGTCGCGCACCGCCATCGCGTGCGCGCAGTCCAGCAACGCCTCGGTGCGGGTCCTGGCCCGGTGCGGATCCGGGGTGCTGAACCCGGTGCCCCGGCTCAGCCGGCGGGCGTCCGGGCGTGTCACGTCCGACGACGCCGATCCGGCCATGCTCGCCTCCATTGGCGGACATCTGTCCGATGGACGCCAGCCTGGCCAGCGAGCCCGGCTGATGTCAACGTCCGGCCCGGTGGCGGCTGCGCAGGAAGTGGATCGCCGCACAGCGGTGAACGGATCGCGGGTCCGCGACGCCGCTCGTAGCGTCGAGGCGTGGCTGTGGCAGTCGCCACACCCCCCGGCGCCGGACGGTGCCGGGGCGACCGACCCGGGGAGGCAGACACCGGTGACCGATGTCGTGGAAGGACCGGCCGTCGCGCGAGAGCTCGCGGCCGGAAGCGGATCGATCAGCTACTTCCGGTCCGGGAGCGGGCACCCGTTGCTCTTCCTGCACGCGGCCGGCGGGGCCGGGGTGTGGGGACCGTTCCACGAACGGCTGTCCGGATCGGCCGATGTCATCGCCCCCGACCATCCCGGCTGGGGCGGCTCGGACGACCTGCCCGAGCTGCGCGGTGTGGACGACCTCGTCTACCACTACCTCGACGTGCTCGACCGGCTCGAGCTGGACCGGGTCGACCTGGTCGGGGCGTCGTTCGGCGGGTGGCTGGCCGCCGAGCTCGCGGTGCACTCCCCGGAGCGGTTCCGCAGCCTGGTGCTGCTCGGCCCGGTCGGGCTGCGGATCCCCGGTCACCTGGTCGCCGACCTGTTCCTGATGACGCCGCGGCAGCTGATCGCGGCGCTCTACCACGATCCGGCGCTGGTCGAGCAGATCCTCTCGGTCGCCCCGGGGACCGACCAGATCGTCGCGACCTACCGGGAGCTGGGTTCGCTGGCCCGGTTCGGCTGGCGGCCGTTCCTGAACAACCCGCGGCTGGAGAGCAGGCTGCACCGGATCTCGATGCCGGCCCGGGTGATCGCGGCCGGCGAGGACCGGATCGTGCCGCGGGTGCACTGCGAGCGCTACGCCGCCGGGATCCCCGATGCCGAGCTCGTCGTCGTCGACGACTGCGGGCACGCGCTGTACGGGGAGCGCCCGGACGCCGTCGCCGACGCCGTCGTCACCTTCCTCACCGAGCGCGCAGGAGGCCGGTCGTGAAGTTCAACTTCTTCCACCTGATGCCCTACCCGTACCTGCCGGACGATTTCGACGACGTGGAGAAGTACCCGTCGATGTCGCTGAACTACTCGAACGCGAACTTCGACCCGGCCCGCGGCGTGCAGCTCTACCACCGCTACCTCGATGAGCTGGAGCACGCCGACGCGGTCGGCTTCGACGGCATCGTGGTGAACGAGCACCACCAGTCCGGCTACGGGATGATGCCCTCGCCGAACATCATGGCCGCGGCGCTCGCCCGGCGGACGTCGAACTCGTCGATCCTGGTCCTCGGCAACGCCATCCCGATCCGCGGGAACCCGCTCCGGGTGGCCGAGGAGGTGGCGATGCTCGATCACCTCACGAACGGCCGCCTGGTGTCCGGGTTCGTCCGCGGGATCGGGTGGGAGCACTTCGCGCACAGCGTCAGCCCGGCCGAGTCGCGGTCGCGGTTCAACGAGGCGTTCGACCTGATCCGGAAGGCGTGGACCACGCCGGGGCCGTTCGAGTGGGTGGGCGAGCACTACGAGTACCGGTACGTGAACGTCTGGCCGCGTCCGCTGCAGTCGCCGCACCCGCCGATCGCGGTGCCCGGCGCGGGCAGCCCGGAGACGATGCGCTGGGTCGCCGAGAACCGCTTCCTCTACGTCTCGGTGTACGCCCCGACCGCGGTGGTCAGGACCTGGTTCGACGGTTACCGGGGCGCTGCCGCCGACATCGGCTACGAGGTGGAGCGGGAGAAGATCGCGCTGGCGGTGCCGGTGTTCATCGGTGAGGACGAGCGTTCGGCGCACGAGGAGGCACGCCGGCACGTCGAGTGGCTGTTCCACAAGGGATTGCGGCAGAGCGCCGAGATGGTGTTCCCGCCCGGCTACATGTCCCCGCCGGCGCTGCGCGGCCTGCTCAAGGCGAACCTCAAGCCCTATCCGGAGCTGTCCTACTCCGAGCTCGTCGAGCAGGGGTACGTGATCGTCGGCGGGCCCGAGTCGGTCCGCAACCGGATCGGTGAGCTGCGCGACGAGCTCGGATTCGGCCAGATGATGACCATGCTCGCGATCGGGGACATGCCGGCCGATCTGGTGCGTCGCAACACCGACCTGTTCGCGAACGAGGTGGTCCCGCACTTCAGGACCGCACTCGCGGCGGCCGGCTGACCCGCCCCGAGCTCAGCCCCAGCCGAGCTCGTGCAGCCGCTCCTCGGAGATCCCGAAGTGGTGCGCGATCTCGTGCACCACGGTGATCGCGACCTCGTCGACGACCTGCTCGTCGTCCTCGCAGAAGTCGACCACCGCGTCCCGGTAGATCGTGATCCGGTCGGGCAGCTCGCCCGCGTAGTCGGCGGTCCGCTCGGTCAGCGCGACGCCCTCGTACAGCCCGAGCAGGTCCGGCTCGTCGGGATTGCGGTCCTCGACCAGCACGACGACGTTGTCCATCGCCGCCGCGAGCCGCTCCGGCAGCAGATCGAGCGCGTCGCCGACCAGCTCCTCGAACCGGTCCGGCGTCATCGGGACGGGCACGGCGTCAGCCGTCGAGGCCGGGCAGCCCCGGCGGCACGTCGAGATCCGGCGGCGGTGTCGTGCCGCCGTCCGGCGCGGCGGGCTGCCCGGAGCCGGGCTGCTCGACCGGCGCCGGCGAACCGGGCGCCGCCGGGTCGGCCGGGGCGGACGGATCGGCGGGCGCGGACGGATCGGCCGGGGCACCCGGTGCCGTCGCGGCGGGCGGGGCGGGCTGCTCGCCGACGACCAGCTCCCCGCGCACCGAGCCGGTGATCGTGGCGAACCCGCTGCCGTCCGGCAGCAGGGTGCCGATGTTGCAGTTGACCTTGCGGCTGCCCGCGTTCCAGGACGCCTCGGACAGGTTGCCCCAGTAGACGGTGAGGCCCTTCTCGCCGATCACCCGGTCGTTGCCGGCGAAGGTGTTCGCGGCCTCGGTGCAGGCGGGCTGCAGGAAGCCGTCCTGGTCCTCGACGGAGGGGAACGCGTCCGGGAACTCGGTGCCCAGGTCGATCACGCCGACGGCCTCCACGGCGTGCGGGCCTGCGCAGTCGGTCGGGTCGCCGACGCTGCGCCCGTCGATCGCCAGGCAGGTCCCGGCCGCCTGGACCGCGGACTGGTCCTGGTCGGCGACCCGCCCGGTGATCGGGAACATCGCGCCGCTGCGGGACGCCATCTGCAGGCCGCAGCGCATCCCCCGGTCGCCCTCGTCCCACCGCTGCTGGGACGGCTTGAGCGCGCCCACCCGGAACTTGCCGTCCGGATCGAACCGGCCGTCCAGGTAACCGGTGACGACCGGGGTGCAGCGCTCGGCGACCAGCGTCTGCCACGCCTGGTCGCTCGGGAACACCGCCTGGTCGGCCAGCGCGACCCGGCCCGCCTGCTCGAACAGGTGCGGCTGCGCACAGTCGACGGCGGCGGTGTCGGTCGCGTCGGCGCGGCTCCAGTTCAGGCAGGTGCCCGGGGTGTCCGGCGGCGGCGGGAGCGGCGGCGGCGCCTCGACCCGCGGCGGCACCCCGGACGACGCGAACGAGCCCAGCACCGGCACCTCCGCGCCGAGCAGCGAGTCCAGCGACGCGACCGTCAGCATGAGGAAGGCGCCGATCAGGATCCCGATGCCGACCCGGCGGGCGCCGAGCGGCCCGCGCTGCGGGCCGCCGTGGTCGTGGCCGTGGTCGTGCGGGACCGCCGACTCCGGCCCGGCGGCCCGGCGGCGGCGCCGGGTGGGTGCCACCGGGGTCGCCGTCGTCGACGTGCCGGCCGGGCGGGTCAGCACGGACGTCGTGCCGCCGCCCGGGGCACCGTGCGCGGCGCGGGCGTAGCGGCCGTCGTAGACCTGCTCCCCGGTGTCGGCAGGCCCGGGGTCGGCGTGCCGGCGGGGAGCGGAGCCGGTGGGGGAGCTGGGATCCATGACCCGTCCATGATGCAGCGGCCGGGTCCGCGGCTTCATCCGGCCGGGGTACCGGGGCGGCGGTCGGTCGGCCGGGTGCTGTGAACGTGCAGGTGACGGCCGCGCGCGGCCGGCGCCGGTCCCGCTCGTCCGGCCGGGGGCGCCCGGTCGCCGCGGACCGGTGCCCGGCGGCGTCACCGGTCCCCGCACGGGGGTCGGCGGGGACCGTTAGGGTGCGCGAGGGGGGATGCGGCGATGGGTGAACAGCGATGACCGACGGGGCAGGGCGGCCGGGCCGGATCCGGCACCAGGACGGCAGCACGACGCCGCGCGAGCCCACTCTCGCCGAGAAGCGGGCCCGTGAGCAGAAGCTGCGCGCCGACCGCGAGGAGGTGCGCCGCCGCGAGGCCCGGTCGAAGACCACGAAGCGGGTGCTGATCGGCACCGGCGCCACGGTCGGCGTCGTCGCGTTGATCGCGGCCGTCTACGCGGCGTCCGGCGGCGGCACCGAGACGGTCGATGCGCGCTGCGTCGACGAGAACCAGGTCGTCGTCCCGGACGAGAACTGCGCGGGCACCTCGCAGAGCGGCCAGGTCAGCACCGGCGGCGGCGGGTTCGCCTTCGTGCCGATCTTCCTCGGCGGCGGCGGGCGGCAGTACCACTACAACTACGGCGGCACTGGCAACGTCGGGCAGGTCGCGACCGGCGGGAACGTGACCCCGCCGCCGAGCGGCACCACCGTGCGCAGCGGCACCACCGGCTCCACCATCGGATCGACCACCCGCGGCGGGACGATCTCCCGCGGCGGGCTCGGCGTCGGGGGCGGCTCGTCGACGTCCTCCGGCGGGTCCGGCACGTCCAGCGGGAGCTGAGGCGTGCGACGCGAACGCGGCACCCCGCGGCCGGGCTGGCAGCGCACCGTCGCCGACCAGGGCATGGTCTTCGGGTCGCCGGGCCGGGACGGGTCCGGCGGCGAGCGCCCGTACTGGGACGAGTCGGTCCACTACACGTTCGAGATGGACGAGATCCTCTCGCTGGAGGCCGACGTCGAGGTCCTGCACTCGATGTGCCTGTCCGCCGTGGACCACGTGGTGACCACCGGCCGGTTCGCCGACTTCGCGCTGCCGGAGTGGAGCTGGCAGGCGGTCACCGACTCCTGGCGGCGCTCCGATCCGCACGTCTACGGCCGCTTCGACCTGCGCTACGACGGCTCCGGCCCGGCGAAGCTGCTGGAGTACAACGCGGACACCCCGACGTCGCTGCTGGAGGCGTCGATCCCGCAGTGGTACTGGCTGCAGGACACCCATCCCGGCGACGACCAGTGGAACTCGCTGCACGAGAAGCTGGTCGAGCGGTGGGCCGAGATCAAGGCCGCGCTGCCGTCGCCGGAGGTGCACTTCACCTGGTCGGGGGCCGAGTCGACCGGCGAGGACCACATCACCGTCGGCTACCTGCAGGAGACGGCGGCCGAGGCGGGCATCGACACCGTCGGACTGTCCATCGAGGACATCGGCTGGGACTCCGCGCTGGACCGGTTCGTGGACCTCGAGGAGGTCCCGATGTCGTCGGTGTTCAAGCTCTACCCCTGGGAGTGGGTGCTGTCCGACGAGTTCGGCAAGCACGTCACCCGCAGCCAGCCGGAGACGCTCTGGCTGGAACCGCTCTGGAAGTCGCTGCTGTCCAACAAGGCGCTGCTCGCGGTGCTCTGGGAGATGTACCCCGGGCACCCGAACCTGCTGCCCGCGTCGCTGGGGAACCCCGGCATCCTCACCGAGTACGTGCGCAAGCCGCTGCTCGGGCGCGAGGGGGCGAACATCTCGATCGTCGCGCCCGGCTACGAGACGGCCACCGGCGGCGTCTACGGCGACGAAGGGTACGTCTACCAGCTGTTCGACCCGCTGCCCGAGTTCGACGGCTTCCGGCCGGTGCTCGGCGCCTGGCTGGTCGGTGACACCGCGGCCGGGCTGGGCATCCGCGAGACCGCCGGCCTGATCACCGACGACGGCGCGGCCTTCGTACCGCACCGCATCCCGCACTCCTGACCGCTCCCCGCTCCCCTCCGGAGGTACCACCGTGATCCTCGCCCAGGCGCTCGACGCCACCTACTGGGGTTTCCTCGGCCGTGGCATCGGCGCGATCCTGCTCTACGCGGTGATCGGCACCCTGATGATGCTGATCGGCTTCTGGGCGATCGACCTCACCACCCCGGGCAAGCTGCCGCAGATGGTGCGGGCCGGGCTGCCGAACGCCGTCACGATCACCGCCGCCGGGATGATCTCGATGGCGTTCATCATCGTGCTGGCGATCTACGCGTCCTACGGGTCGCTGCTTCAGGGCGTCATCTCGTCGCTGGTGTTCGGCCTGATCGGGATCATCGCCCAGGTCGGCGCCGTGCGGCTGCTGGAGTGGGTGACCGGGATCGACATCGGCGAGATCATCCAGTCCGAGGAGCCGCGGGCCGCGGCGAAGGTCGTCGCCGCCGCACACGTCGCACTGGGCCTGATCGTGGCGGTCGCCGTCTTCTGAGCCCCGCGGGGACGGCGGCGCCCCGGTCCTCAGGCCAGTGCGGCGACGATGTCCACCCGCGACTGGGGTGAGGGCATCGCGGCGATCTCGGCGCGCACCTCCCGGGCGGCGGCGGCGATCTCGCCGTCGTGCAGCAGCCTGCGCAGCGCGTCCTCGGTGACCGCGCCGCCGATCCCGGCGCCGCGCGCGTCGACCAGCTCCGCGTTGTACCGGCGGTCGCCCGGACCGGGCAGGGCCAGCTGCGGGAGGCCGGCCCCCAGCGCGGCCAGCACGTGCCCGGAGCTCCCGCCGTGCAGCACCGCCGCGCACGCCGGCAGCAGCTCGGAGAGCGCGACCCGGCCGACCGGCCGGACCCCGCGCCCGCCCCGGCGCAGCAGCCGCGCGGGCGGGCGCACCAGCACGAGCTCGCAGTCCAGGTCGTCCGCGGCGGCCACCACCCGCAGCGCGGACGCCTGCAGGTCGCCGCGCATCGGGCCGCCGCCGCGCAGCACCAGCACCCGCGGCCGCACCGACGGCGCCCGCAGCCAGCCCGGCAGCGGGCCCCCGGCACCGGCCCGGCCGGGCCGCACTGCGAGCGCGTCGCGCGGGCCGGCCAGGCTCTGCGGGGTGATCGTCAGTGCCATCGCGGGCGGCGGCACGCCGCGCACGCCGTGCCGGGCCCTGGCCCGCTGCAGCGGGCGCGAGTCGAGCAGCACCCGGGTGGTGGCGAGGCCGTCGAGCAGGCCGTTCTCGTGCAGCACCGCGGGCACGTCGTGCCGGGCCGCGGCGACCGCGCCGCCGGCGGCCAGCGGCTCGTGCAGCACGATGTCCGGCCGCCACTGCTCGGCGACGGTCACCAGCGCGTCGGTGAGTTCCTCGTTGACCGGGCCGAACAGCGACCGGACCCCCGCGTCCCCGCCGCGCCCGGCGAGCTCGGCCCGCGCGGTCACCGGGTGCGCGACCAGCGAGCGGGCGGCGAGCCGGCCGATCCGCAGGTTCCGGGCGACGTCGATGAACGGCAGCGCGCCGGTGCCGCCGGCCGGGAGCACCTCCCCGCCGCAGGCGACCAGCACCTCGTGGCCGGAGTCCCACAGCGCGTGCGCGAACGGCAGGAGCGGTGTCAGGTGCCCCGCCAGGGGGGCCGCGACAACCAGAACGCGCACCCGCCGAGGGTAACCACTCCGGGGCGTCCCGCGGGACGTCCGGCGACCCGGCGGGGCGCCGGTGTTCCGTACGCTCGAGCTGTGATCGCCGACAACCCGCCCCGGCTGGTCGCGACCGACGTCGACGGCACCCTGCTCGACGACCGCGACGCCGTCTCCCCGCGCACCGCCGCCGTCATCTCCCGGCTGGTCGACGCGGGTGCCGGCCTCGTGCTCGTGACCGGGCGCCCGCCGCGCTGGATCCCGCCGGTGATCGCCAAGCTGCCGGCCGGGATGGTCCGGCTGTGCGTCTGCGCGAACGGCGCCGTGCTCTACGACGCGGTGGACGACGTGCTGCTCGGCGCGCACACCCTGGAGCCGGACGCGGTCCGCCGGCTCGCCGCGCTGGCCGGGAAGCTGTTCCCGGGCTGCGGCCTGGGCGTCGAGCGGGTCGGCACCGCGGCCACCGGCCGGGTCGAGCTCGGCACCGTCGACGAGTTCCTCACCGGGCCCGGCTACGTGCACGCCTGGGGTGCGCACGACGGCGGCCCGGCCAGCCGGGACGAGCTGGTCGCCCGGCCGGTCACGAAGCTGCTGATCCGCGCGCCGGAGCTGACCAGCGAGCAGATGATGGCGACGCTCGAACCGGAGGTCGGCGGCATCGCGGACCTGACCTTCTCGCACCCGTCGGGGCTGCTGGAGGCGTCCGCGCCGGGCGTCACCAAGGCGACCGGGCTGGCCGACGTCGCGGCCCGGCTCGGGGTGACCGCGGCGCAGACGATCGCCTTCGGGGACATGCCGAACGACCGGGAGATGCTGCGCTGGGCGGGGACCGGCGTGGCGATGGGCAACGCGCACCCGGACCTGGTGGGGCTGGCCGACGAGGTGACGGCGCCGAACTCGCGGGACGGGATCGCGGAGGTCCTCGAGCGCTGGTTCTGACCGGCGTCGCCCAGCCGTCGTGGGCGGGCCTGGCGGGACACCGGCGCGGTGTTGCGGCGTGCACTCCGGCGGGTCACGAGGCGGTGGCCGCGCGTTCACCGGAGCATCACACGGGCCGCGACGGCCCGCCCCGGGGCCGGTCGCCGGGCTGCCCGGGCGTACCATCACCCGCTGTCATCGCCCGGATCGAGCCGGGTGCCAGCGGCACGCCTGGAGGGCCCCACCCCGTGGCCGACACCCTGGACCGCCCCGGTCCGCACCCGACGTCCGACGCGGCCCGCACCCCGGCGGCCCCCGCGAGCGGGGAGACCGCCGTCCTCGCGGGCGTGCAGAACGCCCTCGCGAACGGGCCGTCCGTCCGCGTCGCACGCGGGATGTCGTTGTTCGGCGAGCACGCCGCGGGCTGGCTCGCCATCGGCGTCGCCGGCACCGTGCTCGACCGCCCGCGCCGGCGGGAGTGGCTCGGCTCGGCGGCCGCGGTCGCGTTCGCGCACGGCGCCTCGATCGGCGTCAAGCGGGTCGTGCGCCGCCGCCGCCCGGACCACCCGTCGGTCCGGGTGCTGGTCGGCACCCCGAGCCGGCTCAGCTTCCCGTCCTCGCACGCCACGTCCACCACCGCGGCCGCCATGCTGTACGGCGGCCTGCTCGGCCGCCGGTCGCGGATCGCCGCGACGGCGACCGTCGGGCTGATGGCGCTCTCCCGCCTGGTCCTCGGCGTGCACTACCCGACCGACGTCGCCACCGGCACCGCGCTCGGCGCGGCCGTGGCCACCGGCGCGCGATCCGTCATCCGGCGCAGCGCCGCACGTCGCAACCCCACCTCCGGAGGGTGAGCGCATGACCAGCACCGACCGCACCCGCGTCGAGAGCGGCACCGACGACCGGGACACCCCGGCCGACTCCGCCGCCAAGGCCGTCGCCTCCAAGGCCGCCGGCGCCAAGGCCGCAGACTCCACCGCCGACTCGGCCACCGACTCGAAGGCCGCCGTCGCCGAGGCGGCCGACCCGACCACCCCGGTGGTGCCGGACGCCCCGGACGACGCGGGCGCCCCCGAGGGCCACGCCGCCGACGCCGCCGGCCGCGGGCCGGCGCCGCACGTCCCGATGGACCCGTCCGAGCGGACGCCGGCGATGGTCGCCCGCGGGCTGGTGCGGACCATGCGCCCGCGGCAGTGGGTGAAGAACGTCCTGGTGCTCGCCGCGCCGTTCGTCGGCGGGGGCCTGTTCGACTCGTCGGTGCTGATCGACTGCCTGGTCGCGTTTGTCGCGTTCTCGCTGGCCTCGTCCGGCGTCTACCTGGTGAACGACGCGCTCGACGTCGAGGCCGACCGGGCGCACCCGACCAAGCGGCGCCGCCCGATCGCGGCCGGCATCGTGCCGCTGCCGCTGGCCTACGTCGCGGCCGGCGTGCTGTTCGTGGCGTCGATCGGGCTGGCCGTGGCGGTCACCTGGCAGCTGATCGTGGTGCTCGCGGTGTACGTCGTCGTGCAGCTGTCGTACTGCCTGTGGCTCAAGCACCAGCCGGTGATCGACATCTGCATCGTGGCGTCCGGGTTCCTGATGCGCGCCATCGCCGGTGGTGTCGCGACGGCGATCCCGCTGTCCCAGTGGTTCCTGCTGGTCGCCGGGTTCGGCTCGCTGTTCATGGTCGCCGGCAAGCGCTACGCCGAGATGACGCTCGCGGAGCAGACCGGCGCGAAGATCCGCAAGTCGCTGGAGAGCTACTCGGCCTCGTACCTGCGCTACATCTGGTCGCTGTCGGCCACGGTCATGATCATGACCTACGGCCTGTGGGCGTTCGAGATCCGCGAGACGCACCACAACACGGTGTGGTCGGTGCTGTCGATCGTGCCGTTCGTGATCGCGGTGCTGCGCTACTCGGTGGACGTCGACCGGGGCACCGGCGGCGAGCCGGAGGAGATCGCGCTCGCCGACCGGGTGCTGCAGGTGCTCGCGGTGGCCTGGCTCGGGATGCTGACGCTGGCCGTCTACAGCTGAGCCCGCCGGGGCCGGCTCACCCGCGTGCGGTGTGCCAGGCCCAGGTCGCGGCCAGCCCGTCGGCGAGGGCGGTCGGCTGCGGGAGCCCCAGCGCGGCGATGCCGCGGGACGGGTCCAGGCAGCTGCGCCGCAGCTCGCCCGGCCGGGCCGGCTCGAACTCGGGGGTGAACGCCGCCGGGTCGAGGCCGGCCACCCGGCCGATCGTCGCGGCCAGCTCGGTGATCGTCGACTCGGTGCCGGTGCCGACGTTGAACACCTCGCCCGCCAGCTCCCCGGCGGCGAGCCGGTCGGCGGACGCGAGCGCGGCGCGGGCGATGTCGCCGACGAACAGGAAGTCGCGGGTCTGGCCGCCGTCGCCGAAGACCGTCGGCCGCCCGCCGGTGCGCGCCCGGTCGCAGAACAGCGACACCACGCCCGCGCCGCCCGACGGGTGCTGACGCGGGCCGTAGACGTTCGCGAACCGCAGCACCAGCGCGGGCAGCCCGTGCGCCCGCACGAAGAACCGGGTGTAGCGCTCCGCGGCCAGCTTGCTCAGCCCGTACGGCGACTCCGGATCCGCCGGCTCGCTCTCGGTGGTCGGGAGCGGGGCGCCGTCGCCGTAGATCGCGCCGCCGGTGGAGCAGACCACGACCGCGCGCGCCCCGGACGCCTGCGCCGCCCGCAGCACCGAGAGCGTCCCGAGGACGTTCACCGAGGCGTCGTGCAGCGGATCGGCCATCGACGTCCGGACGTCGATCTGGGCGGCCAGGTGGTGCACCGCGTCCGGCCGGAACCGGTCCGCCAGCGCGGCCAGCGCGTCGGCGTCGCGGATGTCGAGCTCGGCCAGCTCGACGCCGGCCGGGAGGTTCTCCCGCTTGCCGGACGACAGGTCGTCGACGACCAGGATCTCGTCGCCCCGGGCGACCAGGGCGTCGACCAGGGTGGAACCGATGAAGCCGGCTCCGCCGGTCACGAGCACGCGCATGTTTCCTCCGGGCCGGGTGAGGACGACGCGGTCGCCCGGGATCGTCGACGGCGACACGGTATCGGCCGGGCACGGTGCCGACCTGGCCGGGTGATGATCATCCGGTCGGTTCGGCGGCGTCGCAGGCGGTGACCCGGTAGAGGGTGCTGCCTCCGCCGGAGGCGACGGGTTCGAAGCCGGGAGTCTCGTCGAGCTCGGTGAGGCCGGGGAACGCGTGCGCGCGAGCGTCCCACGGCCAGTACGACACCGGGCCGTCGATCACATGCGTGAGGCCGGTGGAGTGCACTGCGTCGCACACGGAACGGTCGTTCCCGGCGTCCCGCAGGTGCTCCCGGATCAGCTGCTGGTCCGGGGTCCAGTGGCCCGACATGTGCGGGAACATCACCCCGCGGCCGGTGAGTGCGTACAGCAGGGCGTTCCCGGTCCACGGGTTCGCCGCGACCACACCGTCCGGTGGTACGAGCTGACCTGCCTCGTCGAGGAACTCGCGCTGACCCGGCTGCAGCATCCAGGTCGCCTCGCGCTGGTACGTGCCCGCGACGGTGTAGGCGTGGACGCCGATCCGGAAGCCGTCGGAGGCCAGGACCAGTGCGGCAGCGACGACCGCGGCGACCGGTAGCGCCGACACCCGGCGTCGCTCCGCGGTCGGCTCGAGCCCGCGCAGCCGCAGTGCTGCTCGGACGAGCAGCCCGGCGATCCCGAGAACGCCGATGGTCGCGAGCGGCACGCCGGTGATCGGCACCATCGCCGCGATCCGGTAGGAGTCGTTGTACCAGGCACCGGTCAGCGCGGTGGTCAGCGCACCTTCGCGGGACACCGCCAGCACGTACAGGAAACCCGAGGTGGCGTGGGCGGGTACCAGCCAGCCGGTGCGTGGGCTGCGGAGGGCGAAGAGCGCACCGATTACGACCAGGACGGAGACGGTGACGAGCTCCGGACGTTGGTTCATCGCGTTCAGCAGCACGCCGCGTATTGCTTCGCGGGCGCCCATCGTCGCGGGCCAGTCGAACGACCGGACGCCGGCGAGGAACGGTGACCAGGCGAGGAACCAGACCACAGCGAGGACGGTGAGCAGCGCACCCGACACGGCGGCGGCCGAGCGGAGGAGACGGCGTTCAGGAAGCCAGCGGACGGTTGAGACGACGGCGGCGAACAGGACCGGGGAAACACCGAGCACGAGCAGGCTGACAATCGCGTTCGGATGAGCCAGCCCGATCCCGGGTACGGCGACCGCGCCGAGCAGCAGTGCGGCCGGTCGACTGACCGTGCTCTCCCGGACCAGCCCGAGGACCGTCACGGTTGCGGCGAGGCCGGCCGGGACGAGCGCCAGGCCGAGCAGGTTCGGCCACAGCACCCCCCAGGTCATGACCATCCACGGCATGGCGGTGAACGCGGTCGCGAGGACAGGAGCGACGAGGTACACGGCGGGCCGCGGTCCGATGACCTGGCGGGCCAGGAGAACACAGGACAGCGGCCAGGCGATCGTCGCGACCATGAGTGCGACGAGGTTGGACGCGACCGGGACCGAGGCCGCCGAGGTGAGTGCGGTCAGCGCGACGAGATCGTGCCACGCCGCAGGGTAGGCGGCGGGTCGTCCGGGGGCCGTCAGTTCGCCGAGCGTCAACGACGAGCCGTCGCCGGTGTCCAGGATCCGCGCGACGGCGCTGTAGTGGTGGACGGCGTCGTAGGTCGGCGAGATCGCGTCCACCGGGCCGAACGCCAGCACGGCCGTCCACCAGCTGATCGCGACGGTCACGGCCATCCCGACGACGAGCGCGGGACCTGCGTACCTCCCGTCCGGACCATCCGTGGCCGGTACGGCCGGCCCGGCCGCCGGAGCGGTGGCCCGGGGGTCCGGACCGGACCGGAGCCGGACGAGCGAACGACCGCCGAGCACCGCCGCGGCGGCGAGCAGGGTCGCGGCGACGACCGGCAACGGCCCCCACGGGATCCCGAGCCACCCGGCGACGACCGCGGTCGTCGCGATGAGGGCGATCGAGGTGAGCGGGGCGGATCCCCAGCAGGCGATCCCCCGCCAGCCCGAGGCGCGTGCGACCAGCAGCCCCGGCAGCACGCACCACGCAGCGGCCGCGAGAGCGACCGGGACGGCCGCTGCCCACGTCATCGGTGGGACCTGGCCGTCGTGCGACGAGCGGGCACGCCCCGGGCATCGACGTTGATGGGAGGCACCCGCCGGAGCTTACGGCGACGCTATGCGTTACCCGATCGGGTAGGGGCCCGCCCGGGCTCAGGACGACCGCTCGTGCTCCCGCGGCTGGGTCCCGTTGGTGCCGTTCGGGGCCGCGCCGATCGCGGTCTCCGCGCTCCCGGCGTCCGGCGCCTCGTGCCGCCGCAGCAGCTCGGTGAGCTCCTCCTCGCGCCGGGCCAGCTCGGCGTCCCGGATCGCGATCTGCCGGGCCAGGTTGGTCAGGTGCTGGCTGATCTCCCGGTCCCGCAGGTAGGTGTTCAGCATCCCGAACACGAACGCCACGACCAGCAGGTACACGATGAGGTCGGTCCCGCGGCCGACGCCGACCATCCGGGCGAGCGCGGTGACGTCCTCCGGGCGGAGCACCGCGTAGATGTTGAGCAGCACGAACAGGCCGAACGCGAGCCGCTTGCTGGCCCGGATCCCGACGTTCTGCCCGCTGCGGACGAAGTAGACGAGCGCCGCCAGCGCCGCGGCCACGAGGACGATCTGCACGATCACGGCGTCACCTCTGTCGGACGGAGAGGTCGAACAGGATGTTCACCCCGTTGAACAACGACTGGCCCTTGGACCGGGAGTACTCGGTGTAGCGGATCGTGACCGGTTCCTCACGGATCCGCCACGACGAGGAGGCCAGCGCCGCCACGATCTCGGAGGCGTGCGCCATCCCGTTCATCGAGATCCGCAGCTCCTCCACGACCGGCCGGGACAGCACCCGCAGGCCGTTGTGCGCGTCGGTCAGCTTCAGCTTGCGGCTGGCCGGCGACAGGGTCGCGACGGTGCGCAGCACGATCCGCTTGAGCAGCGGGATCGGCTCGGTGGAGGCGAGGAACCTCGACCCGAGCACGACGTCGGCCTCGCCGTCGCGGACGATCGCGGCCATCCGCTCGGCGTCGTCGATGTCGTGCTGGCCGTCGGCGTCGAACGTGACGATCCGCTTCGCGCCCTGCCGCAGCGCGTAGTCGATCCCGGTCTGCAGGGACGCGCCCTGGCCGAGGTTGATCGGGTGCCGGACGAGATGCGCCCGGGTGCCCGCGATGCGCTCGGCGGAGGCGTCGCGGCTGCCGTCGTCGACGCACACGACGTTCGGGAACCGGGTGCGGATCTCGGTCACGACGTCGGCGATGACGGTCTCCTCGTTGTACACGGGGACCACCACCCAGGTGCCGGTGTCGGCGACCACGTCCACTCCTTCGTCACGGCCGGACGGCTGTCGTGCGCCGCCCGGGCAGGCTATCGCCCCCGCTCGCGGCGTCCTGGGACGGTGGGGCAACGAACCGGACTCGCGTGACATTTCGTACGGTGGTCCGGTGGACCCCAGGACGCTGCTCGAGCTGATGCTGTCTGATCTGGAAGGCGCGCCGGAACTCTACCGGCCGACGAACTTCTGGCAGACGGGGCTGGAGAAGGTGGTCGCCGACCTGCGTGAGCGCGGTTTCGCCGAGTTCCGCAGGCACCCGAGCGCGACCTTCTTCTACGCGCCGCGGTACGCGCCCGTCTCGCGTCCGGCGGCGGCGCTGTCCCGCGCGTTCGGCATGGCCGGAACGCCCGGCAAGCTGATCTCCGAGCGGATCGACCAGGTCCCGGTGGCGCGGGCGCACCACGCCACCGTACGCGCGCTCGATCCCGCCGACCGGGCCCCGTTCCTGGACGGCTTCTCCGAGTCGACGGTGGGCGCCCCGACCGAGCAGATGGTGTTCGACGGCCGCCGGTTCAGTCGCTCGTCGTTGAACTACCTGCGTGGCCTGGTGATGCTCAAGCGGGCCGCCCCCGATCTGGACGTCTCGACGGTGCTGGAGATCGGCGGTGGGTTCGGCACGCTCGGCGAGATCCTGGTCCCGCGCAACGACGGCATCCGCTACATCGACGTCGACATCCCGCCGGTCGCCGCGGTCGCCACGCACTACCTGCGCGAGGTGCTCGGTGGTTCCCGGGTGCTCGACTACGCGGCGACCCGCGAGCAGGAGAAGATCGTGATCGACGAGATCGCCGAGCCCGCGACGGTGCTCTGCCCGTGGCAGCTGCCGCGGCTGACCGGGACCGTCGACCTGTTCGCCAACTTCATCTCGTTCCAGGAGATGGAGCCCGAGGTGGTGCAGAACTACGCGAACCTCGTCACCGATCTCGGCGCCCGCTGGCTGCTGCTGCGCAACTCGCCGACCGGCAAGCCGAACGTCCGGGAGCCCATGCTGCGGCACCGCTACCTGGAGTTCTTCGACCACTACGAGCTCGTCGACTCCGACGCCGGGCTGTACGGGCAGGACTCCGAGGGCACGGTGTCCGAGGTGATGGTGCTCGCGCGCAAGTGAGGGACGGCCGCCGGTTCCGCCGATCGCGTCCGCGGGGGCCGGTCCGGCACTAGCCTGTGGATCTTCCGAGTTCCCCGGAGGTCCTGGTGGCCCGCCCTGTCCTGATCCTGTTCGTGCTGGTCACGGTGGGTGCGCTGCTCGCCGGGTGCGGTAGCGGCGAGCCGGAGAGCCCCTTCCCGGAGCGTCCGGCCGAGATCGACGTGTCGACTGTCGATCTCTGCCTCGCTCTTACCGCGGAGGAGCAGGCCGAGCTGGGCGTCGAACCGGGGGAGGCCAGTACCGGGGAGCTGTCCAACGGTCCGACCCGCATCTGTGGGTGGAGCAACTACGTCGACGGCTACAACTACGGCGTTCAGACGATCGCCGACGGTGCGGTGGTCGCGGTCGGGGGCGACGACACGACGGTCGACGTCATCGACGGGTACGGGGTGGTCGTGGCGACGGCGCACGGTGCGTCGGCGCCGCTATGCAGCGTCTACGTCGACGTCTCCGACGCCCAGGCGATCCGGGTCCAGGCGCAGGCGACCAAGGACGAGTCGACCGGCATCCCGTCGTTCGAGACGGTGTGTGGCCGGGCCAGGTCCCTCACGTCGACGGCGATCCGGAACCTCGGCGCGGCGGTGCCCTGAACGTTCGCGCGAGTGAACCGGTTCCGCCGGAACCGGTCCCGCCGGCGGTCGAACTTCCTACGGTTCGCCGGCATGGACATCGACGCACGCCTGCCCCGCGGGACCGCCTCGGACAGCCTGATGACGCAGATCGACATCGGCAACGTGCTGCAGGTTCGGGACGCACTTGCCCAGCAGGCCAGAGCCATCCAGCAGGCGCTCGAAGGTGCCGGCAAGCTCACCGACATCCCCCGTTGCGGCGACGACCCGGTGTCGCGGGACGCGCAGAAGATGTTCCAGCGCGAGATCGACCGGATCATCGCCGCCCACAAGGCACACATCGCCGAGCTCGACGAGGCGTGCGCCCGGCTGGGCGAGGCGGCCCGGCAGTACGGACTCACCGACGACGACACGGCGGCGTCGTTCCGTTCGACCGATGTCCCGCAGAACGCCCCCATCCGGTAGCGGCCGTCGCACGGGCCGAACCCGGTCGCGTCCGTCGCCCGGAACGCTGTCGGGGACGCTAGCTACCCTCGGGGACGTGCGCACCCCGGACCCGATCGAGCTCGGCGGCCACCGCGTGGGCCCCGGCGAGAAGCCCTTCGTCATCGCCGAGGTCTCCGGCAACCACAACGGGTCGCTGGACCGCGCCCTGGAGATCGTCGAGGCGATCGCGGGCTCCGGCGCGCAGGCGGTGAAGTTCCAGACCTACCGGGCCGACACCATCACCATCGACGCCGACGGC
This sequence comes from Pseudonocardia sp. DxW, assembly GCF_058448985.1. Classification (NCBI taxonomy): domain Bacteria; kingdom Bacillati; phylum Actinomycetota; class Actinomycetes; order Pseudonocardiales; family Pseudonocardiaceae; genus Pseudonocardia; species Pseudonocardia sp. DxW. The sequence continues at coordinate 69,775 of NZ_JBZFLK010000004.1, read as the reverse complement.
CCGGCCTTCCGGATCCGCGACGACCACGGCCTGTGGGGCGGCCGGAACCTCTACCAGCTCTACGAGCAGGCGCACACGCCGTGGGAGTGGCACGAGCCGCTGTTCACCCGGGCCCGCGAGCTGGGCCTCGTCCCGTTCTCGTCGCCGTTCGACCCGACGGCGATCGAGCTGCTGGAGTCCCTCCACGCGCCGGCCTACAAGGTCGCCTCCGCCGAGCTCGTCGACCTGCCGCTGATCCGGGCGATGGCCGCCACCGGGAAGCCGCTGGTCGTCTCGACCGGGATGGCGACGCTGGCCGAGATCGACGCCGCGCTGGCCGCCGCCCGGGAGGGCGGGGCGACCGAGATCGTGCTCCTCGCCTGCACGGCCTCGTACCCGGCCGACCCGGCGGACGCGAACCTGCAGACGATCCCCGCGCTGCGCGAGGCGTTCGGCGTGCCGATCGGACTGTCCGACCACACCCCGGGGATCGGCGTCCCGGTCGCCGCCGTCGCACTCGGCGCGGTCGCGATCGAGAAGCACGTGACACTGCAGCGGGCCGACGGCGGCGTCGATTCCGACTTCTCGCTGGAGCCCGCCGAGCTGGCCGCGCTCGTCACCGAGACCGACGTGGCCCGGCGTGCGATGGGCCCCGCCCGGTTCGGGCCGCGGGAGTCCGAGCGGGACACCCTGGCGCTGCGCCGGTCGCTCTACGTCGTCGCCGACGTCACCGCCGGGGACAAGGTGACCGAGGAGAACGTGCGCTCCATCCGGCCCGCAGGCGGACTGCCGACCGACACCATCGGGACGGTCCTGGGGCGGACCTTCACCCGCGACGTCACCCGCGGCACACCGCTCACCTGGGACCTGATCTGATCAGCGACCCTCCGCGAGGAAGGCCCTGACCAGCGCGTTCACCTCGTCCGGGGACTCCCGGTTCGACCAGTGCCCGCGCCCGGGCAGCACCTCGAGCCGGGAACCCGGCACGGCGGCCGCCACCTCCCGGGTACGCGCGACCGGGACCCCGGCGTCCCGGTCGCCCTGCACGAACAGCGCCGGGCACCGGATCTCCCCCAGCCGGGGCCGCAGGTCGACCCGCATCCGCCGGAACCCGATCGAGTCGTTCTGCCAGTCCGAGCTGGTCGCGCCACCCCGGCGGGCCTCGGCCAGGCACTCGTCGATGATCGCGTCGAAGTCGTCCGGGACGCCGGCTCCGAACAGCGCCCTCCGGACGAACCACGCGACGGTCGGCCGGTACCGGAAGGCCAGGTTCGGCAGCGTGCGGTTCAGCAGCGGCAGCTTCGCCGTCAGCCACAGCAGCTGATGGACGACCGGGGGGAACGACAGCGTGCCGGCCGGGGCCAGCGCGACCAGGCGTTCCACCCGCTCGGGATGCTCGATCGCGTAGGCCAGCGTCAGCGCACCACCCTGGGACAGCCCGACGACGGCGGCCCGCTCGACGCCGAGGTCGTCGAGCACGTCGGTGATCGTGCGGAGCAGGACGTCGTGCGTGGCGCGACCGTGCCACGGGCGGCTGCGGCCCTGCTTCGGCCAGTCCGGGGCGATCACCCGGTGGTCGCGGGCGAGGGTCGGGATCATCCGGGCCCAGCTGAGATTCGCGTTGTCCATCCCGGCGCCGGAGAGCAGCAGCACCGGGGGACCGGTGTCGCCGGCCAGGTGGACGTGCAGCCGCCCCTCGGGGCGGTCGATCACGTGTTCGCGAAGGGTGGTCATCGGTCTCCTCCGGCGTCGTGTTGTTGCGCGCGGCCCGCCTCCCAGCGCTCCCAGAGCGCCGGCAGCTCCGCCTCCAGGAACAGGTAGAGCTCGTGCACGTGCGCGAGGCGTTCGCGACGGGCCGCAGGGGCGCCGGTCAGGGCGTCCAACCCGTGTTCGAGCACCGCCCGGAACTCGGTCGCCCGTGCGTACCGGGCGGCCAGCATCCGGCTCCAGCCGTCCGGTGCGATCCGGAACAGCTCGACGCGGTCGCCCCGGCGACGCACCCGCTCGACCAGCCCGCCGGGCGTCAGCATCCGGGTCGCGGTGCTGATCGAGCTGCGGCTCACACCCAGCACGACGGCCAGGTCGGCGGCGGACTGCTCCGGCGGATCGCTGATCAACAACCAGCCGATCACCCGTCCGGTGATCAGCGGCATGCCTTCCCGCTCGAACGACGCGGCCACCTCGTCGACGAAGTCGAGCTCGCGTTCCGTCGGTGTCATGAGATGACCGTACAGTCATTGCAGTAATTACTGCAACGACTGGACGTGCGGGCGTTTCGGCCGGTCGCGCCTGCGGTACCCGGGAGGTATGACGATCACGATGGCCGCCGATCCCGATCGCGCGCCGGATCCCGGGAAGCAGGATCCGGACGAGGAGGTGCCGGCCAAGCCGGACGTGCCGTCGGGCGAGCCCGCCCCCGAGCCGGACGAGCCGGTGCCGACCGGCTGACGGTGCCAGGCTGCTGACGGTGCCGGGCCGCTGGTGCCGGGCCGGGGGCGTCACACGGCTCGGGAGTTCGCCGGGCCAGGGCGGGCGCGGGGCTGCCGGGGGCCGGAGGGATCAGGGGTACCGGTCGGACGACGGGCAGGGCCGTCGGCCTCACCATCGGCGCTGCCGGCCCTGGGACCGTCGGTGCTGCTGGGCGTGGGACCGTCGGTGCTGGCTGTGCTGGCTGTGCTGGCTGTGCTGGCTGTGCTGTCGGCGCTATCGGTGCTCCCGGGGTCGCCACGGCCGTCGTTCGTGCCGTCCTGCCCGTCTTTCCGGCTGTCGCCGCTGTCGCCGCTGTCGCCCCATCCGCGGGCGGCGAGCGCCTCGCCGAGCGCGTCCGCGTGCCGCAACGTGCGCACCATGAACGGCACCGCGAACGCCGTCACCGATCCGCCGGCCCCGCGCGCCTTCGCCGCTGCACGGACCTGCCCGGCGATCCCCGACAGCGTCCCCACCGACTGGATCGTCAGACCGACGAGAAGACCGACGGTCTCCGGGTCGACGCCGAACCGCCGCAGCGGTCCCAGCGCCCGCTGTACCGCGCTGACCAGGTCGTCCACCCGGGTCGTCAGGGTGAACAGGGTCGCCGCGCCGATCGCCGCGACCAGCCGCAGCGAGATCACCGTCGCCCGTTCCGGCCCGAGCAGCCACCACTGGATGCCGCCGACCAGCACCAGCACCAGCAGCAGCGTCCGCAGCAGCGGCCGGATCCGGCGCCACGGGATCCGGGCGACGACGAACCCGAGCGCGACCAGCCCGCACGCCCCGGCGAGCAGCCGCGGATCGGCGACGGCGACGGTGCCCGCCGCGAACACCAGCAGCGCGAGCAGCGACGGCCCGGCGGGCGTCCGGTGCAGCAGGCTGGTGCCGGGCTCGTAGAGGCCGAGCGGGGTCACGCCGCGCAGATCTTCCGGTAGTACGCGACGGCGGGGCCCGGCTCGTCGTCGGCGACCACCCGGCCTTCGTCGAGGACGACGACCCGGTCGAAGTCGTCGAGCAGGTCGAGATCGTGGGTGGCGAGCAGCACCTGCTGACGCAGGCCGGCCAGGCGTTGCGCGAACGCCCGCTTGTTGCGCAGGTCGAGCAGGGTGGTGGGCTCGTCGCACACCAGGACGTCCGGATCCAGCACGAGCACCGAGCACAGCGCGAGCAACTGCTTCTGCCCGCCGGAGAGCTGGTGCGCCGGGTGCTCGACGTGATCGCCCAGGCCGAACCCGGTGAGCACCTCGGCGGCCCGCCGCGCGCGTTCTGCGTGGTTGCGGACGGTGCGGCGCAGGGAGAAGGCGACGTCCTCACCCGCGGTCGGCATGACGATCTGGGAGTCCGGGTCGCTGAACACGAACCCGACCCGACGGCGGACCGCCGAGCCCTGGCGGGCCGGGTCCCGGCCGTCGACCCGGACCGACCCCGCGGTGGGGGTGACGAGCCCGTTGACCGTCCGGGCCAGCGTCGACTTGCCGGAGCCGTTCGCGCCCACCAGCGCGACCCGGCGCTCGGGCAGCGTGAGGTCGACGCCGTCGAGCACGGTCCGCTCGCCGTAGCGGTGCCCGACCCCGCTGAACTCGATCATCGTCTTCCCCTCACCGGACGACCCGCCAGCGGGTCGCGACGCCGAGCCCGCCGCCGGACGACAGCGCCGCCAGACCGGTCTCACCGTGACCCTGCACGACGAGCCGGTGGAACAGCCGTACCACCAGCACCGCGCCGGACGCGCCCCACGGATGGCCGAGCGCGAGCGCGCCGCCGTCCGGGCTGACCGTGCGCTCGTCGAGGCCGCCGGCGTCGAGGCAGGCGAGCACCTGGCCGGCGAACGCCTCGGTGAACTCGACGACGTCCGGTGCGGGACCGGGCAGCGCCCGGACGGCCGGGACCGCGCCGAGACCCAGCAGCGCGGGATCGCAGCCGCGGGTGGCCGCGGCGTCCAGCGCGAGCCCCGGGACGCCGAGCTCCCGGCGCCGTCCCTCGGAGACGACGAGCACGGCGGCGGCGCCGTCGTTCACGCCGCAGGAGTTGGCGGCGGTGGCGGTGCCGTCGGGGGTGAACGCGGGCCGGAACCGGGCGAGGCGCTCCGGGGTGAACCGGTCGCGCGGGCGTTCGTCGGTGCCGACGCCGCCGACCGCGACGATCTCGGCGTCGAACCGGCCGGCCCGCTGGGCGGCGACGGCACGGGCGTGGCTGCGGGCGGCGAAGGCGTCCTGCCGCTCCCGGGAGACGCCGCACCGGGCGGCGACCGCGTCGGCGGCCGGGCCCATGTCCGGGTCCGGCCACCCGGCGGGGGCGAACGGTGCGCGGGTGTAGGCGGTGCCGTCCGGCCGGAGCCGCGCCGGTGCCGTCGACGGGGACTCGGTGCCGCCCGCCAGGTACGCCGAGCCGTCCCCGGCCCGGATCGCGGTGGCCGCGGTGACGATCGCGGCGAGCCCACTCGCGCACTGCCGGTCGAGGGTCATCCCGGGGACGTGGTCGCCGAGCCCGGCGCGCAGGGCCGCGACCCGCGCGGGATTGCCGCCGGGGCCGAAGACGTTGCCGAGCAGCACGTCGTCGACCGGGGTGCCGGTCCTGGCCGGGGTGTCGAGGGACGTCGCGAGCGCGGCGAGGACCGGGGCGGCCAGTTCGTCGACGGTGAACGCACGCAGCGCGCCGCCCGCGGTGCCGATCGGGGTCCGCCGGGCGGCGATCACGACCGGGGTGAGATCGCCGGTCACGGCCGGCCACCGGACGGTTCGGGGAACGGCCGCGTGCCGAGGGTGCCGTCGCGCAGGGCGTCGTCGATCACCGACCGGGCGGGCTTGCCGGAGCCGAGCCGCGGGAGCGCCGGGACGAGCAGCCAGCGGCGCGGGCGTTTCGCCGGGGACAGCGCCGTCCGGACCGCGGCCCGCAGTGCCCGGCGGGACGGCGCGACGCCGTCGGTGGCCTCGACGACCGCGGTGACCAGCGTCCCCAGCGAGGGGTGCGGGGTGCCCGCGACCACGACGTCGGCGACCCCCGGGACGTCCCGCAGCACCTGCTCGATCTCCTCGACCGCGACCAGGGTGCCGCCGGAGGTGATCGTCGTGGCGGCCCGGCCGTGCACGGTGAGCGCGCCGTCGGTGCCGAGATCGGCGCGGTCGCCGACGGTGCTCGGGCCGGGGCCGATCGGCTGCAGGACGCCGTCGCGCAGCCGGCCGAGAACGGTCTGCGGGCTGTCCACCCAGAGGACGCCGTCGCGCACCGCGAGCCGGACTCCGGGGACCGCGCGGAGCTGTCCGGCGTCGCGGCGGAGCGCGATCAGCGAGTGCTCGGCCGAGCCGTAGTACTCGATCAGGACGGTGCCGGGGAGCAGCCGCGCACAGCGCTCACGCAGGGCCGGTGCGACGTGCGCGCCGCCGCAGACGATCACCGCCGGCGCGGGCCGGTCCGGGTGCCGGTCCCGGTCGTCGAGCAGCGTGGGCAGCAGCGCCGGGACCAGGTGCACGGATCCGCCGGCGGGGAGATCCGCGGGATCGAACCGGTCGGTGGTGACGAGCCGGAGACCGTGGTGCAGGGCGTGCAGCGCGCCGAACAGGTAGAGCGTCGACGACGGCGGGCCCGGGACGAGCACCGGGCCCGGCAGCGGTCCGAGGACGTCGAAGCCGAGCAGCCACGAGTCGCGGGTGCGGGCGAGGACGGTGGGCGGTCCGGTACTGCCGGAGGTGGTGGGGAGGAGGAACGGGTCCGTGCCGTCCGGCTGGTCGCGCGGGCCGGTCGGCCGGTGCTGCCCGGGTTCGGGCCGGGCGGGGGTTCCGGTGCCGGTGCTGGTTTCGGTGCTGGTGCTGGTGCCTGAGCCGGTTCCGGCGGTGCTGACGTCGAGCACCCTGCTGGGTTCGGTGTCGGCGAGTACGGCTGCGCGCTCCCGGTCCGACCAGCCCGGATCGGCCACCAGGGCTGCGGCGCCGGCCCGGTCGACGGCGAGCAGGTGGGGCAGGACGGACCACCGGACGCGTGCCGGTGCGTCGATCACGACACGGTCGCCGGGGCCGATGCCGTGGGCGCGGAGGTGCTCGGCAGCGACGGCCGTCGCCACGGCCAGGCCGGGTGGGAGCAGGTCGGGTGGGACGATCGAGGTGGGGCCGGTGCCGGGTGGGGGCACCGTCGCCGTCGGTCGCTGCGGCTCGGTCGTTCTCGTCTGTTCGGTCCCTGAGGATGCGCCTGCCGGGCCCGCCGCCTGCGCCGGCCGGTCGGTCGTCGTGGAATCCGCTCGGGCCGTGCGACCGGGACCTGTCGTCACCGGACCCGCGGCCCGCGGGCCGGCGTCGGGAGGAGATCGGGCAGGGCCCGGTGCACCAGCGTGGCGATGACGGCGGCGAGGACGACCTTGATCAGGTCGCCGGGCACGAAGACCAGCGACTGGACGAAACCGGACCACAGGTCCCCGACCACCAGCCCGAGCACCGGCATCCCGATCAGGTAGTCGGCGAGCAGCCCGGCGAGGCAGGCGACCAGCAACACCGGCAACGTCCGGGTCCGGGCCCGCTGCACGATCAGGCCGGTGACCAGCGCGGACAGCAGCCACCCGATGAGGAAGCCCGCGCTGGGCCCGACGAACGGGGCCAGCCCGCCCCGGCCGCCGGACAGCAGCGGCAGGCCGATCGCGGTCAGTGCGAGGAGCAGCGCCACCGACGCGGTGCCGAGCTTCCAGCCGAGGATCGCACCGGCGAGGATCGGGCCCACGTTCTGCAGGACGATCGGGACTCCGGCGACACCCCCGAAACCGGGGAAGAGGCCGAGCACTGCGATGAAGGCGGCGAACACCACGACCCGCGCGAGATCGGCGGCAGGCAGCGTGGAGCGGGATCCGGACACGCGCGAAGGTTAGGTCACGCAGACGTGTCCCCGGCACCTCTGCGGGCGGCATCACCGCGCCACGATCGTGCCACGCACCTCTCGACACCCCGACGCACCCGGCCCGGTGGCCGCGTGTGCTCCGTGATCGGCATCCGTGGGGGCCGCGGGGCCGGCGGAGCGACACCTCCCGCTCCGGATGGCCGGCGGTACCGGTCCGGTTGCCGGTCAGAACGGCGGCTCCGCGACGTCCTCGGCGAACCGGTCCCGCGCATCCGCACCCTCCCCGCGGGCCCAGGGGCTCGGCCCGCGCGCCGGGCCCGTCTCGGCCCGCACCGGCCCCACCGGTGAGGGCTGCGCCTCGTAGGTGTGCCCGGACGGCGTCGTCCAGACCAGCGTGCCGTTCGGCCGCATCTCGACGTGCCAGCCCGGCATGTGCTTGAGCCGATGATGGGAACGGCAGAGCGGGGCGGTGTTGCCCGCGGAGGTCGGCCCGGTCGCCCGCACCGGATCGAACGGGACGACATGGTCGATGTCGCACCGGTGGGCCGGCGTCCGGCATCCGGGGTGGGCACAGCAGCCGTGCCGCGACCGCACCAGCCTGGCCAGATCGGCTGGTGGCCGGTAGCGCTGCGTGCCGTGGTCGAGCACCTTGCCGGTGACCGGATCGGTCACCAGCCGGTCCCACACGGAGGCCGGGTCGAAGGCCAGGGCCCGGGCGTCCTCCGCGGGGATCGGGCCGAAGCCCGCCAGCTCGGCCGGCTCGTCCCCGGCGCCGGTGAGGGTGTCGAGCGGGACGGTGACATGGATGTTCACGCGCACGGTGTTCCGCACGAACGGGCTGCCGCCCGCGGGTGCGGACGCCAGGCCCGGGACCTCGGTCGGCTCCGCGCTCGCGGCGCCGGTGGCGAGCGCGGTTCCGGCGCTCACCCGGCCGGTGTCGCGCAGCACGAGGTCCACCAGTGCGTCGGCCCGCCGGGCGTCCATGCCACGCGGATCGGCGCTGCCGCAGCCGCGGGCGTGCTGGTCGACCACGGCGAGGATGCCGGTCGCCGCGGCGGCGGGCAGGAACGCCCGCAGCGTGGCCATGCCGTCGGCCTCGGCCTGGACCCGTACCCCGCGGTCGAGGGTCCGGCGCTCGCGGCGCCGGGCCCGGGCACCGTCCGGCAGACCGGTCAGGAACCGGCGGATCGCTGCACGCAGCTGACCGGTGGTCTGGCCCGGAGCCTTCGGCAGGACGCGGGTGAGGAGCCGCTCGGTCTGCTCCGGTGTCAGGTCTGTGGTGGCTTCCACCAGAAGCAGGACCTTGGACCGGGACAGCAGGCCGGCCCGCGCCAGCTCGGCGACCGGTGCGAGCTCGGCGGCGGACAGGCCCCTGGCCTCGTCGACCCGGTACCACGCGGATCCGGTGGTGAGGCGCAGCATGAGCCGCAGCTCCGCGACGATCGACTGCAGCGCATCGGGGACCGTGTCGAACAACCCCAGCGGTGGGTCGGTGGCGGGATCGTGCTCGGCGATGTGCCGGGCCATCGTGGACTCGGCGCCCTCGACGAGTGCGGCGATCTCGCAGCTCTGCAGCGCCTGCAGGCTGTTGATCACTCGCTCGAAGGCGCCGATGCGCTCCAGCCGCTCGGCCGGGGGATCACCGGGATCGGGTGGTCGCTCCAGAACCGCCACCACCGCGGAACCGGGCGGCATCTCGGACCAGCGGGTGGCGGTGATCGGGGCAGTTGATGCGCTGGTGGTGGTGCCTGTGTCGAACATATGGTCGAGTCTGCCGTGGACCCCTGACAGTTTCGGGTGGTCGACGGACGGGCGCGGCATGATTCACCTGGATGGAGCACTCCGAGAGCGTGGAGGTGCGGCGCCGGGCAGGTCGGGCGCGGGACAGGTGCGGTGCCGGACGGTGTGGCCGGATCGGGCCCGTGTGCGGAGGCGGGCGGCGAGCACCGGACGCTCCCGCACCCGGCCGGTGTCACCCCCTGTCCGGTGCGGCACCCACCGAGCCAGTCAGAGGATGCGGCGCAGCGTCCGGAACCCCTCGCTGTCCGGCCCGGTGCCGTCGTCGACGTACCCGGCCCGCGCGAACAGCCTGGCCGAGGCCGCATTCTCCCGGTGCACCACCGCGATCAACGGCGTCCCGGAGCCGGTCCGCTCCCGCAGCGCGTCCTCACCGGCCCGCAGCAGCGCCGCGGCCAGCCCACCCCCGCGGCGTTCCGGTGCGACGGTGATCGACACCTCCCAGCCGCGGCAGTCCCGGTCCCAGCGGACGGTGCCGACGGGGCCCGTGGTGTCGGACACGACGAGCAGGTACCGGTCCTCGCGGTCCAGCGAGCTGGCGAGCCAGCGCCGGTGGGTGTCCAGGTCGATCTCGTCGGCGGAGCGCGAGTTCCGGCGGGTGTCCGGGTCGTTGCGCCAGGCCAGGAGGAGCTCGGCGTCGGCGAGCGTCGCGGGGCGTGTGTGCAGCGCGGCGGTCGTGTCCTCGACGCGCGGGTCCTGCCCGGCCCGGGCAGGGGACGTCCGGGCCAGGGACGCCGATCCCCGCGCACCCCCCACCCGCCGGACGGCGTCGGTGATCGCGTCCACGATCCGCCCCGCCCCTGCCCCGTCCACGACGGTCCTGGCCCGCCGGGCGAGCGCATCCCGGGCGCCCGGATCGGTGAGCAGCCCGCGCAGCACCGCCCCCGCCTGTTCCGGCGCGGCGAGCTCACCGATCCCGCCGAGCCCCGCGGCGGCCCCGGCCGCGACGACCGTCCGGTACCCGTCGGTCTGGTTGTCCGCGGCGAGGACCAGCGCCATCGGGACGCCGACGCAGCACAGCTCCCACACGGTCGTCCCGGCCGCGCTGACCACCAGGTCCGCGCCCGCCATCGCGGCCGGGAGATCGGCCAGCGGGGCGACCGCGCGGAAGCGCGCCGGGCCGCCCGCGGGCAGCTCCGGCGACCGCCCCGGCGGCACGACGACGTCGACCTCGGCGGGCGCACCGGCCGCGTCCAGCGCGGCGACGACCCGGGGCAGCAGGCCCGCCGCGTCCGTCCCGCCCATCACGACCAGCACCCGCGGCGGCTCACCGGCCGGGTGTCCGGCGTCCCGTTCCCGCCGCGCCCGCCGGGCGGCCGCCCGCAGCGGGGCGTAGGCGGGACCGCGGAGCAGGAGCGGGCTGCCGTCGTCCGGCCGCGGGTGCTCGTCGGCGCCCAGATTCGGATCGACGACGACGTCACCCGGCCGCCGTCCGGTGGCGAAGTCCTCCACGGTGGACAGCACGGTCCCGGCCGCGTTCAGCGGATCGCGCAGGTCGTCGCCCAGCAGGTAGTGGTCGACGTGCACGGCGTCGATCCGGTGCCCGCGGGCGAGCCCGGCCAGCGACCCGGCGTCGTCGGCGGGAGGCAGCACCGTCCGGGGCGGCCCGGTGACCAGCCCGGCCCACAGCCAGTCCAGCCCGTCGAGCCGGCCGGACCAGAGCACCTCGTGCCCGGCCGCGTCGGCGGCCTCGGCGACCGCCGCGCACCGTACGGCGTGCCCGACGCCGGTCGACGGTCCGGCGTCGCAGCGCAGCAGCAGGCGCACCCGATCAGCCCTCCGCGAGGGACTTCTGGCGGACGTGCGCGTTGCGCTCCACCAGGTCCGGCCGCGACCGCAGCACCGACACCACCGACCGCCAGCCGGTGCGCCCGTCGAGAGCCTCGACCAGGCCCTGCAGGGCGTGCAGGTCGTCGGGGGTGTCCAGGGTCACCCGCAGGTCGTCCGCGGCAGGTGCGACGACGACGCCGAGACACCGGAACCGGCCCGGGTCGCCGTAGAGGCCCGAGGTCACGTGCACCCGGTCGTACCCGGTGGCGCCGGCGTCCAGCGCGCGCAGCGCCGGCACGGTCGCGAGCTCGACGTCCAGGCCCCGCGGCAGCGTCCGGACCAGCGTGGTCGCCACGTAGTCGTGCTCCGGCGCCGACCGCCAGGTCGCGGCGACCAGGCCGACCAGGTCGGGATCGAGCAGCGGGCAGTCGGCGGTGAGCCGCACCACGGCGTCGCACGGGTGCTCGTCGGCGGCCTGCACGAACCGGGACAGCACGTCGTCCTCGGAACCGCGCACCACCCCGACGCCGAGCGCCGCGGCGTGCTCGGCGACGGCGTCGTCACCGGCGGCCGTGGACGTCGCGACCAGCACGTCGTCGATGCCGTGTGCGGCCCGGGCGGCGTCGACGACCCGGTCCAGCACCGGACGCCCGCCGAGCTCCCGCAGGACCTTGCCGGGGAGCCGGGTCGAACCCGTCCTGGCCTGAACGACCGCGTTGATCCGCACCTGCTGCCTTTCGTCCGGGTACCCGCGTGCCATCATGCCGGGCGGGAGAAATCCGCGGATCTGGAGGCGTGATGTCGGTTCTCAAGGGCTCGTCGGTCCTGGTCACGGGCGGGACGGGGTCCTTCGGCAAGGCGTTCGTGCGCACGCTGCTGGACCACTACGACCCGCGCCGGCTGGTCATCCTGTCCCGGGACGAGCTGAAGCAGTACGAGTGCCGGTCGCTGTTCGGCAACGACCCGCGGCTGCGCTGGTTCCTCGGTGACGTCCGGGACCGGGACCGGCTCAAGCGCGCCATGCACGGCGTCGACCACGTGGTGCACGCCGCCGCGCTGAAGCAGGTCGACACCGCCGAGTACAACCCGTTCGAGTTCATCCGGACCAACGTCGAGGGCTCGCAGAACGTCGTCGAGGCCGCGATCGACTCCGGGGTGAAGAGGGTCGTCGCGCTGTCCACGGACAAGGCGTCGTCGCCGATCAACCTCTACGGCGCGACGAAGCTGTGCGCCGACCGGCTGTTCGTGAGCGCGAACCACTACGCGGCCGCCTACGAGACGCGGTTCGCCGTCGTCCGGTACGGCAACGTGCTGGGCTCGCGCGGCTCGGTCGTCCCGCTGTTCAAGCGGCTCGCCGCCGAGGGCGCCTCGCTGCCGATCACCGACAAGCGGATGACCCGGTTCTGGATCACGCTGCCGGACGCCGTGAAGTTCGTCATCGACTCCTTCGACCGGATGCAGGGCGGCGAGCTCTACGTGCCGCGGATCCCGTCGATGCGGATGACCGACCTGGCCGAGGCCATCGCGCCCGGCGCGGCGACCCACGAGATCGGGATCCGGCCCGGCGAGAAGCTGCACGAGGAGATGATCGCCGCCGACGACTCGCGGCGGACGCTGCGGCTCGACGACCGCTACGTCGTCGAGCCCTACATCGCCGGCTGGGGCTACACCTCCCCGGCCGACGGCGAGCCGGTGCCGGACGGGCAGGCGTACCGCAGCGACACCAACGACCTGTGGCTGTCCCCGCAGCAGCTGCGCGAGATGGTCGAGGCGCTCGACTAGATGCTTCCCTACGGACGCCAGTCGATCTCGGCCGAGGACGTCGAGGCGGTCACCGCCGTCCTCGGCACCGACTGGCTGACCACCGGTCCCGCGGTCACCCGGTTCGAGGACGACCTGTCCGCGCACGTCGGCGGCAACCCGGCGGTCGCGGTCACCTCCGGCACCGCGGCACTGCACGTCGCCTACGCCGCGGCCGGTGTCGGGCCGGGCCAGGACGTCGTCGTGGCGCCGCTGACGTTCGTCGCGACGGCGAGCGCCGCAGCGCTGCTCGGCGCGAACGTGGTGTTCGCCGACGTCAGCCCGGACACCGGCAATCTCGACCCGGACGCCGCGAAGGCCGCGCTCACCCCGAACACCACCGTCGTGTCCGGTGTGGACTACGCCGGGCACCCGATCGACGCGGAGCCGCTGCGCGAGATCGCGCACGGCGCCGGGGCGCTGCTGCTGGAGGACGCCGCGCACTCGATCGGCGGCACCTGGCACGGCCGGCCGGTCGGTGACCTCGCCGACCTGACGACGCTGAGCTTCTTCCCGACCAAGAACCTCACCACCGCCGAGGGCGGCGCCGTCGTGTCGCCGCGGGACGATCTCGTCGCGGCGGCCCGCTCGTTCCGCAACCACGGCCTGGTGCGGGACAGGGCCGCCCAGCGGTTCCCGGACGAGGGGCCGTGGCACCAGGAGGTGCACGCGTTCGGGCTGAACTACCGGCTGCCCGACCTGCTCGCCGCGCTCGGCTCGTCGCAGCTGACCCGGCTGGCCGCGTTCACCGCCCGGCGCGCCGAGATCCACGCCCGGTACGACGCGGCCCTGGCCGACGTCGCCGAGGTGCGCACCCCGTCCCGGCGCGACGGCGCCGACCCGGCCTGGCACCTCTACCCGCTGCGGGTGCTCGACGGTCGCCGCCGCGAGCTGTTCGACCACCTGCGCGGCAACGGCATCGGCGTGCAGGTCAACTACGTCCCGGCGTACTGGCACCCGGTCTTCGCCGATCTCGGCTATCGCCGCGGCCTCTGCCCGAACGCCGAGGAGTACTACGCGCAGCAGATCTCGCTGCCGCTGTTCCCGGACCTGGCCGACGCCGACGTCGACCGGGTCGCCCAGCTGGTGCGGGAGTTCTTCGGGCACCGGGAATGAGCACGGTGAACGCGAGCAGGGAGGTCCTGGGCCGCGGTTCGCTCTACACCCTCGGGACGGTCGCGCCGATCCTGGCGAACGTCCTGGTCACCCCGGTCGTGACCCGGGTGCTCGGCCGCGGCGAGTACGGCGTCGTCGCGATCGGGCTGATCCTGGTGCAGGTCGGCGCGATGGTCGTCGGGTTCGGGCTGGCCGCGTCGATCACCCGGCACGGGATCCTGGAACGCTCCGGGGTCGCCGGGGCCCGCGCGCTGGTGCTGCAGGGCACCGCGCTGTCCACCGTGCTCGTCGTCGCCGCGATGCTGACCGGGCCGCTGTGGGGGCCCGCGGTGCTGTCCGTGCCGTGGCAGCCCGGGCTGACCTGGGCGGCGCTGGCCGCCGCCGGGTTCGTCGCCGTGCTGAACGCCCAGTCGCTGCTGCGCGTGCAGGACCGGCCGGTGCCGTTCGTGGTGATGTCGGCCGTCGCCACGCTGGGCGGGCCGCTCACCGGGCTCGCACTGGTCAGCTGGCACGCCAGCGACGCCGACGACTACCTGTTCGGCCTGCTGCTCGGCTACCTCGCCGCCGGGCTCGCCGGGATCGCGCTGGCCGTGCACGGCGGCCGCCCGCGCAGCGAGCGCGGCGACCTGGTCAAGGCGCTGCGCGTCGGGCTGCCCGCGGTGCCGCACCTGGTCGCGCTGCTGCTCGTGCAGAACGCGCTGGTGCTGATCGTGACCCGGTACTTCGGCCCGGAGGACGGCGGCCGGATGCAGATCGCGCTGCTGCTCGGCGCGGCCCCGGCGCTGATCGTGTCCGCGCTGAACAACGCCTGGGCGCCGGTCGTCTACCGGACCGCGCCCGAGGAGCGCGGCGCCGCCCTGGAACGGACCGCCCGGGACGTCGCCGCGGTGACCGTCGCGCTGTCCGCCGGCGTCGCTCTGCTCGCGCCGTTCCTGCTGCGCTTCCTCGCGCCCGCCGAGTTCGATCCGGTCGAGCTGGTCCCGGTCGCCGGGGTGACCGCGGTCGGCGCCGTCGTCAGCGTCGCGTACCTGGCGAACGTGCATCTGGTGTTCGCGTCCGGACGCAGCGGCGGGCTGGCCTTCGCCAGCCCGCTCAGCCTGGTCGCCGGGCTGGTCGTGGCCGTGCTGCTGGCCGGCACCGGCTCGCTGACCGCGGTCGCGGTCGGGTTCCCGGTGACGTACCTGGCGCTGGCCGTGGGGACGTCGCTGCTGCGCCGCCGGGTGTCGGAGACCCGCTGGCGGGAGGCGGTGCTGCTCGGGCCGATCGTCGCCGGGTTCGTGCTCTGCGGCGGGGCGGCGCTGCTCCCGGCGCAGGGGGCCGGCTGGCTGGCCGTCCGGTTCGGGCTGGCGGTGCTGCTCGGGATCGCGCTGCTGTGGCTGGTCCGGCGGATCTGGCGGCGCTGACCGGCGGCGGTCCGCGGGACCGCGCGTCGGGGCGCGGACGGGCACCCGGTGGGCGCGGGTGCCGGCGCGGTGGCCCCGGCTCGGCTCAGGAGCGCGGGACGGCCTCCGCCGGGTCCTCGGTCGTCACCGGCGTGGGGAGTCCCTTCGGCAGCGGCCGCGGCAGCGCCGCGAGCGGGTTGCGCAGCCACAGCATCGGGCTGAAGCTGCCCGCCGACATCGCCTGCGTGCTCTGCTCGGAGCGCTTCGTCAGGCCCAGCACCATCGCGGCCTTGGCCAGCGGCGACGCCGCGTAGTACTGGATCCCGGGGCCGATGTTCGGGGTGCGGCCCCAGCCCAGCGCGGCGCGCAGCGCGTCCGGCTCCAGCAGCGCGTCGGTACCCAGCTCGCGGCGGGCCAGCGCGGTCGCCGCGGCGTCCGCCTCGGCGGCCCCGGTGTCCGGCCGCTGCCCGTTCGCCGGGTCGGCGGTGTGGAACTCCGGCCAGGTGGCGCGCAGCTCGTCGACCGCGGACGCCGACTGCGCGCCGAACGTCAGCGGATCGCCCCAGACGGCGGCCGGGGTGCCGACGGCGGCGGCGTAGAGCACCGCGGTGGACAGCCGGTTCGACGACACCCGGCTCGCGTTGCCGATCAGGTGCATGATCCGCAGCAGGAACCGCGGGTCGTCCCGGCGGCCGGCGGTGACCAGGCGGTGCCCGGCGTCGGCCCACGCCGAGGTGATCTCCGGATCGGTGAGGTCCTCGTGGTGCATGCACACCGTGGACGGCCCGTCGACCTTCGCGACCTGGCGGGCCAGGTCGGCGTGCGCGCCGGTGACCCGGACCAGCCGGGTGCCGTGGAACGGGACGAACACCGGCCCCAGCCGGTCCGAGCGCGACCAGCCCTGGGCCTGCAGCAGCCGTTCCAGGTACAGCACCGGGGCGCCGACCGGGGTGGTCGTGCGGGTCTCGTCGGCGGGGGACCAGCCGCGGCAACCGTGCGACCAGACCAGCAGCCTGCGCTGCCGCGGGTCCGCACCCACGTGCGGGAAGTCGGCGAAGTGCGCGGCGACCGGGCTGGTCGCCGTCCAGCCGTGCTGCAGCAGCCCGGCGATGTGCCGGGGCCGGGACAGCCCCGCGTACGCGGCCAGCACCGCCGAGTGGCCGTAGTAGTGGTTCTGGATGTCCAAGGCCGTGCTCCGGATCGCTGCAGGTCGTCGTGTGGTCGGGGCCGGGCGATCCTAACGAGGGGCGGTTGCGGCGAGCGCGGCTGCCGGGGGCCGTGCCCCGCGACCGGGGCGGGCCCGGTCAGGCGACCGCGGTGTGCGGCGGGTCGAACTCGCCCGCCTCGACGCCGAGCCGGTAGGCGGTCCACTCGGCCGGGGTGAAGTGCAGCCGGTCGGGGCCGCCGGTGTGCAGCACGGCGCCGCCGTCGGCGGTGGGCTCGGCGGTGAGCGGGGTGGCGCCGGAGCCGGTGAGGAACGCGGTCCACTCGGCTCGGGTGACGGAGAGGACGGGGCCGGTGCGGTCCTTGGTGTCGCGGATCTCGACCCGGGGGCCGTGGAAGCGGACCTCGACGCAGACCCCCTGGTCATTGCTGAAACTGCTGACGAACCACTCGCCCGCCTGCCCAGCCATCTGCCTACAGCTCCTCGGCGTAGTCCTCCACCATGCGGACCGACTCCTCGGCGGACAGCGTCAACCGGAGTGCATCGGACCAGGCGAACACTACATCGCGGACCTGGTCGGGCTGCTCGAGAACCCGGCGCACGGTGATGGCCTCCTGCCACACGAGGGTGGGTAGCCGGGGGCTGGAGAAGTCGATCAGATGGAACGTCGACGCTCCGATCAGGCTGCACCCGGGGGACGTGAACGGCAGAACCCGGATCTGGATGGTCTTCGGATGGGCACGGAGCATCCCGGCCAGGTGTGCGAGCTGGGCGCGGAACACCTCGCGGCCGCCGACCTGCTGCAGGAGCGCGGCCTGGCCGAGAACCACCGTGAGCTGCAGCGGTTCCGCACCGGTGAGCCGTTCCTGCCGTCGACGCCGCACCTCCACCCGCTGATCGACATCCACCGGCCGCAGATGGATGGACGCCTCCATCAACGCCCTGGTGTAGTCGGGCGTCTGCAGCAGCCCGGGGATGATGCTCTCGTAACTGCGGATGCTCTGCGCTCCGTACTCCAGGCCGTGATACCTGTGCATCTCCTCGCCGTACAGCGCCGAATAAGCCGTCCACCACCCGCGCCCGCGGGACCGTTCCCGCAGCTCGAACAGCTCGGCCCGCTCGGCGTCGTCGTACTCCAGCAGGTCGAGCAGCAGGTCCAGCTTCTCCTCGGTCAGCGAGCGGCGCTCGTTCTCCACCGCCGACCAGTAGTTCCGGGTGAAGCCCAGCCGCGCGGTGATCGTCGCGACGTCGACCCCCAGCTCGATCCGGCGCTCCCGCAACCGCAACGACAGTTCCCAGCTCGCCACTGTCGGCGACG
This sequence comes from Pseudonocardia sp. DxW, assembly GCF_058448985.1. Classification (NCBI taxonomy): domain Bacteria; kingdom Bacillati; phylum Actinomycetota; class Actinomycetes; order Pseudonocardiales; family Pseudonocardiaceae; genus Pseudonocardia; species Pseudonocardia sp. DxW. The sequence goes on along the minus strand of NZ_JBZFLK010000004.1, from coordinate 52,161 downwards.
ACGGAGCCACGCCTCTCACCTGCCTTCCCTCGGGTGTCCGCCAGCCTAGTCACCCCGGGCAACTGCTGTTACCGTAACTGAATTCGTGTCCGTGGATTCACCAGGGGGTGGGTCACATGCATGGGCGGTTCCTGCGGAGGCTGCGGCGCTCCACGACCGGGCGGCGCCCGTTCTGCCGGGGTGTCTGCCTCGGGTGCCGCTCCCGCCGCTGGGTCGATCCGCGCACCTTCCGCTGCCCCGGCTGCGCCGCGTGGACCCGGGGCGACGCCGACGCCGGGTGACACCGGATCGCAGAGGCCACCCGGGGCCGGCCGGCACCGCCCGTTACGGTCGGGCCGTGCCTGCGCCGACCGTCGACGTGATGCTCCCGTTCTTCGGGGACCCGTACCTGCTGCGCCGGTCGGTCCGCAGCGTGCAACGGCAGGACCGCGCCGACTGGCGGCTCACCGTCGTCGACGACGGCTATCCCGACGACTCGATCGCGCCCTGGTTCGCCGGGCTCGACGACGACCGGATCCGCTACCGGCGCAACCCGCAGCGGCTCGGCGCGCAGGGCAACAACCGGTACTGCATCGAGCACGTCGAGCTCGAGTACTTCGTGATGATGGGCGCCGACGACCTGATGCTGCCGCACTACCTGGACACCGTGCTCGCGCTGCACGACCGGTGGCCCGGCGCCGCCGTCGTTCAGCCGGGGGTGTCGGTGATGGACGACCGGGACCAGGCCGTCCGGCCGCTCGCCGACCGGGTGAAGTCGCTGCTGGCGCCGTCCGGGTCGGGGCCGCGGGAGGTCGCGGGCGAGGATCTCGCGGTCAGCCTGCTGCGCGGGAACTGGCTCTACAACCCGTCGCTGTGCTGGCGGACGGCGGCGGTCCGATCGGTCGCGATGCCGGAGTCCGCGGACGTGTTCGACCTGGCGCTGCCGCTGCAGGTGGTCGCCGAGGGCGGCTCGATGGTCGTCGACGACCACGTGTGCTTCCGCTACCGGCGGCACCGCACCAGCGACTCCGGCTCCGGCGCCGCCGCCGGGAACCGGTTCGCCGAGGAGCGGCGCTTCTTCGCGGCCGAGGCCGAGCGGATGACCGCGCGCGGCTGGCACCGGGCCGCGCGGGCCGCGCGGGTGCACGTGTCGTCCCGGCTGAACGCCGCCGTGCAGGTGCCGGGGGCGGTGCTGCGGCGCGATCCCGGGGCGCTGCGGGCGCTGGGATCGCACCTGCTCACCCGCTGAGACCCAGCAGCCGCTGCGCCCAGCGGGAGTAGGTCTGGTCGAACCGGCGGTCGGTGACGGCGTCGGCCTCGGCGACCCGGCGTTCGATGGCGGTCCGCACCTGGTCCGCGACATCCCGGTCCGCGTAGACCTGCTGGTAGTAGGCCGGTCGGGCCCGCAGAACGGCGACCAGCTCCCGATCACCGACCGCGGTCGGGAGGTCGGTGTTCCACGACGTGGTCTGCAGCTCCGGGGTCGGCCCGGTCGCGACGAGGACCGTCGGCTCGTCGGCGAGGAGCACATCGGTGGGGCTCGCGCCGTGCCCGATCCGCTCGTCGTTGAGGCCGATGTAGTCGGTCGCCCGCCAGCCGGAGAAGTACGGGATCGCGCCGGCGTCGGTCATGGCGACCGTCGGCCGGTCGGCCGGGACGTCGGCGTCCGCGAGCCCCAGACCGATGGCGATGTGGACCCGGCGGAGGTCCTCGCCGTAGTTCACCATCGTCGGTCCGTCCGGCTGCAGGAAGCCCGCCACGCTGGTCCAGCCGACGGCAACGGCGGCGCCCACCGCCGCCAGCCGCCGCCGTCCGACCGCGTCGATGGTCCGGGCGGCGGCCAGACAGAGCACCGGGAACCCGTGCCACGCGAACCGGGACAGGTAGTCCATCGCCGGAGCCGTGAGCGCCGGGATGGCGTAGAGCGCGACGCAGCTCGCGAGGGCCACCGCGACGACCGGGGCGGTCGACCGCCGGAAGAGCCCGGCGACGGCGAGCAGGAGCAACGGCAGCAGCAGCGCCAGGGTGGTGCGGATCCAGCGGCCGTCGGTCGCGGCCTCCACCCCGACCTTCACGTAGAAGGTGTTCGGCAGCGGATGCCCGAAGTACGACCAGCGCCATGCCGTGTAGGCGCCACCGATCGCGGCCGCCACGATCAGCGCGGTCCAGGTGCGGCGGTCCCACCGCCGCAGCCACGCCCACACGGCCAGCGGCGGTGCGACGGCGAGGATGCCGTCGGGGCGCAGCATCCCGGCGACCAGGAACAGTGCCGGGAGCTCCCATGATCGGACGGTGGCGTCCCGGTCCCGCAGCAGGCGGGCCGCGACGACGACCGCACGCAGGACCACCAGTGCGAACGGGGCCGTCTCCAGGCCACCGTCCACGTGTACCCAGGTCGGCAGGAAGAGCACGAACGCGCCGACCGCCAGGGTCGCGCCGGTGCGGGTGCGCGGTTCGGTCGCGAGGATCCAGACGATCGCCGCCGCGCACGTCGCGGCGGTCAGCTTCGAGACCACCGGCAGCGGGACGCCCAGCCACACCCAGGGGACGTGCCAGAGCATCCAGAGGAAGTTGGTGTAACCCTCGACCGGGTCGGCGCCGGGATTCCAGGTCGGCCCGAACCCGTTCGCGAGGTTCGCCGTGTACCGGTAGGTGATGTAGGCGTCGTCGACCGTCACCGACCAGCACGCCCAGACACCGACCGCGAGCGCGGCGAGTGCGGCGAGGAACAGTGCCGGCCGCGCCCGGACCGGGCGTGCGGGGGCGCTGCGCTCGGCGGGCGGGCGGGGGACGCGGAGCATGCGTGCAGTCTGCCCCGGTCGCGTTGCGGCGGTGTCAACCGGCGCCGGTCCGCGGAGCCGCCGGCCGGTCCGCCGGGCCCGTCGGACCGATCAGGGGGTCAGGGCACCGGCGGGACCCCGGCCCGGACCAGCACCGCGTACGGTCCGACGTCGCGCCGCTCCCAGGCCGGATCGTCGAACAGCTGCGGGGCGAACGTCGCGGGCGGCGCCCCGGCGTCCGGGTCGGGGAACCGGTCCTCCGACGTCGGCAGCTGCAGCCCGCCGTCGGGTGCCCGGTCGAACACGAACACCGACGGCACCCGGAACCTGCTCGCGTCGAGCGCGGCGAGCAGCTGCCGGGGCCCGGCGGCGGTCGCCCAGCGCCGCAGCTCGTCGGTGCGCGCCGGGAAGTCGGCGAGTGGGTTCGCGTACTGGGCGACCGAGGTCTGGAAGGCGAAGTACGGGGTGTAGGTGAGGAGCTTCTGGTTGGCGCTCGCCAGCACCACCTCCCGCGGCGCGCGGCCGGTCAGCCCGTCGACCGTGCTGCGCAGCTCACCGAGCCAGGCGTCGGCGTCGGCCGGGTCGCGGCTGCCGTCGGGTCGGGTGCCGTCGGGGCGGTGGTCCTGCCCGGTGCCCGCCCACGCGTAGGTCTCCGGGACGGACTGCACCTGGGCGACGACGGCGACCGCCGCCAGCACGGTGACCACCGCGACGGCGGGGCGGGTCCGGTGAGCGGCGCCGCGCAGCCGCCGCAGCCCGTCGGCCGCCGCCCACACCGCGCCGCAGGCGAGCGCCGCGGTGATGATCGGCTCGATCCGGAACGCCAGCAGCGTCGTCCCGGCGGCCAGCAGCAGCGTCGACAGCAGGTACCAGGCATAGCCGCAGGCCGCGGTCACGCCCAGCGCGCGGGCGACCGGGGACCGGCCGGCGCGGGCCACGATCCACACCGTCCCCACCAGGCACAGCGCGCCGAGCGCGGTCGGTTCGAGCATCGGCAGCGGCCAGCGCGATCCGGTCTCGGCGAGGAAGTGCTGGCCGGCGCTGTAGGTGGGTTCGCCCGCCGACGCGGCCAGGTAGGGCAGCCAGTGCACGAGCGTGAGCGGCAGCGCGGCGGCGAGCACGACGCCGACGGTCGCCGCGAGCGGCACCGCCCGGGCCGACCGGGTGAGCAGGGCGTCGGCGGCGAGGACGGTCAGCACGAACCCGGCGAACACCAGGATCTGGGTGTGCGTGACCGCGGCGATCCCGAGGACGACGCCCACCAGCAGAGCGGTGCGCAGCCACGCCGCACCCGGGCGCCGGTGGACCAGGCGCAGCCCGAGCACCGCCAGCGGCGGCACGAGCGCGGCGGTCAGCCAGGAGTACGGGGTGTACGCGGCGAGAGTCGCCAGCCCGGCGAGCGTGGTCGCGACCGCGGCCCCCAGCGCCCGGCGGCGGGTGGTGACCAGCGACCACAGCGCGTAGGTGAGCACTGCGGTGACGGCCAGCGTCGCGATCGAGAACGCCTTGTGGAACGACCACGCCTCCACGCCGAGCAGCGCCGCGGTGCGTCCGCCGATCCAGAACCAGGCGGCCGGGTAGTACGGCGGGAGATCGGCGTAGGCGAAGTCCGCGAGCCGGGCGGAGTCGGCGAAGCGGGTCAGGAACTGCACCCGGAACTGCTGGTCGCCGGACACCCCGAACAGGTAGTGCGGGGTGTTCGCCAGGAACAGCGCGAGCGGCCAGGCGGGCAGTGCGGCCAGCCCCACCCAGCTCAGCGGGACGGCGTACCGGGTGCTCAGCGCGGCGGCGGCGAGCAGCGCGGCGATCGCGGCGCCGCCGGACGCGGTGATCGCCAGTGCCACGTTCGAGCCGGCCGGGATCGGCAGGGCGTCGGCCAGCAGCACGATCCCGGCGGCCACGGCGACCGCGACCACCGGGCCGAGGAGCAGATCGGCGAGCGCGGCGAGCCGCCGGGGCGGGCCGGACGCGCTGCCGGGCGGGTTGCTGGACGCGCTGCCGGGCCGGTTGCCGGGCGCGCTGCCGGGCGGATCACCGCCCGGTCGCGCCGCCGAGCGGCGCCACGGTGCCGGTTCCGGACCGCCGTGCCGCCCGGGAGCACCCGCCCCGCCCCGCCCGTCGCCCGGCACCTCGGTCAGGCCGGCTTCTTCACCGCGACGACCAGGAACGCCTTCGAGATCGCCCACAGCGCGGGGAACCGGCGCAGCGCGCGCACCCCGGCCGAGTAGAGCGCGGAGCCGCCGCCCTCGGCGAGGCTGACGTCGCCGGGCACGGTGAACCGGGCGTCCAGCTCGGGACGCTGCGCCAGCAGCCTGCGCATCCGCAGGTAGCCGGGGGCGTAGCTGGCGTCGGTGTAGTCGCTGCCCCGGCCGGACAGCCGCAGGTAGCGGTTCGCCAGCGGCAGCGGCAGCCACGCCAGGAACGGCAGCGAGTAGTGCGCCTCGATCGGCCACCACCGGTTCGGCACCAGGATGTAGGCGACGCCGCCGGGCCGCAGGCAGGCCGAGATGCGCTCCAGCGCGTCCGGCTGGTCGTCGAGGTGCTCGAGGACGTTGTCGAGCACCGCCACGTCGAACGCGCCGGCGTCCGGGCCGTGCCCGAACTCGCCGATGCCCTGCACCCGGAAGGTGAAGTTGTCGGCGCCGCCCTCCTCCGCCAGCGTGTTCGCCCGGGCGGCGAGCGCGCCGTTCGGCTCGATGCCGACGACCTCGCGGCACAGGCCGGCCAGCTCCAGCGCCGTGTAGCCGTAGCCGCAGCCGATGTCGGCGACCCGGCACTGCGCGAACGGGCGGTCCAGGAACGGCTCCGTGGTGATGGCGATCTGCTTGGCGAAGCCGGTGGCGAGCCTGCGGCGTTCCACCATGCGCAGGGAACGCTCGTACTCGGGGAGGTCGGTCTGGGGGTTCGGATCCACGGCGGGGATGTTCTCCGTTCGGCCGGTCGGGGCACCCACGGTACGAGGGTCAGGGTTGCGGCTCCGCGACGCCCTGCGGGTCGCCGCAGGCGGTCAGCCGCCACAGCGTGTTCGCACCGTCGGTGGCGACGAACTCGAACCCGTCGACCGGCTCGATGTCGTGCAGCCCGGGGTACCAGCGCGCACCGCCGTGCCACGGCCAGAACGTGATCGGCCCGCTGATCAGCCAGCCGACCCGGGTCGCCGCCGCGGCCGCGCACACCTCCGGATCGGACGCGGCGTCCCGCAGCCGGGTGGCGACCACCGTCTGGTCGGGGGTCCAGCTGCCGATCAGGTGCGGGAACAGGACCTCGCGCCCGGTCAGCGGGTAGAGCAGCGAGTTCCCGGTGAACGGGTCGGCCGCCACCACCGCCCCCTCCGGCACGATCGTCCCGACCCGCTCCAGGAACTCGCGCTGGCCCGGTTCGAGCAGCGTGTCCCCGGGTTGCTGGTACGGGCCGGCCAGCACCGAGGCGTGCGTCGGGACGTACAGCCCGCCGGTGACGGCCAGCACCAGCGCGGTGACGCCGGCGGTGAGCAGGGCCGGGACCCCGCGGCGGGCCGGTGCCGGACGGGCGAACCGCTGCAGCAGCGACCGCAGCAGCCCGGCGAGCGTGACGACGCCGAGCACCGCCAGCACGACGCCGGTGACCGGCACCATCGCGGCCAGCCGGAACGAGTCGTTGTACCAGGCGCCGGTCAGGCCGGCGGTGAGCGCGTCCTCCCGGGACGCCGCGAGCACGTACAGCGCTCCCGCCGCCGCGTGCGCCGGGACCAGCCAGGACGTCGCGAACCGGCGGAGCGACACGACCGCGCCGACGAGCACCAGCGCCGCGAGCACCCACAGCGCGGGACGGACGTTCGTCGAGTGCAGCAGCACCTGCAGCACCGCCTCGGGCGTGCTGGTGAACGCCGGCCAGTCGAAGCTGCGCACCCCGGCGAGCAGCGGCGAGGCCACCATCAGCCAGACCACCAGCGCGACCCCGCCGCCGGTCACCGCCAGCCCGGCCAGCGGCTGCCAGAACCGGCGGGTGAACAGCCGCCGCCGGGTCAGCGCGAGCAGCGCCCACACCAGCGGGAACAGCACGAGCACGGCCAGGCTGAACACCGCGTTCGGGTGCGCGAAGCCGAGCGCCAGTACCCCCGCGGCACCGAGCGCGGCGGCGCCGCCGGGGCGCAGCACCGGATCCCGGGCCAGGCCCAGCAGCGCCGTCGCCACGGCCAGCACGGCCGGCAGCAGCGCGACCCCGAGCAGGTTCGGCCACAGCACGCCGAACGCCATCAGCGCCCACGGGAACGCGGTGAACCCGGTCGCGAGCACCGGGGCGGCGAAGGCGGCGCCCGCCGAGCGGCCGACGACGTGCCGGGTGAGCAGCAGCGCCGACAGCGGGAACACCACCGCGGCCACCGCCCACGCGGTCAGGTTCGCGGCGATCGGGACGCCCGAGCCGGAGCTCATCGCGACCAGCGCCACCAGGCCGTGCCAGGCGGCCGGGTAGAACGCCTCGGAGCTGGTCGGGCTGGTCAGCGTGCCCAGGGTCAGCGACGAGGCGTCCCCGGTCCCCAGGACGTGCGCGATCGCCGAGTAGTGGAAGACGGCGTCGTAGGTGGACGACAGCTGGTCCACCGGGCCGAACCCGAGCACCACGGTCAGCCAGGCGACGGCGGCCGCGACCGCGGTGCCGGCCAGGGCCGCGACGCCGGCGTGCCTGCCGTCCGGACCCTCGCGCTGCGCGGAGGTGCGCCAGACCTGCGGCATGGCGGTGGTCAGCGGCTCGGGGGTGCGGGCGAACCGGCCGCGCGGGGTCTGCAGGCGCACCAGCGCGGCCCGCGCGCGGCGGGCCGGTTCCCAGGTCCGCAGCGCCGGGCCCCAGCCGTGGTGCAGCGCGCTCCCGGCCGGGCGCCGGGCGAGGAACCCGTGGAAGACGACCACCAGCGCGGCCACCAGCAGTGCCGCACCGAGCGGGACCCACGGCCCCCACGGGATCCCGAGGAGCGTGCCGAGCACCGCCGACGTCGCGATCAGCGACACCGACACCAGCGGCGCCGCCCCCCACGCGGTGATCCCGCGCAGCCCGGACAGCCTGGTCACCAGCAGGCCCGGCACCAGCACCCAGAACACCACGGCGAGCGCGGCAGGCAGTGCGGACAGCCAGGTGGGCGTGGCCATCAGGGGGTCGCTGCTCCTCTCCCGGCGGCGGCCGCCGGCCGGCCCGGCGCTCCGGAGCGGTGCGTGACGGGCGCCGGAACCCTACCGGCGGACGCCCGGGGCCGCCGCGGGAGCACCCGTCCGGATGATCATGACCCGACGACCCGGCCGGCGTCGCAGGCGGTGATCCGCCAGAGCGCGTTGTCACCGTCCTCGGCCAGCAGCTCGAAGCCGTCGGCCTCGTGCAGGTCGTCCAGACCGGGCCAGTTCGACGCCAGCGGGTCCGGCTCCCAGAACGTCGGCGGCGCGGTGATCACGTACCCGACGCCGGTCTCGGCGACCGCGGCGCACACCGCCGGATCGGTGGACGCCTCCCGCAGCCGGTCGGCGATCAGCAGCTGGTCCTCCGACCACACCCCGGTCAGGTGCGGGAACAGCACCTGCCGGTCGGTCAGCGGCCACAGCATCGCGGTGCCGGCCCACGGGTTCTGCGCGACCACCGCGTCGGCCGGCAGCAGCTCGCCCGCGTAGCGGAGGAACTGAGCCTGTTCCGGGCCGACCAGCACCTGCTCCGGGGTCTGGTAGATGCCGGCGAGCTGGTCGATGTGCGAGCGCTGGTAGAGCCCGCCCGAGGTGACGACGACGGCGAGCACCCCGACCGCCACCAGCACCGCGGCCCGCGGTCGCGGCCACGCCTGCACCGACGGGGCGGCGCGGGTGAGGGCGTCCCGCGCGACGCAGGCCACCCGGCGGGCCAGCGAGCACAGCGCGACCAGGCCGAGCGCGGCCAGCGGCGCCGCGGTGACCGGGACCAGCGCGGCGATCCGGGGCGCGTCGTTGTACCAGACCCCGGTCCACACCGACGACCACGTGCTCGCCCCGATGATGTAGAGCGTGCACACCAGCACGTGCGAGGGCACCAGCCAGGCCGTGCGCGAGCGGCGCAGCGCGACGATCGACCCGGCCACCGTGAGCAGCGCGATCGACCAGGCCGGGTCGTTGCCGTCCGGGCTGTGCAGCAGTGCGTTCCGCACGGCGCCGAGGAAGCCGACCTGCGGCTCCCAGTAGTAGCCGCGGATGCCGTCCAGGATCGGCGAGACGAACATGAACCAGGCCAGCCCGGCACCCACCGCGGCGACCACCGGCACCGTCGCCAGCGTCCGCAGGTTCGCCCGCAGGCCCGACCGCAGGCTGCGCCGGACCGCGCCGGCCAGTCCCCACAGCACCGGCGGGACGGCCACCACGACCAGGCCGAACAGCGCGTTCGGGTGGGCGAAGCCGAGGGCCGGCACGGCCGCGGCGACCGGGAACCAGCGGGCGACCCGGCCCGGCGGGTAGGGGCCGCGGCGCGCCGGGCTGGCCGGGGCGGGGCCCAGCCCGGGGCGGGCCGCGATCGCCACCGTCGCCAGCGCCGCCGGGATCAGCGCGACACCCAGCAGGTTCGGCCAGAGCGCGCCGTAGGTGACCAGCGTCCAGGGGAACGCGATGAAGCCGAGCGAGAGCACCGGCGCGGCGAGCGCGGCGCCCGCGGAGCGGCCGACCAGGGTGCGGACCAGCAGCAGCACCGACAGCGGCCAGATCAGCAGCGTCGTCACCAGTGCGACCACGTTCGACGCGACGACGATCTCGCCCGGGCCGGGGGCCAGCGGCACCACCAGGGACACCACGTCGTGCCAGGCCGACGGGTAGAAGCCGGGGGAGTTCACCAGCCCGCCGACGGTCAGCGACGACGCGTCGGCGGTGTTCAGGATCCGGGCGACCGCGTTGTAGTGGAAGTTCGAGTCGAACGTCTGGGACAGCGCGTCCGGCCGGTCCATCCCGCGGATCGCGGCCCGGAAGCCCAGCACCCAGGCGATCAGCATGCCGCCGAACGCGGCCGGCCCGGTCCACCGCCGGTCCGGCCCGCCGGTGCGCAACGTCTCCCAGGCGCTCGCCGTCCGTTCCCGGACGCGGGCCGGTGTCGGCAGCAGCGGGCGCCGGGCCACCAGCCGCCGCGTCCCGACCACGACGAGCGCGAACAGCGCGGCCGTCGCGACCGGTACCATCCCGCTCCACGGGACGCCCAGCAGGCTCGCGGCCACCGCGGATCCGGCGATCAGCCCGACCGACAGCAGCGGCGCCGCACCCCACGCGGCGATCCCGCGCAGGCCGGCGGCCACGCCGACGGCCAGCCCGGGCAGGGTCACCCAGGCCGCGGCGAGCAGCACCAGGGGAACCGCGGACAACCAGCTCACAGCGGCCCGATTCCTCCCCGTCCTCCGATGGCCAAGGGGCCGATAATCAGCGGGAATGCCGGATACGTCCGCTTCTGCGGCCCGTCTGAGAGGGTACCGAAGCCGCTCGGTGCCCTCGATCACGGCTGCCCTACCCTCGTGGCTCGTGAGCTTCAGTCGCGACCTCGCAGGACACGACCTCGCCGGCTACGACCTGATCGTCGTCGGGTCCGGGTTCTTCGGCCTGACCGTGGCCGAGCGGGTGGCGCAGGGCCTCGGGAAACGGGTGCTGGTGCTGGAGCGCCGCAACCACATCGGCGGCAACGCCTACTCGGAGCCGGAGCCGGAGACCGGGATCGAGATCCACCGCTACGGGGCGCACCTGTTCCACACGTCCAACGAGCGGGTCTGGGAGTACGTGAACCGCTTCACGTCCTTCACGAACTACCAGCACCGGGTGTTCGCCCGGGTCGGCGAGCAGGTATACGCCTTCCCGATGAACCTGGCGCTGATCAACCAGTTCTTCGGGAAGGCGCACAGCCCGGACCAGGCCCGGGAGCTGATCGCCGAGCAGTCCGCCGAGGTGGAGACGGGCACCGCCGCGAACCTCGAGGAGAAGGCGATCTCGCTGGTCGGACGCCCGCTCTACGAGGCGTTCGTCAAGGGCTACACGGCCAAGCAGTGGCAGACCGACCCGCAGAACCTGGACGCGTCGATCATCACCCGGCTGCCGGTCCGCTACACCTACGACAACCGCTACTTCAACGACACCCACGAGGGCCTGCCGGTCGACGGCTACACCGCGTGGCTGGAGCGGATGGCCGACCACGCGAACATCGACGTCGTGCTGGAGACCGACTTCTTCGAGGTCCGCGACCGGCTCCCGGCGGACGTCCCGGTCGTCTACACCGGGCCGCTGGACCGCTACTTCGACAACGTCGAGGGCGAGCTCGGCTGGCGCACCCTGGACTTCGAGATGTCGGTCGAGCCGACCGGCGACTTCCAGGGCACCTCGGTGATCAACTACAACGACGCCGACGTCCCCTTCACCCGGATCCTCGAGTTCCGGCACATGCACCCGGAGCGGAACTACCCGAAGGACAGGACGGTGATCGTGCGCGAGTACTCGCGCGCCGCCGAGGCCGGGGACGAGCCGTACTACCCGGTGAACACCCCGGACAACCGGGCCAAGCTGGAGCGCTACCGGGAGCTCGCCCGCAAGGAGACCGCCAACCGCAACGTGCTGTTCGGCGGGCGGCTGGGCACCTACAAGTACCTCGACATGCACATGGCCATCGGGTCGGCGCTGACGATGTACGAGAACCGGCTCGTCCCGCACCTGACCGAGGGCAGGCCGCTCTCCGGGACCGACGCCGAGGACTGAGCCGTACCGGCCGGGTGCGCCGGACCGTCTCCCCGGTTCGGCTGCCCGGTGCCTCAGCTGCTCCGCGACCGCCGCCGGGCCGGACCGAGACCCAGTCCGACCGCCGCACCCGCGACGACGGTCCTGCCGCCCACCTCGCGGCGCACCGCGACCGTGCCGACGGCCACCGGCGGCAGCACGGTGAGGACGAACCGCACCACCGACGGCACGTCGAACCCGGCGTCGGCCAGCAGCTTCCCGGCCAGCGGCAGCAGGAACCAGATCGCGCCGGTCGCGGCGGCCACCGCGGCCCCCCGGGCCCACCGCTCGGCCGGGGTCGCCGAGAGCACCCGCCGGGTGCGGCGCAGTGCGAGGGTCTCGTCGCCCGGGGGTGCGGCGACACCCGTCGTCACCGGTGGCGGCTGCCGGAGCGGCTCAGCGGCACCGCGCCGGGCCCGGTCCTCGGTCCACAGCTCCCCGGCCCGTACCCCGGCCCCGGCCGCCGCGGCGGCCCACCACGGCAGCCCGCCCTCACCCCGCGCCCGGCGCCCAGCCCAGCTCCGCGGACACCGCGCGGGCCGCGGCGGCCGTCGTCCGGCCCAGCTCACCGAGCCGGTCACCGATCCGACCGCTCGGGCCGATCACGTTGATCGCCGCGACCACCCGGCCGCGGAAGTCCCGGACCGGGGCCGACACCCCGGACACCCCCGGCTCGAACTCCTCGCGCACCTCGGCCCAGCCACGTTCGGCGGCCTCCCGGATCGCCTGCCACAGCTGCGGCACCGTCCGGGCGGTCGCGTCCGGATGGCCGGGCACCAGATCGTCGACCGCGCCGAACCGCACGTACAGCTCGTCCGGGGTGGCGTCGGCGAGTAGCACCCGCCCGGCGGAGGTGCACGCCAGCGGCGCGCGGTGCCCCTCCCAGCCGGACGTGCGGTACGAGTGCCCGGACACGGTGCGCACGGTGAGCAGCGCGTCGTCGCGCAGCACGCACAGGTGCACGGTCTCCTCGGTCGCCACCGCGAGCCGGTGCAGCACCGGCTCCGCGACGCCGGTCAGCCGGCCGTCGGTGCCCCGGGCGACCAGGGAGAACAGCCGCCAGCCGAGCCGGTAGACCAGGCTGTCGGCGTCCCGCTCGACCAGCCCGGCGTCGGCGAGCGCGCGCAGCGTCCGCGACACCTGGCTCTTCTCCCGGCCGGTCAGCCGGGCGACCTGCGCGACGCCCAGGCCGCCGGTGCGGTGCGCCTGCGGCGAGGCCAGCGCCTCCAGCAGGTCGATGTCGCGGGCCAGCCCGTGCCCGCTGTGCGGCGCCTGCGTCACCCCTCCGACAGTAGCCGGGACGTGCGGGGTTGCCCGCAGCGCAACGACGGTTGCGATGTCCGGACCGACCTGGTCGGCCGACGCGATCCGGCCTAGCGTCGGCGCCGACCGGCCCGGGGTGCGAACCCCCCGATCGCGCCCCGGGCCGGCACCTGCCGCCGTCCCCGACCGGGAACCCATGAAGATCACCGACATCACCCTGGACCGCCTGCGGCTGCCGCTGGACCCGCCGCTGCACGCCGCGTGGGACCCGGTCCCGCGGCGCGTCTTCGACGCCACGATCGTGCGCGTGCACACCGACGCCGGTCTCGTCGGCATCGGCTCCGGCGACACGATGGACGGCTTCGACGCCTTCCGCGACCTGTTCGTCGGCACCGATCCGCTGGCGATCGCCCGGCACGTCCGCGCCATCGAGACCTGCACCTTCCACGGCGGCAACTACTGGCCGCTGGAGGTCGCGCTCTGGGACCTCGCCGGGCAGGCCGCCGGGCTCCCGGTCGCGACCCTGTTCGGCGGCACCCACGACCGGGTGCCCGCCTACGCGTCGTTCTGCGTGCCGCGGCCGGCCTCCGAGCGGGTCGAGGTCGCGCACCGGGTCGCCGAGGAGGGCTTCCGCGCGGCGAAGATCCGGATCGACCGGGACCGGATCGACGAGGGCGTCGCCACCGTCGCGGCGGTCCGGACCGCGCTCGGCGACGACTTCACGATCATGGTCGATCTCAACCAGTCCTGGCGGATGGCCGGCGACATCGCGCCCGCGACCGACCTGGCCGGCACCCGCAGGCTGGTCCGCCAGCTCGCCGATCTCGACGTCTTCTGGGTCGAGGAGCCGCTGCCCTACGCCGACGCCGACGGCTTCCGCACGCTGCGCGCCGAGAACCCCGGCCTGCGGATCGCGGCGGGGGAGATGGCGCACTCGGTGCCGGAGATCGTGGACTGGATCCACCGCGACGTCCTCGACGTCTACCAGATGGACGTCGTCCTCTCGGTCGGCATGAGCCGGGCCCGCACCCTCGCCGAGCTGGCGATGCTGCGGCACCGCGCCTTCACCCCGCACAGCTGGACCAACGGCATCGGGGTGCTGGCGAACCTGCACGTCGCGGCCGGCGTCGGCGGCGGGCCGTGGTTCGAGTTCCCGTACGACCCGCCGGACTGGACGCCCGCCCGCCGCGACTTCCCGCTGGTGTCCGGCCCGGTCGTCGGCGGCGACGGCACGATCGCCGTGCCGTCCGCGCCCGGCCTGGGCGTCGTGCTCGACGAGGACGCGGTGCAGCGGTGGCGGATCACATGAGCACCCGGTTCTCGATCGCGCCGTCCTGCGCGCTGGAGTTCGGTCCCGGCGCGGTCTCCCGGCTGTCCGCCCTGGTCGACGGGCTGGGCGCGGACTCGGCGTTCGTCGTCACCGACGCCGGCCTGCGCGGCACCGGCATCGTCGACCGGGTGCTCGGCGGGCTCGCCGCGGACGGCCTGCGCACCGGGGTGTTCGACGGCATCGGTCCGAACCCGTCCACCACGGTCGTCGACGCCGGCGCGGTCGCGCTGCGCGGGTTCGGGCCGTGCGTGGTGATCGGCCTCGGCGGCGGATCGGTGCTCGACGCGGCCAAGGGCATCGCGCTGCTCGCCACCCACCCCGACGCGGACGCCACCGACCCGCTCTGGGACTCGCCCGTCGACGGGCTGCCGCTGGTCGCCGTCCCGACGACCGCGGGCACCGGGGCCGAGACGAACGGGTTCGGCGTCGTCGAGGACACCTGCGCCCGGCGCAAGATCTACCTCGGCCACCCGTCGGTCCGGCCGCGGGTCGCGGTGCTCGATCCGGAGCTGACGCTCGGCCTGCCCGCCGCGATCACCGCCGCCACCGGGTTCGACGCGCTCGTGCACGGCGTCGAGTCGCTCGCCTCGCGCGGCGCGAACCCGGTCTCCGACGCGGCCGCGGCGCAGGCCGTCGCACTGGTCGGGCGGTGGCTGCCGGTCGCCGTCGACGACGGCACCGACCTCGACGCCCGCTCGCAGCTGCTGCTCGGCGCGCACCTGGCCGGGCAGGCACTGACCGTGTCCGGGCTGGGACTGGTGCACGGCATCGCGCACGCCGTCACCGCGCACCTCGGCACCCCGCACGGGATCGCCCTGGCCGCGGTGAACGAGCAGGTCATGCGCTACAGCGCCGACGCGGCCGCCGCACCGTACGAGCGGGTGCGCCGGGCGCTGGACGGCGCGACGCCCCCCGCCGGCCCGGCTCCCGCGATCGACACCGTCACCGCGCTGGCCGAGGGCATCGGCGTCCGCCGCACGCTGCGCGAGCTGGGCGCCGCCCGCGACCTGCTGCCGGTACTGGCCGCCGCCGCCGTCGCCGATCCGGTCACCGCCAACGCCCCCCGCCCCCCGAGCGAGGCCGACGTCCGGGACATCCTCGACGCCGCCTGGTGAGAGGTGCAGCGGTGCCCCCGCGCCCGCCGGGACAGCGCCGGTGTACCCCTCGCCGGACTAGGGTGCCGGGGTGCGGTGGTGCTGGGCGGTGCTGGTGGGGCTGGTGCTGGTTGCGGGCTGCTCGACGGGTGCGGGCGGGGCGCCGGTGAACCCGGCGCCGGCGAGCGCTGGGCCGGTGAACGCGGGCCCGGCGATCGCGTCCGTCGACACGACCGGGGCGCCGCTCCCGGCCGCGGTGACCGACACCGCCCGGGTGCTCGACGCCGCGCTGTCCTCCGGCGATCCCACCCCGGTCCGCGACCGGTACAGCCCGGCGCCGGGCGCGGCGTCCTGGACGGTCGTCGCCGACCGGCTCAGCGACCCGGCGAACCAGGCGAAGCTCGCGTCCGCGCTGCGCAACCCGCCCGAGCCGCGGCCGGAGATAGCCTACCTGTTCAGCGACGGCGACCACGGGTTCGGGCTGACCGCCGACGGCCGGCTGGCGTTCGTCGGCGTCGGGCAGCGCGCACCGGGCGCCGCGACCGGGACGCCGGCACCCAGCGGGCAGCCGTACTGGGCCGGGCGGTCCTACGGCCACGGGCGCTCGCTGGACGCCGACCCGTCCGGCACCGGCCTGCTGACCTTCCGCACCTACGAGACCTGCCCGTCGCAGCGGCCCGGGGTGCCCTGCGAGCCCGACGGCCCGCAGCAGGTCGGCCGGGTCGAGCTGCGGATCTACGACGTCGGCGGCGGGCCGTGGGTGGCCGAGGTCGTGACCAGCAACGACGAGCCGGAGTTCCCGGTCGGCGACCTGCTGCCGGTCGAGGAGCCCGCACCGGGCGTCGTGCTGCTCGGCAGCGGCGACCGGACGCTGGTGTTCTGCAAGGACGGCGTCACGCACGACGGTTGCGGCGCCTGAGTCAGCGGGGCAGCCAACCCGCCACGGCACCGACGAAACGGTCCAGGTCCGACGGGTCTGCCAGCCGGGCCAGCACGATCCGGTCGTCGACCTCGACATAGTGGTGCACCAGTACGTTCCGGAAACCGACGGCCCGGGCGACGGCATCGGCCAGCTCGGCCGGCAGGACCCCGTGGCTGCCGAGGAGCCGGATCGCGTCCGCGTTGGTGGACGGCGGCCCCCAGCCCTCGGCGGAGCACACGTGCTGTGCCACGTCCACGCATCCCTCGATGGCGGTCACGAAGAGGTACTTGATGCCCCGTATCCACAGCGGATCGGCCCGTCGCTCCGGGCCCGCACCGGACTCGCCCCGGAGCACGGACAGATCGTCGCTGATCGACCGCAGCAGGCGGGCGACCCGTGCCTCATCGACCATCCCGGCTCCTCATCGCGTCCAGGAACTCCCGGTGCGCACGGGTGATCCGGGGAAGCTCGTCGAGATAGATCTTGCGGGTGGTCGCCACCCATCGCACGCGGGCGGGCGGATCGTCGTCGAACAGCAGCTCGCCGTGCAGCGCGACCCGCCCGGCGAGCTCCAGCGGCGCGTCGTGCAGCACCAGCAGATCGACCCCGGCGGGCAGGTCCACCTCGAAGGACGCCGGCGGATCGGCGGGCCACCACGCCGCCAGGTCGAGATCGGAGCCGGGCCGGGGCGACCCGCCGGCGGCCCGGCTGCCGTGCACGAACGCGAACCGCGCGCCGGCCGACCGCAACACCGCGACGGCGGCGTCCCGGAGCTCCTGCTCGGTGCCGGACACCCGGCCAGTCTTCACCATGCCGGGGAGCGCCCGCAGCACGGCGGGCGGCGCCCGGCCGACCCGGCGAAACGGACGTACCACTCCGGTTGCACGGCGCGCCCGACCGCCTCCCGGCGCGCCCGCGACCCGCGGCTACGCTCGGGCGACCCGACCGGGCCGAGCGACGCGGCCGCCCGGGTACGGGAACGACCGGAACCAGCCGACCCCCGAGGCAGTTTCTGCGATGACCACCGCCCCCACGGATCGACGAGGCCACCAGGTGTCCGAGACCGCGCAGTCCCCGACGACCGGCGAGACGCTGCTGCAGCGGGTGATCATGCCCCGCCCGGCGGACCCGTTCGCGGTGCGCGCGCTGTACCTCGACGAGCGTCCCGGCACCACGCTGGCCCCGGTCGAGCCGCTGCGGGGCGAGCAGGACCGCCCGCTGTCGCTGACCGTCTCCACCGCGGGGGGGCGCCGGACCCGGGTGCACGACCGCACCGCCGCGACCGTCCCGCCGGGGACCGAGGTGTCCTTCGGCGCCTACTTCAACGCCTTCGCCGCCGGCTACTGGCGGGCCTGGTCCACGCTGACCGCGATCGAGCTGCGGCTCGACCTGGAGGGCACCGGCCGGGTCGACGTGTACCGCACCAAGGCCGACGGCTCGCAGATCTTCGTCGCCGGCGAGCTCGTGCAGGGCCGCCGGCAGGTGACCCTGGAGCTGGACCTGCGACCGTTCGAGGACGGCGGCTGGTACTGGTTCGACCTGTCCACCGACGAAGCCGCCGAGCAGGGCCTGCACCTGCACGGCGGCGGCTGGCACGCGCCGCACGACGCGCCCGGGCGGGCCGCCGTCGTCGTCGGGATGCCGACCTTCAACCGGCCGGCCGACTGCGTCGCCACGCTCACCGCGCTCGGCTCCGATCCGCAGGTGCTCGACACGGTGATCGCGGTGATCCTGCCCGACCAGGGCACCCGCAGGGTCCGCGACGAGGCCGGCTACGAGCAGGCCGCCGCGCTGCTCGGGGACCGGCTGCGGATCATCGACCAGCCCAACCTCGGCGGGTCCGGCGGCTACGCCCGGATCATGTACGAGGTGCTGCACGGCACCGGGCCGCACGCCGGCGGCATCGACTGCGAGCAGATCCTCTACATGGACGACGACATCCTGCTGGAGCCCGACTCGGTGCTCCGCGCGGTCGCGTTCTCCCGGTTCGCCCGCTCCCCGATGCTGGTCGGCGGGCAGATGCTGTCGCTGCAGGCGCGCTCCCAGCTGTCCACGATGGGCGAGGTCGTCGATCGCAACCAGTTCATGTGGCGGCCGGCGCCGGAGACCGAGTCGCACCACGACCTGGCCGCCCGCACGCTGCGCCAGTCGCCGTGGCTGCACCGCCGGGTCGACGTCGACTACAACGCCTGGTGGATGTGCCTGATCCCGCGCCGGGTCGCCGAGGACCTCGGGCTGCCGCTGCCGCTGTTCATCAAGTGGGACGACGCCGAGTACGGCCTGCGCGCCCGGGCCGCCGGTTACCGCACGGCGACCGTGCCCGGCATCGCGATCTGGCACATGTCGTTCATCGAGAAGGACGACTCGTCGGACTGGCAGGCGTACTTCCACTACCGCAACCGGCTGGTCGCCGCCGCGCTGCGCGGCCCGGAGGACCCGCGGGCGCTCCTGAAGGAGACCTTCAAGCGCACCCTGCGGCACCTGATGCTGATGGAGTACTCGGCGGTGGCGCTGCAGATCAAGGCGTTCACCGACTTCCTGGCCGGGCCGGAGGCACTGTTCCCGAAGCTGCCGGTGGTGCTCGACGAGATCCGCGAGCTGCGGTCCCGCTACGACGACGGCCGCCCGCTGAACTCCGCCACCGACGTCCCGCTCGCCGATCTCGACGCGCTGGGCGCCCAGCTGTTCCCGGAGCCGCCGGTCGGTCGGGTGAAGGCGGCGCTCGGCCTGGCCCGCGGCGTGCTGCGCAACCTGCGCACCCCGGACCCGGCGCTGCGCGAGCGCCCGCAGCGCAACGTCCCGTGGGCGAACGCCCAGTGGTTCGTGCTGGCCGGGCTGGACTCGGCGACGGTGTCCACACCGGACGGCCGCGGGGTGACGTTCCGGCGGCGTGATCCGCTGCTGTTCAAGCAGATGGTCACCGAGTCGCTGCGGCTGCACCGCGCGGTCGCGGCCGACTGGGGGGCGCTGCGCGGCCGTTACCGGGCCGCGGAGCCGACGCTGACCGGCCGGGACGGCTGGAAGCACATCTTCGAGTGAATCCCGGGGCCGGACGCCGGGCGCGGCTCCTGCTGCTGCTGGGCATCCTCACCTGCCTGCTCGGCGGTGCCGCCGCGCTCGCCCCGGTGCAGGCGGACACCCCGGCCGTCAGCTGGCCGTCGGTCGACGCCGACCCGATGGCGCCGTCCACGGTGCTGCCGCTCTCGCCGTACCGGCCGCTGCAGCTCACGGTGACGATGTCGTGCGCCTCGGCGAGCGCCGTCGGCGAGGGGGACGTGCTGCGCACGATGCCCGCCGCCGTCGACGACCCGATCACCGCACCGGGGCTGTCGGTGACCGTCTCCGACGGCACGCTGGTGATCCGGTCCGGGCCCGAGGAGCTGTATCGCGGCCCGGTCGGCGAGGGCTGCATGTGGATGCTGTACTCGGGTCCCGACGGCACCGATCTGACCCGGGACGGCCGGGTCGTCGCAGACCGGCCCGATCTGGCCCCGCCGCAGATCGCCGAGCTGTCCACCGCGCTGACCGGATCCGACCTGGACGGTCTCCGGGTGCGGGTGGACACCGACGCCCGCTACGAGTCGTCGCCGACCCCGCTCAAGATCGGCTTGCTGGTCGCGCACCTGATCGCGCTGGGAGCCACCCTGGCGGTCGCCGTCCGCACCTGGACCGGGACCCGGCGGATCCTCGCGGTGCGCCCGCGGCCCGGGATCGCCGACGCCGTCGTGGTCGTGGTGACACTGGCCTGGGCGGTGCTCGGACCGGTCAACATCGACGACTCCTGGTACGCGCTGATGGCCCGCCAGGGCGCCGAGACCGGCGCGATCGGCAACGCGATCTACCAGTTCAACGTCACCGAGGCGCCGTTCACCACCGGCCAGTACCTGATGCAGTTCTGGGGGAGCCTCGCCGGCTGGGGGCTGCTGCCGATGCGGGCCGTGCCGGCGCTGCTCGGCCTCGGCACCTGGGTGCTGCTGCGGCTGACGATGGTGGTGCTCGCCGACCGGATCGGCGCGCGGGCCGGGGTGGTCGCGGCGCTCGCCATCGCCCACCTGGCCTGGTTCCTGCCCTACGGGATCACGCTGCGCCCGGAGCCGGTCGGGACGTTCGCCGCGGCCGGGGTGCTGCTGCTGGTCGCCGCCGCGCTGCGCACCGGCGCGGTCGGCCTGCTCGCCCCCGCGACGGCCGTCGCCGTGCTGGGCGTGACCGCCGCGCCCGCCGCGGTGGCGGCCGCGGTGCCGCTGCTGCTCGCGCTGTCGCTGGTGTGGTGGCATCTCGTGCACGCCGGGTGGATCACCCGGTTCGCGACGGTCGCGGTCGCGTTCGCCGCGGCGAGCGTCGTCGTGCCACTCGGGCTGGCCGACGCCACCCTCGCCGACGTGCGGGAATCCGTCGCCGTGCACCGCTGGTACTACCTGCAGTACCCGTGGTGGCGGGAGATCGTGCACTACGCCAACCTGCTCGGCCCGGACGACCAGGGCGCCTGGGGCAGGCGGCTGCCGGTCCTGCTGACGGTGGTCGTCGTCGTGCTGGGGGTGGTCCGGCTCGCCACCCGGCGCGGCACCGGTGGTCCGCTCGGGCGGGCGTTCGGGTTCGCGCTCGCCGCGACCGCGCTCGCCCTGGTGGCCGTCGCCCTCAGCCCGACCAAGTGGGTCAACCACTTCGGGGCCGTCGCCGCCCCCGCCACCCTGCTGCTCGCGATCGCACTGGCCCGCGGCCCGCTGCCACGGGGCGCCCCGGGCCGGCTGATCGCGGTCGGGACGACGGCGCTCGGCCTGGTCGCCGCCGTCATCTACGCCGGTCCGAACCTGTGGCGGCCGTTCGGGGACTGGGGGCAGCCGTTCGGCAACCACTCGGTGGTCGACGCGCCCGTCCACCAGCAGGTGCTCGCGCCGCACCTCGGCCCGTTCTACCTGCACAGCCCGTTGCTGTGGCTGCTGGTCGCGGTGGCCGCGCTGGGCTGGGCGCACCGGCGACGGCGCTCCGGACGGCCGTCCGGTCCCGGGCCGGACGGCGTGCTGCTGCGCACCGCCACCGCCGGTGGGGTGGTGCTGATGCTGCTCGTGTTCACGCTCGCACCGGTGCAGCAGGCC
The DNA here is from genome assembly GCF_058448985.1 of Pseudonocardia sp. DxW. Taxonomy (NCBI): domain Bacteria; kingdom Bacillati; phylum Actinomycetota; class Actinomycetes; order Pseudonocardiales; family Pseudonocardiaceae; genus Pseudonocardia; species Pseudonocardia sp. DxW. The sequence continues at coordinate 30,983 of NZ_JBZFLK010000004.1, read as the reverse complement.
CCCGGCGCGTCGGTCGCGTCGATGAACCTCGCGTCGCTGGGCGGCGAGCCGTGCGGACTTGCGGAGGCCGTCACCGTGCAGGTGCCCGACGACGGACCGCCCCCGCAGACCGGGCCCGCCGAGCTCACCGGCGCGCTGGCCGAGGGCCCGCCACCGGGCCGCCCCCCGCTGCCCGGACCGGTGTGGCACGCCGTCGGCGCCGGCACACTGCGCACCGGATGGTTCGACGTCCGGCCGGGTGCCGCAGCGTTGCTCGTCCCGGTGACCGGTGAGTTCTCCGACGGCACGTCGGTGACCGTCGAGCTCGCCGACGGCACGGACGGCACGGACGGCACGGACGGCGCGATCGTCCCGATCCGGCCGCAGCTGCCCGGCTCGGGCACCGACGAGTGGCACGACCTGGAGGTCGACCTGTCCGGCATGTCCGGGGTGTCCCGGGCCCGGCTGGTCGTCGAGAACCCCCCGGGGGCCCTGATCGGTGTCGGCGCCCCGCTGCCGTCCCGGGATCGTCCGGTGTCCGACGTCGTCCGCGGTGACCCGGTGTTCGCCGACCAGGTCTCGGCGCTGCTGTGGCCGTGCGAGGACCAGATCGTCGTGCGGCACGGGATCGCGCAGACCCCGCAGTGGCGGCTGCGGGTCGGTGACGGCCTGGAGGGCGCCACCGAGGACAACGCCTTCTTCGTCCCCAACGGCGGCGTGCTCGCCGGGATCGGGCGGACCGCGACCTTCGACGAGCTGCCGACCCGGCTGGACCCGCCGCCCGGGCGGGCCGCGTTCGGCTGGGGGCACGTCGAGCGGGTGGTGTACGACCACCCGACCGACGGCTACGACCTGAGTGTCGGCACCGAGTGGCGATGGGGCTGGGAGCGGTTGCCGAGCCTGGCGAACAAGGAGTACACGGGGCGAGACTTCCTGGGCTGAGGGAGCGGGTTGCACGGCCCGGCTCCCGGTGGATACCTGCCGATGTGCGGGCCGCGCTCGCCGCCGGCTCGGCGGCGGGTCCGGCTACGTCCGTGTGACGACCCACCCCCGGGCGGAAGTCCGGGTCCCGGCCCGAGGTGCCGGGGCGGCGTGCCGGGTGAGGTGGACCCGTGCTCACCACCAGGACCTGGCGCCGGATCACCATCTGGCTGCACGTGCTCACATCCGTCGGCTGGATGGCGCTCGCCGCGTCGCTGGCCGTGCTGCTCGCGCTCGCCGCGGCCGATCCGGTGGCCCGCGCACCGGCGCTGGTCGCCGCGCACCACCTCGACGGGGTGCTGCTCGCCCCGCTCGCCACCGGCTCGGCTCTGACCGGGATCGTGCTTGGCGCCGCGACCCCCTACGGGGTCTTCCACCACTGGTGGACCACGGTGAAGTTCGCGATCACCCTGACCCAGCTCTACCTGGGGATCGTCGTGCTGTCGGCGTCCCTCGACGCCGCGCATGACGATCCGGCGGCCGTGCCACCGGCCGGCCTGCTCACGGCGACCCTGCTCATGGTGACCGCGATCGGGTTCCAGGCCTGGGTCTCGATCGACAAGCCGTGGGGCCGCACGCCATGGTCGGCGGGCCGGCCGAAGCCGGTGACGGGGCCGCGGTGGATGTTCGTGGTGGGATGCACGGCGGTCGTCACCGACCTGGTCGTCGGGCTCGTGATCGGGAACCCGGCGCCGGTGCTGTCGGTGCTCGCGCTGGTCGCTGTGCTCACCGGGCGGATGTGGACCGGGCGGATGCGGAACGGCCGCCGGGCTCCCGTCGGCAGGGCCTGACCACGACCGTGCTGCGGGACCCCGGGCACCGGGACACGCGGGCCGCTCCTCCGGGACCCGGTGGCGCGGGCCGCCCGCTCCGGTGGGCGCCGGTCGGCTCAGGCCTCGCCGTACAACCGCGCCCAGGTCTCGCGCGCGGTGAGCCGCGGCTCGGCGGCCTTCCAGGCCCGGGCCGCGTCCGGGCCCTCGCTGTACAGTCGCCGCACGGTACGCACCCCGCGGGTGGCCAGCTCGCGGAGCCGCTCGCGGTCCCGGGTCCGGATCCGGACGCCGGTCTCGGCCATGTCGGTCACGATCGCCCGCTCGAACAGCGCCACGTGCCACCAGTGCGCCTCGCCGGCCGGCACCATCCCACTGCGGAACGGCACCCGCCCGGACGCCTGCAGCACGGCCCGCTTGAGCCACGTCCTGATCATCTTGGACGGCTTGCCGCCGGCCAGGTGCACCACGGACTCCCGCGGGTCCAGCCCGGCGTCGGCGATCGGCACGGCCGTCGTCTCCGGGTAGGCGGCGCGGATCCGGCGGATCGTCGCGGCGGCGCCCGCGGAGCCGTCGTCGAGGATCTGCGGGCCCTCCAGGAAGTCGTCCACCGCGGTCAGCAGGGTCGCGGCCAGCCCGTACTGCATCGCGACCAGGTACTGGGCGAGCAGCTCGACGACGGTGGCGGTGACCGTGCGCCGGTCGAAGCCGGTCCGCAGGGCAGCGGTGATCAGGCCGTTGCGCTGGTTGAAGTAGCGGTGCCACTCGTCCCAGTCCTTCCAGCCGAAGTCGGCGTGCCACACGCCGGCGCCGGGCAGGGAGACCGTGGGGAAGCCGTGCTCGCGGGCGCGGTAGCCGAACTCGACGTCGTCCCACTGGAAGAACAGCGGCAGCGGGTAGCCGATCGCGCGCACCACCGGCGCCGGGATCAGGCAGGACCACCAGCCGCTGTACTCGGTGTCGACCCGGCGCTCCTGCACGACCGGCAGCAGCCGCTCGTCGCGGCCGAGCAGGAAGCCCTCCTCCAGCGCGCCCGGGACCGGCCTGCCGACGCGCAGCTTCTCCGGCTCGGCGTACTCGGCGGTGATGTGCACGTGCGCCGGGTGCAGCAGGTTCAGCATCTGCCCGCCGACGATCGTCGGGGTGGCGGTGCAGGCGGCGAAACCGGTCAGCCGTACGACGATCTCCGGGTCGAGCAGCACGTCGTCGTCCATCAGGAGGACGTCGTGGTCGTCGGCCGGGTCCCCGGCGGTGGCCTCGTAGAGGCCGCGGCTGAACCCGCCCGCGCCACCCAGGTTCGGCTGCCGCTGGTGCACGAGCTGCTCGCCGAACGCCTGCGCGATCCCGGCGAACCGGTCCCGCGAGTCCAGCGGGTCACTGCCCTGGTCGACCACCCGGACCCGGGCGACGCGGGCCAGCGCGACCGGGTCGTCGAGCAGCGCCTGCAGGGTGTTGAGGCAGTCCTCGACCCGGTTGTACGTGCAGATCGTGATCGACGTCGGCCGCGGCGGGCGGGGGACCTGCACGGTCCACTCCACATCGGACACAGCCAGCTCGCCGGTGTCGGTGCCGAACTCCAGCCAGAGCCCGCCGCCGTCGATGAACCGGTCGATCGCGCCGGTCAGCTCGACCGGGCCGGTGCCCTCGACGTCGGCGTAGGCGACGGCGCGGCCGACCTTGTTGGTGTCCGAGGCCATCAGCCACACCCGGCCGCGGCCGGTCGCGTGCAGCGAGACCAGAACCTCCGGCACCGACGTCCAGCGGTGCCAGTAGGTGGCGTGCAGCCTGCCCCAGTAGGTGTTGGTGGTGACGAGGGTGGCCGGGGCGAGCTCGATCCGGTCGCGTTCGCGGCGGGCCGCGCCGCGCAGCACCTCGGCGTAGAGGTCCTCGGGGACCAGCGGGGTCGGGCCGGTGAACGGCCCCCGTTGCACCACGAGCCTGCCGGGCTGCGGATCACCGCCCGCTGGTGCGGCGGGAGCGGGGTCTCCGTCGCGGGTGGGGCGCGCGGTGTCCAGCATGTCTCGGGGGTGCCTCTCGGTCAGGTGGGCCGGGTGAAGAGTCTGCCGTCCGCTCAACCGGGCAGCGGCGGCGGGTCGCCCGGCGCGGCGCCGATCTCGCCGACCTGCTGCCATCCCCACATGGTGCGCTCCCCGCGCTCCACCGGCGCGGGGACGGACGCCGGGGCGTAGGGCTCGTAGATCCGGAACTGGCCCCAGTCGAAGTCCCACTCGCCCGGCAGGTACGTCGGCAGCACCCGCTCGGCCCCGACCAGCGACGTCCAGCCGCGCGGACCGCCGCCGGAGGCGGCACCCCACTCGTCGCCCACCGAGCGCTGCTGGGTGTCGGCGAGCAGCCGGTAGGCGGGCACGTCGGCGACGCCGCCGTTCACCTCGAACCGGCGCAGGCAGGGGTGCACGAACGCGGTCGGCCAGTCCAGGTAACCGGGACGGCCGGCGACGACGTCGGTCAGCGGCGTCAGCTGTGGGACCCGGGGCTGGGCGACGGCCAGCCAGGCGCTCGGCCCGAGCCCCTGGTCGGACGCGACGACCCGGACCCGGTCGGCGCCGGCGGCGGCGGTGCCGGACAGGTCGAGCCGGATGTCGCGCCAGGCGGACCCGCCGGCCGCGGTGCCGGCGTTGTCGGCGACCGACGTGACGGTGCCCGCGTTGCCGGACGGCGTGATCGGCTCCACCGGGCGGTCGCCCGCGGCGAACTCGAGGGTCAGCGAGTTCGGGCCCCCGACGGTCCCGGCGACGCCGAGCACCAGCGGGGCGTCCCCCCGCCGGGCCGCGGCCGGCAGCGTGTACCAGCCGGACCGGTACTCGCCGGTGTGCTCCGGATCCGGGGACCAGCTGCCGGTGACCGGCCCGCCCTGCGGCCCGGTGCCGGTGATCCCGGCCCGGGCCTGGCCGGTGCCGTCGTTGTCGCGCAGCGATCCCGGCCCGGTGGGCGGCAGCCCGTCGCGGACGAAGCCCTGCTCCAGCGGCGGCTCGTCGAGCGGTCCGGGCGGGGCCGGCGGCAGCACGCCGGCGGCCGGATCGGTCTCGACGAGCAGGCGTCCGGCGAGGCCGCACTGCGAGCCCGTCGGGTCGGTGATGATGTCGGCGCCGAGCGAGTACGAGCCGGCCTGCTTCTCCATGCCCTTCGCCAGCGACGCGACCTGGAACAGCACCATGAACGCGCAGATCAGCGCGACCGGCGCGGAGCCGAGCCGCACGGCGCGGGCCTGTCCGCCGCGCCGCCGCAGCCGCCGCCCGCCGGCCTGCGGGGGCGGCACCGGCCGCGGCACGCCGGGCGTGCGCAGGTGCTCGATCATGCCGACGACCAGCGAGATGCCGGCCAGGCCGAGCAGCAGGCCGGTCGCCGAGAACCCGCCGACCGACGGCGGCTTGTCGAACCACGGCACGCCCCAGTTGGAGACGTACCACCAGGTGTTCGGGCCGGTGAAGGCGAGCGCGGTGACCGCCAGCACGGCGGCGAGGAACAGCGACTGGTTGCGCCGGGAGCGCAGCACCCCGGTGCTGGTGGCGAGCGCGGCCAGCGCGGCGACGCCCGCGGCGAGCGCGGCGAACGCGCCGAAGTGGTGGGTCCACTTCGTCGGGGTGAGCGCGAGCACCGCGAACGACAGCACGGTGCTGCCGAGCAGCCGCCGGGAGAAGCCGAGCGCGGCCCCGGGGATCCGGCCGCGGCGCAGCAGCACGGCGCCGGCGACCGCGGTGCACAGCCACAGCAGCAGCACCGGGAACCGGCGCTGCAGCGCGCCGTCCCGGGACTCGGCGAACAGCAGGTCGTACCGGGACAGCTCCTGGTACCAGGACAGGTTCGGCCCGAGCTCGGTACGGACCCGGGTGGCCTCGGAGATCGTCGCCCAGGTCTGGTCGCCGAACACGGCCAGCAGCACGATCAGCCCGGCGGCCAGCAGCGGCGCCAGCGTCGGCACCCAGCCTGCGGTCGCGGCGCGCTCGGTGAACAGCCGCAGCAGCGGCCGGGCGCCGGCCAGGAACGGCGCCATCGCGATCAGCCCGGTCGGGGTCGCCGCGACCGCGAACGCCGCCGCGATCAGTGCCCCGGCGACCGGGAGCAGCCGGCGGGTCGCCAGCGCCCGCTCCAGCATCACGAACGACACCAGCGCCGCGATCACCACGACGCTCTCCGGGCGCAGCCCGTTGTCGAACGGCAGCCAGAAGCACAGGAACACCCCGGCCGCGGCCCAGCCGGCGGACCGGCTGCGGCGGACCCGGGTGCCGAGGCGGGGGAGCAGCGCCCGGCTGATCAGGAACCAGGACGCGATGCCCATCGCGAGTGCGGGCAGGCGCAGCCACAGCACCGCCTCGGAGATCCCGCTCCACAGCGAGTACAGCTGGTAGAACCAGCCGAACGGCGCCTCGGGCGAGTTGAACCAGCGGTAGTAGTTGCCGATGTAGCCGGCCGCGTCGTTGCCGCGGGAGATCGCGAGGATGTACCCGTCGTCGGAGGTCATCGAGCCGATCACGGCCCACACCGCGAGCACGCCGACGACGACGGCGTCCCGGACCGAGTCCCGCCCGCGCAGCGCCCCGGCGAGCCGGCGGCCGTGCACGATCCGGCGGCCGTCCCGGTCGTCGATCCGGTGCAGGAACCACAGGCAGCCGGCCAGCGCGAGCGCGGCGAGCACCCCGGCCACCGTCTTCAGGCCGGTGGCGGAGGTGTCGTAGCGGTTGTCGGTGTCGAACGTCACCGACGTCCCGGCCATCGGGTCCAGCGCACCGTCCAGATCGGAGTACACGCCGACGACCTGCGGGCGGACGTCGCCGCCCGTGTCGATCACGGTGCTGACGCCGAGGGTCGCGGTGGTCGCGGCTCCGGTCGAGTCCAGCTCGAACGCACAGCCGGGGCCCGGCGGGGGGAGCGGTTCGGTGGCGGCCCGCTGGCCGCGGTTGTCGACGGTGAGGACGCCGTCGGCGACGCTGATCTGCAGGCCGACGGCCGCCCCGTGCGGCGCCTGCGGCGGGACCGTGGCGAGGACCGTCGCCGGGCCGGGGGTGCGGTCGTCGAGGCTGCGGATCGCGTCACAGGTGATGGCGACCTGCAGCATCTCCGGCCGGTAGGCCACCAGGGGTGCGTCGATCGCCGCGGTGCCGGTCTCCGCGGTCGGCCAGGTGACGGTCGCGGTGCTCTGCACGACCGGCAGGAACGGGATGAGCAGCGCGAACACCGCGGAGAGCAGCCCGAGTGCCGCGGCGAGGACGCGGTCGGTGCCACGCGATCCGCGATCACCGGGCCGGGGCCCGACCCGCTGATCGGGTTCGCTCTCGACGCTCACCACGCGGCCGAGGCTAGACGGGCGCTGAAGATCGACTGTGACACCCCCGTGATGACCGCTTGCGGATGTCGCCCCGCCGGGGTCTCAAGTCGGCCCATGGTGACGCTGTGTCACCGGATGCGACATTCGGGCCCTCTTCAGGTGTCACCGGTGACGGTGGTGGCGATCTTTCGTTGGCCCCTCACGTGAGCATCCGCACTTCGCAGCGCCGGCCGGTGGACATCCCGGCCCAGGGCGTCCCCGGCCCCGGTGACACCCGCGCCGACCGGGTCGAACCGGCCGTCACCGGGGGGCGTGCCGAGGTGCGGGCGCTCACCGGGCTGCGGATCGTCGCGGCGCTGTGGGTGGTGGCGTTCCACTTCCACTTCACCCCGCTGGCCGGGGTGGGGATGGTGAACGACTGGCTCGGTCCGCTGGTCACGCAGGGTGCGCTCGGGGTCGATCTGTTCTTCGTCCTGAGCGGTTTCGTGATCGCCTGGACCTACCTCGAGCAGCTCGGTCCGCGACTGCGGATGGCCGACGCGGGCGGTTTCGTGTGGGCGCGGGCGGCGCGGATGTGGCCGGCCTACGCGATCGTGCTGCACCTGTTCGGGATCTGGCTGGTGGCCCGCGCGCTGCTCGGCGGCACCGACGAGATCGCCTACCAGGCCGTCCAGCCGGAGCTGAGTGTCGGCGCCTGGCTGGAGCAGGTGTTCCTGGTCCAGATGTGGACCCAGCCCTATCTGGACGGTGCGTCCTGGGTCGGGCCGACCTGGTCGATCAGCGCGGAGTGGCTGGCCTACCTGCTGTTCCCGCTGCTCGCGGTGGTCTTCTTCCGGCTGCGGAACCTGCCGTTCGCGGTGCTCGCGGCCGGCTCCCTGCTGTGCGTCGCCCCGCTCGCGGCGGCGTTCGTGGTCGTCGGGTCGCCCTACTACCCGTACAGCTGGCTGGTCCGGATCCTCGGCGGGTTCTCCGCCGGTGTCCTGGCGATGCTGGCCGTGCGCAGGCTGCGCGAGCGGCCGGCCGGGACGACCGCCGCAACCGGGGCAGCCACGGCAACCGCGGCAACCGCGGCAACCGCGTCGTCGGTGGCGACGTTCACCTTCGCCGCGATCCCGTTCGTCCTGCTCGCCGGCGGTGTCGCCGGGCACGGGCTGCACGGGCTGACGGTGCTGCTGTTCCCGGTGCTGGTCGGTGCGCTCGCGCTCGCCGACCGCGGGCCGGTGCACCGGTTGCTGTCCCGCGGCCCCGTCGTGCACGGGGGCCGCATCTCGTACGCGCTCTACCTCGTCCACATCCCGATGTTCGAGGTCTACTGGTTCCTGAGCGACTCAGGTGTCGTCCCCACCGGCGGGGCCACCGGCCACCTGATCGCGCTCACCGTCTTCGTGGGGACACTGCCCGTGGCACACCTGCTCTACACGCTCGTCGAACGCCCCGCCCGCCGGTGGATGCGTGCGCTGCCCGGTCGCCGGGGAGCTGCCGCCCCGCAGCCCGGCCCAGGTGGCCCCGCGCCGGTGGACGGCGGTCCCGCCCTGGTGGGCGGCGGTCCCGCCCTGGTGGGCGTCGGTGGCACAGCCCGGCAGGGCGAGACCGGCACAGCCCGGCAGGGCGAGACCGGTGCCGTTCTGCGGGTGGACAGCGACGCGGCCCGTCGCGACCCGGAGACGACGGTGTTCCCGGTCGTGACCGGTCCGGCCCGGCGCCGGGTCACCACCGACGACGCGCGGATCGACCCCGAGACCGCCCTGATCCCGGTGGTCCGGGCGGCCGGGCGGCCGGCGCCCGCGGAGCGCCCGGTGCCGGTCCAGCACAGTGCACCGGTCGAGCACGCTGCGCCGGTCGGACGCGCTGTGCCGGTCGAGCGTGCTGTGCCGGTCGGGCACGGTGCGCTGGCAGAGAACGCTGTGCCGGCTGGGCGTGCGGTGCCGACGGAGGACGCTGTGCCGGCGGGATCGGCTCCGGGCCGCCCGCCCGCGGAGCCCGCCGACGCCGCGGTCCCGGCGCAGGCCGACCACCGGGTCGCGGCGCAGGCCGACCACCGGACCCCCGAGCAGCAGGCCGACCGGACCCCGGAGCGGCAGGCCGACCGGACCCCGGAGCAGCAGGCCGACCGGACCCCGGCACAGCAGGACGACCTGGCCCCGGAGCAGCAGGCCGACCGGGCTCCGTCCCCCTCCGGCGGCGTCGTCCCGGCGGGAACGGCCCGCTGGGTGCTGGACCGGCTCGCGGCCGCCCGCGCGGTGGGCGGCGACGGACTGGGCGGCGGCGTCGCAGCCGATCTGGTCGCGCTCACCCGCCCCCGCGACGACGTCCGCGGCCCGGAGCTGTTCAGCCCGGTCGTCGACGGACCGGGGCCGCCCGCGGGCACCGACCGGGTGCAGCGGCTGCGGTCGCTGCAGCGCGCGGCCCGCGAGCTGTCCGAGGAGCCGCGCGGTGGCGTGGTGCCGGCGCCGCGCGCGATCAGGTCCGCCTCGGCACTGCCCGGGACCCGCAGCGGGGCGGAGAACTGCGGCCGCGGGTCGCACCGCCGGGACGTGGCGCACGGCAGCGCCGCCACCCCGATCGTGGCCGCCTCGGGGGAGGCCGCCCGCCGCCGCCGCAAGCGGCCCTCGCACGGGATCTGATCCGGCGCCCGTCCGGCACGTCCCGGTGGGCGGGTGCCGGACGGGTGGCCGGGGCCGTGCGGGGGAGAATGAGCCCGCCCGATCCCGCCGACTCCTGTGGACCGATGACTCCGACCAGCCCCTCCCGCGCCGACCTGCCGGATCCCGCACCCGCCCCGCCGGACACCGCGGCCCTGCACTGGTACCTGCGCCTGGTCCGCCGTCACCTCGGTCGCGGGCCGTATCTCGACGTCGCCGGGGCCGGCGGGCTGCTGCTCGCCGGTCTCGCCCGGCTCGGCCCGGCGTCCGGCCTGGCCGGGTCCGATGCGGAGGCGGACGCGATGCGGTCCGGTGCCCCCGGCTGCCCGGTGCACCGCCGGCTCGACGACCTGCCCGGCGCGATCGCCGCGCTGACCGCCGTCGAGGTGCTGGACCGGCTCCCGGACGACGCGCTGGCCGGTGACACCGGGCCCGGCGGCTGGTTCCGGGTGCTGGAACCGGGCGGGCACGCGCTCGTCGTCGCCGCCGACGCCGAGGGCCGCGGCCGCGAGCTGGCCGGTGCGCGCTGGGTCCCGCCGCGCCATCCGCGGGGGCACGTCCGGATCCGGGAGATCCTCACCGCCACCGGGTTCGACGTCGTCCGTGAGGGTTCGGACGGGCTGACCCGCCCGCCCTACGGCGGCGTCCCGGCGCTGCTCGACCCGCGCCTGACCGCGACCAGGGCGCAGCGCTCGTCGGGCCGGTTGAGCATGGCCGTCGGCAGCGGCGAGCGGGCGGTGTTCGTGCTTCGCAAGCCCGGCTGACGGCGAAGGGGGCAAGATAGTTGTCATGAGCGACGTTCTTCCCCTCGGCCCCGACGAGCTGCTCTCCACCACCCGTTCGGTCCGCAAGCGCCTCGATCTCACCCGCGACGTCCCGCTGGACGTCGTCCGGGACGCCCTCGAGGTCGCCCTGCAGGCGCCCAGCGGCTCCAACCAGCAGGGCTGGCACTGGCTGGTCGTGACCGACCCGGACAAGCGCAAGGCGATCGGCGAGTACTACCGCGAGTCCTACACCGCGTACCGGAACGGCCCGACGTACCCCACCAACCGGTCGACCGGCGACACCGAGCGGGACGTCGTCCAGAGCCGGGTCGCCGACAGCGCGACCTACCTCGCGGAGCGGATGGGGGAGGCCCCGGTCCTGGTGATCGGCGCGCTGCAGGCGTCGGCCGAGCTGCCGGCGTCGAACCAGGCGGGTCTGTGGGGGTCGCTGCTGCCGGCCGCGTGGAGCCTGCAGCTGGCGCTGCGGGCGCGCGGGCTGGGCAGCGCGTGGACCACCCTGCACCTGAAGTACGAGAAGGAGATCTCGCAGCTCCTGGGCGTCCCCGACGACGTCCGCCAGGGCGTCCTGCTGCCCGTCGCGTACTACACCGGGGACACCTTCAAGCCCGCGAAGCGGGCGCCGCTCGACACCGTCCTGCACGTCGACGGCTGGTGAGCCGGGTCAGATCGGCAGCTTCCGGAAGATCGGCCGCGGCACGTGCCGCAGCGCGCTCATCACGAACCGCATCGGCGCCGGTGCCCACACCAGCTCCTTGCGGTTGCGCACCGCGTCGGTGATCACGTCCGCGACCGCCTGCGGCGTGGTCGCCAGCGGGGCCGGGTCGAGGCCGTCGGTCATCTTCGAGTGCACGAACCCGGGACGCACGATCGTGACGGTCACGCCGTGCTCGCGCAGCGCCTCGGTCAGTCCGGTGTAGAACGCGTCCATCCCGGCCTTCGTCGAGCCGTAGACGAAGTTCGAGCGGCGGGCGCGTTCCCCGGCGACCGAGGAGATCGCGACGATCGAGCCGTGCCCCTGCTCGCGGAACCGCTCGGCCAGCGCGACCCCGGTGGAGACGGTCGCGGTGTAGTTGACCTGGGCGAGCTCGACGGCGTGCTCGACGTCGGTCCAGGCCCGCTCGTTGTCGCCGAGCAGGCCGAACGCGACGATCGCGACGTCGATGTCACCGCCGGCGAACGCCTTGCGCACCACCTCGGCGTGCGTGTCGAGCTGCGCGGCGTCGAACTCGAGGGTCTCCACCCCGCAGCCCAGCGCCTCCAGCTCGGTCCGGGCGGCGTCCCGCCGGGGCCCGGGCCGGGCGGCCAGCACCACCCGCATCGGGCGGTCCGACGCGAACGCGCGGACGGTGGCCAGGCCGATCTCGGAGGTGCCACCGAGCAGCAGAATGCTCTGCGGATTGCCCACGGCGTCGATCATGGTTCGGAGAACTCCAGGGGTCAGAGGGTGAGCTTGAGGCGGCGGGACATGTCGGAGGCGAAGACGCCCGACGGGTCGGCGGCGTCGCGGATGGTCTTCCACTCGTCGAACCGCGGGTAGCCGGCTGCGAACGCCTCCGGCGAGGTCCGCGACTCCTTCGCCAGGTACAGCCGGCCGCCGGCGGCGAGCACCAGCTCGTCGAGCTCGGTGCAGAACCGGGACAGGCCGTCGGTGATCGGGAAGTCGACGGTGATCGTCCAGCCCTCGGTCGGGAACGACAGCGGTGCGTCGTTCCCGGCGCCGAACCGCTTGAACACGTTCAGCGCCGAGTCGAACGGCGACTGCGAGATCCGCTCGACGATCCGGCGCAGCGCCGTCTCCTCGCCGCGCGGCACCACGAACTGGTACTGCAGGAACCCCTTGGACCCGTAGATCCGGTTCCAGCCGCCGAACACGTCGAGCACCTGGTAGAACGCGGTGATGTTCTGCACCGAGCCGCGCTGGCGGCGGGGTGCCTTGCGGAACCACAGCTCGCTGAACGCGCGCACCGACAGCTTGTTGATCAGGCCGTTGGGGAAGGCGTCCGGGAAGCTGAGCAGCTGCGGCGCGTCGAACTTCAGCGGGTCCGAGCGCAGCTTCGCGGGCAGCTGGTCGACGGTCGCGAGCGAGCCGCGGGTGAGCACGCTGCGGCCCAGCCGGGCGCCGGTCGTGGTGGTGTCGAACCAGGCGGCGGAGTAGCCGTAGGTGTCGTCGGAGCCGTCGGTGAGCAGCTCCAGCAGGCCGTCCAGGTCGTCGGTCCGGTCGGTGTCGACGACGAAGTACGCCGACTCGGTGCGGTGCAGCCGGATCCGCGCCCGGACGATCACCCCGGTCAGGCCCATCCCGCCGACGGTGGCCCAGAACAGCTCCGAGTCCGGGGTCAGCTCGTGCACCGAACCGTCGGCGAGGACGATCTGCAGCCACTCGACGTGGTTGCCGAAGCTGCCCTTGGTGTGGTGGTTCTTGCCGTGCACGTCGGCGCCGATCGCGCCGCCGATGGTGACCTGGCGGGTGCCGGGCAGCACCGGGACCCACAGCCCGTGCGGCAGCGCGGCGCGCATCAGCTGGTCCAGCGAGACGCCCGCATCGACGTCGGCGACGCCGGTGTCCGGGTCGATCGAGTGGATCCGGTCCAGGCCGGGCATGTCCAGGACGACGCCGCCGGCGTTCTGCGCCGGGTCGCCGTAGGACCGGCCCAGGCCGCGGGCGATCACGCCCCGCTCGCCCGCGGTGCGCACCGCCGTGGCGACGTCCTCGGCGTCGCGCGGGGTGACCAGCTGCGCGAGCGTGGGTGCGGTCCGTCCCCAGCCGTGCAGGGCGGTGGTCCGGCGGGTGGGTGTCCCGGACCGGAGGCTGCCGGGAACGGTCGTGTCCGTCACCGGGCCCAGGGTAGACACCCGTCCCGGGCGGGCTCGTCGCGGTGCAACCGCCGTGCTGTCACCGCGCGTACCCGGCACCGCGGTGACCGGTCGCGGGGTGGGAGGCGCCACACTGGGCAGGTGCTGGACGAGCGGCAGGCCCCGCGTGCCCTGGGCGCGCTGCCGCCGCGGCGCACCCGGGCCACCGCGGCGGGCTGGTACCTGCTGCTCGGCATCGGCTACCTGCTGGTCTCGCTGTGGCTGCAGCGGCGCGCGCTGGCCGACCCGGGCGGGGTGCTGATCGGGCACGTCACCGCCGACGCCGACATGTTCGCCTGGTGGCTGAACTGGCTCCCGTTCGCGACGGCGCACGGCGAGAACCCGCTGCTCACCGACTGGATGCACTGGCCGTACGGGCTGAACGCGCTGTGGAACACCGCGGTCCCGCTGCTCGGCGTGCTGCTCGCCCCGGTCACCGTGGCGGCCGGCTCGGTGGCCGCGTTCAACGTCGGCGTCGTGCTCGGGCCGGTCGTGTCCGGGCTGCTGCTGGTCGCCGCGCTCGGCCCGTTCGTGCGGTCCGCGGGCCCGCGCGGCTGGGCGGCCCGCGGCGTCGCCGGGGCGCTGTACGCGTTCTCCCCGTTCCATCTCGCGCACGCCGTCGCCGGGCACCTGAACCTCACCTGGTCGGTGCTGCCGCCGCTGCTGCTCCTGCTCGCCCACCACCTGTTCGGCCGCGGCCCGGTCGCCCGGCCGTGGCTGGTCGGCGGGCTGGCCGGACTGGCGTTCGCCGGCCAGCTCGTGCTGTACACCCAGACCCTGGCGATCGGCGTCATCCTGCTGGTGCTGACGGCACTGCTGCTGGCGCTGCGGTACCCGCGGCGGGTCCGGGCCCGGCTGCCCGGCCTGGTCCGGGCCGGGGTGGCCTGCGTCGGGGTGTTCGCCGCGGTCGGCGCCTACCCGCTGTACCTGGTGCTGGCCGGGCCGAACCGGCCGCGCGCGGCGATCCGCAACGTGCACGCGACCGGGGCGGATCTGGCGAACGTGCTGGTCCCGACCCGGATGACGGCGTTCCGGCTGACCCCGGACGTGACCGGCGAGCAGCTGCGCGGGCACATCGGGGAGCAGGGCGGCTACGTCGGGCTGGCGATGCTGGCGCTGGTGGTCGTCGCGGTGGTGGTGGTCCGCTCGACGGCGCTGCGGGTGCTGGCGGCGGTCGCCGCGCTGTCCTGGCTGTGCTCGCTCGGCACCGCGGTGGTGCTGTTCGGCCGGGAGACCGGGATCCCGCTGCTCTGGCTGGGTCTCGCCCGAGTGCCGCTGCTCAGCGACATCGAGCCGGTGCGGATCCAGGTCGTCACCGCGCTGTGCGTGGCCGCGGTGGTCGCCATCTGGATCGACCGGATGCCGCTCGCCCCGCCGGGCACCCGGGTCGGCGCGCTGGCGCTCACCGGGTTCGCGCTGCTCAGCTGGCTGCCCGCGGACGCCCAGGAGGTCCGGCCGGCCCCGGTCCCGGAGTTCTTCGCCGCCGGGGCGGGCGGGCTCGGCCCGGCCGACGTCGTCGAGATCTACCCGCGGATCACCGCCGCCTGGGACGACGGCGCGCAGGGCCTGCGCTGGCAGGCGGCGTCCGGGCCGGACTTCCGGATCCGCGGCGGCTACTTCATCGCCTCCGACCCGGAGGACGACGTCGTCGTGCAGAGCCGCTGGAACCGCTACCAGATCGGCGCGCAGTGGGTCGCCGACGGCAAGAACGACCCCAGTGACGGCTACGCCGCCGAGGCGGACGCCGAGCTGCGCCGGCTGGGGATCACCGCGGTGGTGATGGTGCCGGGCCGGGCGGTCGACGGCGGCGACGAGGACCGCGTCGTCGAGTGGACCCGCCGGGTGACCGGCGATCCGGGCCGGTTCGACGGCGGGGCGTGGGTGTTCCGGCTCCCCGCCGCCGCCCCGGTCGGCTGAGCACCGGTGGCCGTTTACCCTGGACACGTGGACGGTCCGCGGGTTCCCGGCGAGCGGCGCGAGATCAGGATCTCCGACGCCGACCGCGAGCGTGCCGCCGAACGGCTCAACCGGGCCATGGCGGAGGGCCGCATCTCGGTGGACGAGCTGCAGGAGCGGCTGAGCACCGTCTACGCGGCCCGGTTCGGCGCGGACCTGCTGCCGGTGCTGTCCGATCTGCCCGGTGATCCGCTGAACCTGAGCGCCGACGTCCTCGCCACCCCGGTCGGCCCGCCCACGGTGCTGCGCGGCGGGGTCGGCCCGCTCAAGCGGCGCGGGCGCTGGAACGTCCCGCCCCGGCTGCGGGTGCAGAGCTCGTTCGGCTCGGTGCTGCTGGACTTCTGCGAGGCCGAGCTGCCCTCGCCGGTGGTCGAGGTGGAGCTGGAGCTCGGCGCCGGTTCGGCCCGGCTGCTGGTGCCCGAGCACGCCACCGCCGACGTCGACGGCCTGGTCTCGTCGTTCGGCTCGATCCGCTCGAAGGTGGCGTCCCGGCCGGTGCACGGGCGTCCGCACTTCCGGGTCTACGGCCGCACCTCCGCCGGCTCGGTGACCGTCCGCACCCGCTACACGTTCGCCGGCCGGCACTTCTGACCTGCGGGTCCCGGCGCGGTCCCGACCCCCCTCGGGGCCGCTCCGGGTGGCTCAGCGGAAGCGGCGGCCCTCGTCGCGCCGGTAGGCCCAGCCCGCGACCAGCGCCGCCAGCACCGTCCAGCCGGCGAAGGCGAGCACCGTCAGGAGCCCCGGGGTGGGCCCGCCGAGGCTGAGGATCAGCAGGTCACGGGCACCGCGGGTGGGCAGCAGCGACGACACGACCTGCATCCAGTCCGGGAACAGCGCGGGCGGCAGCAGCAGCCCGCCGCCGAACGCCATCGGGAAGAACACCAGCTGCACCACCGGCAGCGCGACCTTCGTCGGCAGCGAGTAGCCGATCGCGAGGCCGCCGAGCAGGAACGGCAGCCCGCCGAGCGCCAGCATCGCGACCGCGCCGAGCATCCGGCCCGGTGGCACCGTCGCCGCGGTGAACAGCGCGCCCACCACGAGCACCGGCAGCACCGAGAGCAGCGCGAAGAAGCCGCCGCACGCCAGCCGGGCCACGATCCGGGCCGCCGCCGGCGCCGGGAGCGTCCGCAGGTAGGGGTCCCACGGCTTCTCCCGGTCGTCGGCGACACCGACGCCGAAGGTGAACAGGAACCCGGTCAGCACCCCGAACAGGGCCAGCTGCGCGACCGCCGCGGTGGCCGCGGCCGGATCCTGCGAGTAGTCGAACGGCAGCACGAAGAACAGCAGCGTCAGCGCCGGGAACAGCGCCGAGGACAGCACCGCGATCGGGATCCGGAGCTGTTCGAGCACCAGGTAGCGGACGTGCGCGGCGACCAGTGCGGCGGCCGGGCGGGGCGCGGTGCGGGTGCTCATCGGGTGCCTCCGGTGAGTGACAGGAAGGCGTCCTCCAGGGACGCCCGCTGCACGCCGAGATCGGAGAACGCGACGTCGTGGCGGACCAGGGTGCGGACCAGCTCGTCGGCGTCCGCGGTGTGCAGGGTCCAGCGGTCCCCGTCCCGTTCGGCGTGCTCGACGCCCGGCAGCTCGGGCAGCAGCGGCGCGTGCAGCGTGACCCGGCTGCGCCGGACCGCCCCGCGCACGGCGCCGACGTCGCCGTCGGCCCGGATCCGGCCGGCGGCGAGCACCACCACCCGCTCGGCGAGGTTCTCGATCTCGTCCAGGTAGTGGGTGGTGAGCAGGACGGTCCCGCCGCCGGCGTGGAAGTCGCGGACGGCGTCCCACAGCGCCCGGCGCCCCTCGACGTCCAGCCCGGTGGTCGGCTCGTCGAGCAGCACCAGCCGGGGCCGCCCGCAGAAGGCCAGCGCGACGGCGAGCCGCCGCTTCTGGCCACCGGACAGTCCGCCGGTCTGCCGGCGTTCCAGGCCGCCCAGGCCGAACCGCTCCAGCAGCTCGCCGGCCGGGACCGGATCCGGGAAGTGCCCGGAGACGAAGCGCAGCACTTCGCCGACCCGCAGCGTCTCGGGCAGTCCGGTCTGCTGGGGCGTGGTGCCCAGCGCGACCCGGCTGGCCGCGTCCCGCGGGTCGCCGCCGAACAGCCGGACCGTGCCGGAGTCGGCCCGGCGGAGACCGGCGACCAGGTTGACCAGGGTCGACTTGCCCGCGCCGTTCGGTCCGAGCAGCCCGGTGAGGCTGCCGGGCTCGAGGGTGAGGTCGACCTCGTCGAGCGCGACGGTGTCGCCGTAGCGACGGCTGACCCCGGCGAGCTCCACCGGTGCCGTCATCGTCCGACCTCGGTGCCGGACTGCGGCGCGAGCAGTGCCCGCAGCGCGGTCGTGTAGTCCTCGAACGCCCGGCGACCGCTTCTCGTCAGTTCGACGAAGGTGACCGGGGTGCGGCGCTGGTGCGTCTTCGTGATCGCGACGTAGCCGGCGTCCTCCAGCTTCCGCAGGTGGGTCGACAGGTTCCCGGCGGTCATCTCCAGGAGCTCCTGGAGCCGGGGGAACGTCATCCGGTCGCCGTCCGGCAGCGTCGCGAGGGTGGCGGTGACGCGCAGCCGGGCCTGGGCGTGGATGACCGGATCGAGCTCGGTCACCGCGCCCTCCGGTGCAGGAGTCCGGCGACGATCAGCGCGCCGCCGCCGCCGAGACCCATCACCAGGGAGTTCCACGGGTCGGGGGCGAACGCGGTGACGACGGCGACCGCCTGCACGGTCAGGCCCGTCCAGTAGTCGACGGCGCTGTGCACGAAGGCGCCGGTCGCCATGTAGAGCACGCCGACGACGAACACGAAGAGCACCGGGAACGGGTTCGCGCCGCTCGGAGTGACGGCCGGTGCGAACGCCGCGGCGATCGCACCGGTACCGATCATCGCGACCATCCAGCCGACGCCGTACATGGCGCCGAACCGGCTGGAGGTGCCCTGCACGCCGCGGCCCATCCGGATCCCGATCACCGCGCTCAGCACGATCGCGATGCCGACCGTGATACCGGTGACCGCCCAGGCGTCCACGGCGGGTCCGAGACCGGCGCGGTCGGCGAACCAGGCGAGCCCGATCAGCAGCCAGGCCACGCCCCAGAACAGGAAGTACGGGGCGAAGTCCGGCGTCCGGCGGGCCTGCTCGCGTTCGATGATCGCCAGGGCGTCGGCCGGCGAGGCCGGTGGCTCGTCGCCGACGTCGGTGCTCGGCCGGTCCTGCATCGTCTCCTCCAGCGCGGAGTAGTTTGTCTTCGTGCCTAGTTTGTAGCGCAAAGTGCTTGGCGGTGCCCAGGGGGCGGCTGTCCGCTCCGGCCGAACCGGACCCGTTTCCCGGGTCGGCCGAACCCGATGTCCGAGCCGGCGTGCGTGCCGCGCGGGACGGTGTCCGCGCAGGTCGTGACCGGTGTGGTGGCCCGGCACGGCGGGTCGCCGACCGGCCGGGCGTTGCGCGCCGCTACCCTCGATGCGTGACCGCCACCGAGCCCTCGCGGGCCGAGAGCCCGGCACCCGACGCGGTGCCCGCCCCGCGCCGCGGACTGGTCAGCCAGCTCGGGAGCTTCGTCGTCGTCGGTGTGCTCGCCGCGATGGTCGACTTCGGGATCTACCACCTGCTGCTGAACCTCGGTCTGTGGGTCCCGGTGTCCAAGGGGATCAGCTTCATCCTCGGCACGACGACCGCGTACCTGCTCAACAAGCGGTTCACCTTCACCGGCGCCAACACCGGCGGCAAGGGCCGCTTCGCCGGCTTCGTCGCCCTCTACGGCACGACGTTCGCGGTGAACGTCGGGATGAACTCGCTCGTCCTGTACCTGCTCCCGCCGCTGGACCACGACACCTCGCTGGCCTGGCTGGTCGCCCAGGGCACCGCCACCGCGATCAACTTCGTGATGCTCCGCTACGTCATCTTCAAGAACTGACGCCGCACACCCCTTCCCTGCGCCGCACACCCGCTGCAACAGGTGTGCGGCGGAGTAAACCGGTGTGAGGTCACGGGCCGACGAGGGGCCTCAGGCGGGCGGCCATGCCGTTCGGGCCGGGATCGTCGATCTCCGGAACGTCCACCGGACGACGGTGAGACCCTCCGCCCGGATCCGGTCCTCCCGGCGCTTCTCCTGCCACAGCACCTCGGTCGGGTCTGCGCCGGGGCGTAGCGAGCGGCCGTACTTCGTGCGACCGTCGAACTCACCGACGACCCCCCGGTCCGGCCACGCGAAATCGGTACGGAGCCGGGTGCCCGGGACCGGCCACTGCAGGGCCGGTGCCGGGAGTCCGGCGACGTGCATGCGGAACCGGCTGAGTGTCTCCCCGGGGCTCTCGCTGCGTCCGTCGGCGAACGCGACCGCGCGCCGAGCCGCCCGGGACCCGGACCAGTTCGCCGAGGCCCCCAGCGCCCGGATGATCTCGCCGGTCGTCGCCGCTGCGGGATCCGGCCGCCGGGCCCGCTCGGCGACGACCCGGCGGTGCAGCGCCCCGTCGAGCGTGACCAGTGCCTGCGGCGCCGCAACGGTGCGGGCCAGATCGACGACCGTCCTGGCCGGTGAGGTCACCCGCAACCCGCCGGCGAGTTCCAGAACGTCGCCCTCGGGGAGCCGGCCGCCGTGGATCTGCAGGTCGCCGCGGATCCGTGCGCCGTTCGACCGGTCGCGCACCACGTGCAGCCGTCGCAGCGGGATCCGCCAGACCGGTAGCTCCAGCAGCACCGCCGCCGTCACGAAGCCGAAGACCGCCCCGGACACCAGCCCGGGCCCTGCGGCCCGGGCCCGTAGCCGATGGTCGTCCTCGGCCCGCGGCAAGTCACCCCCGGCGAGCCGGTACACGCCACGGCGCACCGCGACGAGCACACCGGAGCGCAGCATCCGGTCGATCTCGGCCCCGTCGAACCCGTCGGCGACCAGCGCCGCCCGGCGGACCAGTCCGTCCGCTCCCACCCGCAACGACGCATCCACCACCCCACCCCACACCCAGGAAGCGCCCCCGCACCCCCAACCCCCCAACCTGTGGACAACCACCCCTCCCTGTGGACAGAGGTGCACACCCCCTGACCGTGCGACACACCTGCTGCAGCAGGTGTGCGGCGCGGTGTCCGGGTGTGCGGCCGGTCAGGGAGCGCGGTGGAAGCGCTCGTTGCGGCCCTGGTTCAGGAGGCGGAGCCAGTCCCGGAAGGCGCGTGGGTCGCGCTTGGTCACCAGGAAGTACCAGGCGAACCGGGGCAGCTCCAGCAGGCCGATCCGGCGCATCCCGGGCTGGCTCATCAGGTAGCCGCGGTTGCGGTAGGTGTAGTAGCGCTTCACCGCGTCGCCCGGGTCCTGCGCGTGCAACCGCCCGCCGAGCATCGGCTTGAACTCGTCCGAGCCGTAGGGGTGCAGGTAGGCGGCGTGCAGGGCGGTGCCGAACGGGAGACCGGAGCGCACCATCCGGCGGTGCATCTCGACCTCGTCGCCCCGGACGAACAGCCGCAGGTCCGGCACCCCGATCACCTCGAGCGTCGAGGCGCGGAACAGGGCACCATTGAAGAACGAGGCGATGCCGGGCAGCAGGTCGTCGTCGCCGAGCGCGGAACGGCTGCGGTGCCAGGTGACGCCGCGCCGCAGCGGGAACGCCAGCCGGTCCGGGTCGGCCTTGTCGGCGACCACCGGCGAGACCGCGGCGAGATCGTGCCGCTGCGCGACGTCGAGCAGGGTGGCGAGGGTGGAGGCGTCGGCGGCGTGGCCGTCGTCGTCGGCGAGGAAGACCCAGTCCGCTCCCATCGCCAGCGCGTGCAGCATGCCCAGCGCGAACCCGCCGGCGCCGCCCAGGTTCGTCCACGACGGCAGCCAGGTGGTCGGCAGCGGGCAGGCGTCGACGGCGTCGCGGGCAGGCTGGTCGGGCCCGTTGTCGACGACGATCAGGTGCGCCAGCGGGTGGGACTGCTTCGCCATCGCGTTCAGCGAGTCGACCAGCATCCCGGCCCGGTGCCGGGTGACGATCACGCCGACGACGGAGCCGGGCGCGAGCGGCGAGGTCACGAGTGGGTCCGCCCCTTGTAGGCGTCCAGCACGTCCTGCAGCGGGCCGTACTCCTTGATCGTCCCGTGCTCCATCCACAGCGCGGTGTCGCACAGGTCGGCCAGGAACTCGTCGGAGTGCGAGGCGAACACCAGGATCCCGGAGCGGTCGACGAGCTCGTGCAGCCGGCCGCGGGCCTTGTCGAGGAACTCGGCGTCGACGGCGCCGATGCCCTCGTCGAGCAGCAGGATGTCGGGGTCGATCGAGGTGACGACGCCGAGCGCGAGCCGCACCCGCATGCCCGTCGAGTAGGCGCGCAGCGGCATCTCGAGGTAGTCGCCGAGCTCGGTGAACTCGGCGATGTCGTCGATCCGCTCCTCCATCTGCTTGCGCGTCATGCCCAGGAACAGGCCGCGGATGAGGATGTTGTCGTAGCCGGAGATCTCCGGGTCCATGCCGACGGCGAGATCGAAGACCGGCGCGACCTTGCCGCGCACCGCCGACCGGCCCCGGGTCGGCTCGTAGATGCCCGCCATCAGGCGCAGCAGGGTGGACTTCCCGGCGCCGTTGTGGCCGACCAGCGCGACCCGGTCGCCCTTGGAGAGGGTGACGGTGATGTCCCGCAGCGCCTCGATGATCGGGACCTTCGACTCGGTGCCGATCCGGCCGCCGGCCCGGCCGAGGACGGCCTTCTTCAGCGACCGGGTCTTCGCGTCGAAGATCGGGAAGTCGACGGCGGCGCGGTCGATGCGGATGGACGGTTCCGGCACGGTGTTCACACCCAGTACGCGACGCGGGAGCGGTAGTTGCGCAGGCAGACTAGCGCTGCGGTCCAGCCGACGATCGTGATGACGCCGGTGACCAGCCAGTACCGGCCGACGATCTCCTGCCCGAGCAGCGGCTGGCGGACGATCTCCACGAAGTGAAAGACCGGGTTGAACTCGACCAGGCTGGCCCGCTCGCGGGCGGCCTCGTTGTCCCGGAGGATGTCGACCGACCAGACGATCGGGGTCAGGTAGAAGACCAGCTGGGTCACGCTGGCGATGATCGGCGGGATGTCCCGGAACCGGGTCGCCAGGATCCCGGCCAGGATCGCGACCCAGGCGCCGTTGATCGCGAGCAGCACGAACGCGGGCACCGCGAGCAGCGACGACAGGCCCAGCGGATGCGGGAAGATGATCATCAGCACGACCCAGACGACCAGGTTGTGCAGGAAGAACAGCGTCTGCCGCCAGACCAGCCGGTAGATGTGCAGGCTCAGCGGCGCCGGCAGGAACTTGATCAGGCCCTCGTTGGAGATGAAGACCTCGCTGCCCTCGAGGATGCAGCCGGACACGAAGTTCCAGATCAGCAGCCCGACGGCGACGTGCGGCAGGAACGTCGCGATCGGGATGTCGAACAGCGCCGAGTAGAGGATGCCCAGCCCGAGCGCAATGACGCCCATGCTGATCGAGATCCACAGCGGGCCGAGCACCGAGCGGCGGTAGCGCTGCTTGATGTCCTGCCAGCCGAGGTAGCCCCACAGCGGGCGCTGACGCCAGCCGGCCGCGAGATCCGCGAACGCCCGGCGCCAGCTGCGCGGGCTCGACACCTCGGACGGGTCGACGAGATCGCCCGGCTCGTTGTCGGTCACGGTCACGGCCACCCGACGAGGGTACTCAGAGCGCTCCGCGGGGCCCGGCCGGGGAGGCCCCTGCCGGGCACCGCGAAGTGCAGCTCAGAAGTGCAGCTCAGAGGTACTGGCCGGTGCCCCGGCCCAGACCCTCGGGGACTCCGGCCTGATCCGGCCCGCCACCGACGCCCGGCGGCAGGCCACGGCGCATCTGCTCCAGCTGTGCGCGGGCGGCCATCTGCTGGGCGAACAGCGCCGTCTGGATGCCGTGGAACAGCCCCTCCAGCCAGCCGACCAGCTGCGCCTGCGCGATCCGCAGCTCGCCCTCGGACGGCGTCTCGTCCGCGGTGAACGGCAGGCTCAGCCGCTGCAGCTCCTCGCGCAGCTCCGGGGCGAGCCCCTCCTCGAGCTCCTTCACGGAGTTCTCGTGGATCTCCTTCAGCCTGCTGCGGGACGCCTCGTCCAGCGGTGCCGCTTTCACCTCCTCCAGCAGCTGCTTGATCATCGTGCCGATCCGCATGACCTTTGCGGGCTGCTCGACCATGCTCGCCGGACTCTGCTGCTCGGCCTCGTCGTCGCCGGAGGGGATCTTCGCCATGCCCACCGGACGGCCGTCGGCGCCGACCACCACGACCCGCTCGTCGGGGGTCTCCTGCTCGTCGCTCATGGGGGCCATTCTGGCCCTGCCGGGCGGCACCGCGCAGCGGGGATCATGCCGATCAGGCGTCCGGGTTCAGCAGCAGCAGCTTCCCGGTGACACCGCCCTCGGCCAGCCTGCGGTGCGCGTCGGCGGCGTCGGCCATCGAGAACCGCTCGAAGACGACCGGACGGACCTCCCCCGCCCCGAACAGCGGCCACACCTGCTCGCGCACCTGCTCGACGATCTCGGCCTTCGAGTTCGGGCCGGTCACCGGGCGTCCGCGCAGGCCCATCGCCGAGATGTGGCCGCGCTTGGCCAGCAGCGCACCGATGTTCAGCTCGGCCTTCACCCCGCCCTGCATGCCGATGATCATCAGACGGCCGTCGCGGGCCAGCGCGGACAGGTTGTTCGCCAGGCCCTTGGCGCCCATGTTGTCCAGGATGACGTCGGCGCCGTGCCCGTCGGTGGCCTTCTTCAGTTCCTCGGCGACGTCGTCGTGGTAGTCGATGACGATGTCCGCACCCAGGTCGCGGCAGAACTGGATCCGGTCCGGGGTGCCCGCGGTGGCGGCGACCCGGGCGCCGAACGCCTTCGCCACCTGGATCGCGTGCGTCCCGATGCCGGACGAGCCGCCCTGCACCAGGAACGTCTCGCCGGCGGCCAGCCGGCCCTCCATGAACACGTTCGACCGGACGGTGCAGGCCACCTCGGGCAGCCCGCCGGCGTCCTCGACCGAGACGCCGTCCGGGATCGGCAGCAGCTGCACCGCGGGCACGGCGACCTTCTGCGCGTAGCCGCCGCCGGCCAGCAGCGCGCACACCTCGTCGCCGACGGCCCAGCCGGTGACGCCCTCGCCGAGCGCGGCGATCCGGCCCGAACACTCCAGGCCGACGATGTCGGATGCGCCCGGCGGGACCGGGTAGTTGCCCTGCACCTGCAGCAGGTCGGCCCGGTTCACCGCGGACGCGACGACGTCGAGCACGACCTCGCCGGGCCCCGGCTCCGGATCCGCGACCTCGGTCCAGGTCATCTGCTCGGGGCCGCCGTACTCCGCCAGGGTGATCGCCTTCATGGGGCCGACGGTATTCCGTCGCGGCAGCGGGTGCGATCCGGCAGTGTCACCCGTCGTGGACCGGCTGCCCGCCCCGATCGACCCGGTGCCCGACCCGTGGCCGCCACGCGGGCTGGTACTGCGGACCCCACGGCTCGAACTGCGTCCCGACGACGACGGGTCGGTGCGCGAGCTGATCACGATGCTGCACGCGACGGGGGTCCATCCGGCGTCGGAGATGCCGTTCGCTGTGCCGTGGACCGACGCCGATCCGCGCTACCTCGGCCGCGGGGTCGCGCAGTACTTCTGGTCCGAGCGAGCCCGGACCGGTCCGGAGTCGTGGGCGCTGCACCTGGTGGTGCGCCGCGCCGGCCGGGTGATCGGTCTGCAGAGCCTGACCGCCGACCGGTTCGGCCTGCTGCGCGGCGTGCACACCGGCTCCTACCTGGGCATCCGGTACCAGGGCGCGGGATACGGCACCGAGATGCGGGCCGCCGTGCTGGCGTTCGCGTTCGACCACCTCGGCGCGACGACGGCCCGCTCCGACTACGTCGAGGGCAACGGCGCCTCGGCCACGGTGTCGCACCGGCTGGGCTACCGCGCCGACGGGACCTCGCTGAACGCGGCCCGCGGGGTGCGGGAGGTGCAGCACCGGCTGCTGCTGACGCCCGCGGAGTTCGTCCGGCCGGGGTGGGAGCCGGTGGTGGAGGGGTACACCGGTGAGCTGGCCGGGTTCCTCGGTGCGGAGCCGCCGCGCGGGGGGTGATCGGGTCGGAGCGGGCCGGAGCGGGCCGGGTCGCACCCCGTGTCCGACCTCGCACCCCGTGTCCGGGACGTCGCACCCCGTGTCCGGGACGCCGCACCCCGGCTGCGGCGCGGCACCGGCTGTACACGGTGCGCCGCCGCGCGCGGGGTGCGAGACGATCGAGCGGACCCGGCCGCGCCCGGTCTACCCGAGGTCGCGGGCGGAGAACGTGTCGCAGGCCCGCGGGTCGCCGGTGTCCAGCCCGGTCGTGAACCACCGCTCGCGCTGCTCGGACGTCCCGTGCGAGAACTGCGACTCGTCGACCCGGCCGGAGCCGAGGTTCTCCTGGATGAAGTCGTCGCCGATCCGGGACGCGGTGTCCAGCGCCGCGTCGATGTCGGCCTGGGTCAGCTCGGTGATCAGCGGCCGTCCGGACTCGCCGGGCACCGTCGTCGCGTGGTGCGCCCAGACCCCCGCGTAGCAGTCGGCCTGCAGCTCGAGCCGGACCTTGCCCGACTCCGGGCCGGTCTCGCGGCCCGCCCGCTGCAGGTCGCCGGTCAGGTTCTGGATGTGGTGCCCGTACTCGTGGGCCATCACGTACGCCTGCGAGAACGGGCCGCCCTGGGCGCCGAACCGGGTCTGCAGGTCCCGGAAGAACGTCAG
The DNA here is from genome assembly GCF_058448985.1 of Pseudonocardia sp. DxW. NCBI lineage: Bacteria > Bacillati > Actinomycetota > Actinomycetes > Pseudonocardiales > Pseudonocardiaceae > Pseudonocardia > Pseudonocardia sp. DxW. The sequence goes on along the minus strand of NZ_JBZFLK010000004.1, from coordinate 5,062 downwards.
GTCGATATAGATCTCCGAGTCCGCCGGGCAGTAGAACGGCCCGCTGTCCGACGACGCCGCCCCGCAGCCACCGGTGCTGACGCCACCGGAGAAGAAGTTCGTCCGGGGACGCTCGAACCCGGAGCTGAACTGGGTCGCCCAGTAGTCGTCCAGCGAGTTCGCGACGGCGACCATCCGGCAGTCCGTCGAGTCGTTCGCGGACGCCCCGTTCGCGCAGTTCTGCTCCAACGACGACGTCGACGCGGTCTGCCCCGAGCCGACCTGGTCCAGGCCCGGGTAGCCGCCGCCGGCCGCCATCCCGCCCAGGTCGACGCCCGCGAAGTTCGACAGCAGCAGATAGATGATCACGCCGACGATGCCGAGCCCGCCGCCGGCCCCGGCGACCCGCCCGCCGACGCCGCCACCGATGCCCCCGCCGATCCCGCCGCCCCGGCCGCCGGATCCACGCAGGTCGTCCACCCCGGACGTGTCCAGCCGGGCGTTCTCGTCGAACCGCACGTCGACCTCCCCTGACGAGTCGGGAAGATCCCACCACACGCCGTGCAACGGCACACGAGCGCTCGGCGCGTCGGGGTGGATCCGCGCGTCCAGGGGGACCGGTAGCCTTCCCCGCGGAAGCGTGGCAGAGCGGCCGAATGCACTCGCCTTGAAAGCGAGCGTCCGAAAGGACCGGGGGTTCGAATCCCCCCGCTTCCGCCACAGGTCAGGCCCATGATCGACGATCACGATCGGTCCTCCTGCCCCTCGCTGACAGCAACTGGTGACAGCAACGCGCCGGTAACAGCGGTACTCAGCTGGGTCAGAGCGGCGGCCTTCTCATCGAGGTTGCCGTGGGCGTAGACGGTCATGGTGACCTTGACGTCGCTGTGCCCGACGATCTCCCGGACGACGTGCGGCGGAACCCCGAGGGCGAGTAGCAGCGACACCGCTGTGTGCCGCAGATCGTGGAACCGCGTACGCCCGAGGCCGGCCGCCGTCCGGATCACGTGCCACTGCGCGGCCAGCGTGCGTGGTGAGACGTGCCCGCCCAGCGGTGCGGTGAACACGAGACCGGCCTCGGTCCAGCGGTCCCCGGCGATCTCTCCCGGTCGGCGTCCTGGCGCTGTATGTTTCCGCACGGTGTGCCGGGAAGTCTGGTCGGCGATTCATGATCCGTGCCCGGTCATGTCCGGGTGACCCGACAGGGTGGTCTCGTGCGCGTTCTCGTCACCAGCTTCGGTACCCGTGGCGACATCCAGCCCTATGCCGCGTTCGGGGCTGCGCTGCGCCGTCGTGGCCATGATGTGTCGTTGGCGGTGCCGGATGGCTTCCGCGACCTCGTCGAGGCAGCGGGCGTCGATCTTCGCCCGGCGGGCTCGCGCATGCTCGCGATGTTGCAGGAGGTCATGCGCGAGCTGAGCGGAGCCCGCGACGCCCTGCGCAGCCTGCCCCTCATGCGGGAGGCGATGCGCGAGCACGTCGACGAGCAGTGGGCAGCTGCGCAGACCGACAGGCCGGACATCATCGTGTATCACCCCAAATGCCTCGCAGGCCCGCACATGGCCGAAGCGTTGGGTGTCCCCGGGGTGCTGTCCATCCCGCTTCCCTTCTACACCCCGACCGGGGACTTCTCGATCCCGTTCCTCGGTGGCGCGTCGCTCGGGGCTCGCGCCAATCGCGCCTCCTTCGCATTCACCCGAGCGGCGACGGTGATGTACGGCGGCATGATCAATGACTTCCGTCGCCGGATCGGGCTGGGGAGGATCGGCAGGTTCACCGACCCGCTGCGAGGTCCGGACGGCTCACCGGTGCACGTCCTGTACCCCTACAGCAGGCATCTCCTGCCGGTACCGGGCGACTTCCCGGCCTCGGCGCACGTCACCGGCTACTGGTTCCTCCCGCGTGACCCTTCCTGGCGGCCGGATACCGGGCTGACCGACTTCCTCTCCGCCGGAGTCGCACCGGTATACGTCGGATTCGGTTCGATGGGATTCGGCAAGCGTGCCGATGAGCGGCACGATGCTGTTCTCCGGGCGCTTCGGGTGAACCGGCTGCGAGCGGTGATCGCCACCGGCTGGGGTGGTCTTCGCGCGGGGGCGGCGGAGTCCGACGATGTGTTCGTGGTCGACTCCGTACCCCACGACTGGCTGTTCGACCGCGTGTCCGCGGTCGTCCACCACGGTGGTGCCGGTTCGACCGCGGCCGGGCTGCGTGCCGGGAAACCGACGCTGGTCTGCCCGTTCCTCGGTGACCAACCGTTCTGGGGGGCACGTGTTCACGCGGTCGGTGCCGGCCCGGCGCCCCTGCCGAGAAGGAAGGTGGTCGACGGACTCGCCGGTCGGCTCGGCGAGCTCGTCCGGAGTGACGACTACCAGGTCAACGCGTCCCGGCTCGGTCGCATGATCCGCGCTGAGGACGGCCTCGCGAACGGCGTGGACGTGGTGGAACGAGTCTGCTCGGTCAGCGATGGCCACAGGGAGACCGAAGGCTGACCTGGCGGTCGCCAGACTAGTGTCTCGCGGAGCGCTGCTTCAGCGTCAGCCGCTTCTTCGCCGGCCGCGACGACCGGCGTGGCCCTGCTGGTCGGCGCCCGGCCGCGTGGACGGTTCCGGGTCGTGCTGTACACGGCCTGCCTCACTGCCACGCAATGTGGGAGTGCTCGGTGTGGCCGCACGCGACAGCGCGTCGTCCGCGGTCGCCGGCGAGGCTGCGCTGCGAACGTAGAGCAGCTGGTCGCCGGGTTCCACGGTGTCCACGGTCGTCGCATCCACCCGGTGGAGTCGGTCGTTCCGGATGACGCCGAGCACGATGTCGGGCAGGTGTCGCGGCGACCCGCCGACCTCGGCGGGTTCGACGGGTCGCTGTGAGATGGCGAAGCCCACGTCGGGCGTCAGCAGGTCCTCGACCACCTCGACGACGGCCGGGGTCCGGGTCGCGACGCCCAGCAGCCGGCCCGCCGTCTCCTCCGAGACGATCACCGAGCTGGCCCCTGCCTGGCGGAGCAGGTGCACGTTCTCCGCCTCCCGGACCGCCGCGACGATCGAGATCGACCGGGACAGCTCGCGGGCGGTCAGCGTGACCAGCACCGCGGTGTCGTCCCGGTCCAGGGCCACGACCAGCGTCGTCGCCAGCTGCACCCCGGCGATCCGCAGCACCGCCGACCGGGTCGCGTTGCCCGACACGGTCACCAGGCCCAGCCCGGACGCGACGTCGAGCCGGGACCGGTCGGTGTCCACCACCACGATCTTCTCCGGCTCGACGCCGTCGCCCAGCAGCGTCTCGACCGCGGCCCGGCCCTTGGTGCCGTATCCGACGACGACGGTGTGCTCGCGCACGCGGGACCTCCAGCGCTGGATCCGGAACGCCTGCCGGGACCGCTCGGTGAGCAGCTCGACGGTCGTCCCGACGAGGACGATCAGGAACAGCACCCGCAGCGGGGTGATCACCGCGATGTTCACGGCCCGGGCGCCCGGAGTGACCGGGAGAACATCGCCGTAACCGGTCGTCGACAGCGACACCGTCGCGTAGTAGAGCGTATTGATCAACGTGACCTCGTCGTCGACGCTGTCGACGTAGCCGTCGCGACCGGCGTAGACGATCAGCGTCATGGCCACGACGGTGAGCACGGCGATCACCAACCTGACCAGCAGGGAACGTGCCGGGCCCGGTCGCAGGTCCGGCATCTGCAGCGAACCCCCGGTCTCCTGACCGAGGGCAGACCTGCGCGATCGACGTCGGAGCACGGTGACGATCACCGATCCTGGTCACGGACGTCGGACGGGCCCTGACCGGCGCCGTCGGATCGGTAAGCTCGACCGGCCGATGACGAGGCGAGCAGCGAGTGCCGCCGTAGCCGAGCCGGGGACCCGCACCCTCGTGTGTCGTGCCCACTGGTCGGATCGCATATCGGAGTGGTCGGCTGCAGTCAGGCGGCATCGCCGATGAGCTGGTGCATCTCCATGGTCACGTCAGCGACGACGTCCGGCGCGGTGTGTGTCAACAGGTGGCCGGCATCGGCGACGACGGTGGTGCTGGCATGCAACGTTCTCCGCGCGGGCTCGACGAGACGCCGAGGTGCGTAGAACCGATCCTTCCCACCTGCGAGGATTCGACACGGTGTGCTCCTCCATGCGGTCAGCACGCCGTTCGGGAGCGGAGCAGGAGCCAGGCTGCTGCGAGCGTGCTTCGGAACCATGGTCATCCACTCCACCAGCCGATCACGGTCGAGGAGCGTCGCGCCACCGGACATCGTCTCGATCAGCCGTGCAGCCCGCCCCGGGGTCGGCCGCATCAGCCACGGCAGCGTCGCCGCGAGCGTCATCAGGTCAACGCGGGCACCGATGAGCCCGGCCGGGACGACCAGTACAAGACCCCCGATGTGCGGACCGGGTTCGGCACACAGGGCGATCGCAGCACCGAGGGACTCACCTATGACCAGCAGCGGTCGACCCGCACGCCCGACTTCGGTGAACACCTGTGCGAGCCATTGCCGGTGCTGGGCGACGAGGTCGTCGTTCGGGCGCACGCCCAAACTCAGCCCCGGCTGGCCCGGCAGGTCCACAACGGTCACCTGGAACGAGGTCCCGAGCGCCGAGATCAACGGCAGCGACGTCGCCGCTCCGCAGTTCGTTCCCGGTAGCAGGACGACCGGCGCACCGGAGCCCACGCTGGTCAGGTGGGTCGGTCCCAAGGACGTCTCGACCACGCGGCGCTGCGCGGAGGGCAAGGCGCCCGTGAGCTCCCGCCGACACCACTCCTGCACCAACCGGCGACCGGATTCCGAGCGGTAGATCTCCACCACGACCCTTTCGGCGACAGCATGAACTGTTCGCCGACCAGACTTCCCGGCACACCGAGGTGGAGCGTATTCCCCGTAGTTGCGCCCCTCCCACGCCCCCGATCGTCACGATTGCGCAAAGATCGGGACTCGACCACGATCACCGCCCGTTGCAGGTGGCGCGACGCGGGCACCAGGGGTCTGTCCGATCTCCGGCTCTGGCACAGATGCGGTGGTGTCACGGCGCGTCACGTTCGGGTGGCGTGCTCGGTACTGTGATCATCTCGCTGGTGCAGTCTTGATCTT